>JAFAYW010000292.1 GCA_019240125.1 Alphaproteobacteria bacterium
CGGAATGGTCGACCCGCGCCTGCACCGATATGGACGGCTCCCGCCACACCCGCACCCGCATCATCGAGGAGCATGCCGGGCTCGGCACCCTGATCCTGCCGGCGCATTTCCCCGCCCCGACCGCCGGCTGGATCAAACCGCACGGCAATACCTACCGCTTCCAGTTCCGCGAGTAGGCGGCTCGTAGGCCTCGACGGTATCGATGCAGCAATCTCCGGCCGTCCCGGTCACGCACGACATCGTCCTGGTTGGCGGCGGCCATGCGCATGTGCATGTGCTGAAGCGGTTTGGCATGCGGCCACTGCCGGGGGTGCGGGTGACATTGATCGCGCGCGATGTCGAGACGCCCTATTCCGGCATGCTCCCCGGCTTTGTCGCCGGCTTTTACAGCTTCGACGAGTGCCATATCGATCTGATGCGGCTGGCGCGGTTTGCCGGCGCGCGGCTGATCCATGACGAAGCGGTCGGTCTCGATCGCGCTGCGCGGCAGGTGATTTGCCGCAACCACCCGCCAATCCGCTACGACGCGGTAGCGCTCGATATCGGGTCGACCCCGCGTCATGACGATGTGCCGGGCGCCGCCGAGCATACGATCCCGGTCAAGCCAATCGACCATTTCGCCGAACGCTGGCAGGCGCTGCTCGACCGCGCCTCGGCGAACGACTCTTTACGGCTGGCGATTGTCGGCGCGGGCGCTGGCGGGGTCGAACTGGCGGTGTCGGCGCATCACCGCCTGACGGCCTTGCGTGGCGCCCCACCCGCCGTGACGCTGGTCAGCGCCGACGATCTGCTGCCGTCGCATAACCCTAAAGTCAGGCAGCGGTTTTCCCGGCTCTGCGGCGAGCGCGGCATAACGGTGCTGCCGCGAACACGCATCGCCCAGGTCGAGTCCGGCCGGCTGATCTCGACCGACGAGACCATCATCGAATTCGACGAAGCACTGTGGGTCACCGAGGCGGCCGGCGCACCGTGGCTGGCCGACACCGGGTTGCCGCTCGACAGCCTCGGCTTCCTCCTTGTCGACGAGATGCTGCGCTCGCCCGCCGACCCCGCGGTGTTCGCCGCCGGCGATATCGCCACGATGGCCGCGCACCCGCGTCCCAAGGCCGGCGTCTATGCCGTGCGTGCCGGGCCTCCGCTCGCGGAAAATCTGCGCCGCCTAGCGACCGATCGCCCGTTGCGCCGCTATGTGCCGCAAGCCCATGCGTTGGCGTTGATCGGCAGCGGCGACGGCCGTGCGGTGGCGTCGCGCGGCAGCCTCGTTGCCCAGGGTCGCTGGCTGTGGCGGCTCAAGGACTGGATCGACCGCCGCTGGATGCGCGGCTACACCGAGCTGCCCTCGATGGCCGACGAAGCTGGTAGCGAAGACGCGATGCGCTGCGGCGGTTGCGCCGCCAAGGTGCCGGCGGAAGTGCTGACGCGCGCGATGGCCCGTCTCAACCCCGCAACCAACAACGCGATCTCGATCGGACTCGGCAGCCCGGACGATGCCGCGCTGCTGCAATTCCCCGGCGCGCCGCCACTGTTGCAGACCGTCGATTTCTTTCGAGCCATGGTCAGCGACCCGTATCTGTTCGGCCGTATCGCCGCGACACACGCGCTGGGTGACATCTACGCGATGGGGGGTGTGCCGGAAACCGCGCTTGCCATCGCCGCATTGCCGCCAGCCCGTCCCGGCATCGTCGAGCACGATCTGTTTCACATGCTGAAAGGCGGCACGGAGGTGCTGGAAGCAGCTGGCGCTGTCCTGGTCGGCGGGCATAGCGCCGAGGCGGCGGAACTGGCGCTAGGCTTCGCGGTGACCGGCCGAACTCGCCCGGGCCGCCTGATGCGCAAAGGCGGCCTCTGCCCCCGCGACCGCCTGATCCTGACCAAGCCGCTCGGCACCGGCGTCATTCTCGCCGCCGAGATGCGCGGCAAGGCGGCGGCGTCGCTCGTCACCGCCGCGATCGCGACGATGCTGCAACCCGCCAGCGCGGCCGCCGCCTGCCTTACCGGGCACGGTGTCGTCGCCTGCACCGATGTCACGGGTTTCGGCCTGCTCGGCCATCTGAGCGAAATGCTGGCGGCCTCGGGCACCGACGCGCGGCTGGATCCCGAGGCGATCCCCGCGCTCGACGGCGCGATGGCGCTGCTCACCACCGGCCTCACCAGTTCGCTGCACAATGCCAATGCTGCAGCGCTTAGCGTCTTGGACGGCGCGCCGGACCCAGCGCTCGCCGCGCTCCTGATCGACCCGCAAACCGCGGGTGGCCTGCTCGCCGGCGTTGCACCGGATCGTGCCGAGACCTGCCTCGACGAGTTGCGGCGGGCCGGATACCGCGCCGCGATCATCGGCGAGGTGGTCACACGCAGCGGCGAGCGGCCTGCCGTCGCGCTGGTCCCTGGCTGTGCCAGCCCGGCTGCGACACCCCTGTCGATGGTAGCCGGCGAATGAGCGAGGGGAACCGCGACCGCCGCGCCGCATTGCCCTCGGTCGATCGCGTCTTACAAGCGCCGTCGACCGTGGCGCTGATCGAGCGATACGGCCGCGGCCTCGTCCTCGACGCGGTTCGCGACGCACTGGCGGCCAGCCGAGCCGCCCATGACAGCGCCACCGCAGACGACATTGCCGCCGCCATCGCGGAGCCGCTGCGTCGGCGGATGCGGCCATCGCAGCGGCGAGTCTTCAACCTGACCGGCACGGTGCTGCACACCAATCTCGGCCGCGCGCCATTGCCGGAAGAGGCGATCGCCGCCGCCACCGAGGCGATGCGTTCACCAACCAACCTCGAATACGATATCGACGAAGGCGGTCGCGGCGAACGCGACGACCATATCGCCGGCTGGCTGAAGCGCCTGACCGGCGCCGAGGCGGCGCTCGCCGTCAACAACAATGCCGGGGCGCTTCTATTGGCGCTCAACGCGCTGGCGGCGGGGCGCGAGGCGATCGTCTCGCGCGGCGAGTTGATCGAGATCGGCGGCGCCTTCCGCCTGCCCGACATCATGCAGCGCGCCGGCACGCGGCTGCGCGAGATCGGCACCACCAACCGCACGCATCTGCGCGATTTCGCCGATGCGATCGGCCCCGACACCGCGCTGATCCTCAAGGTCCACACCAGCAACTACGAAATCCAGGGCTTTACCGCTGCGGTTTCGGCCACCCAACTCGCCCCCCTTGCCCGCAAACATGATCTGCCGCTGATCGAAGACCTCGGCAGCGGCACCCTGGTCGATCTCACGCGCTGGGGGCTGCCGCACGAGCCTACCGTCGCCGAGTCACTTCAGGCGGGCGCCGACCTCGTCACCTTCAGCGGCGACAAATTGCTGGGCGGCCCGCAAGCGGGGTTGGTGGTCGGCCGCGCCGACCTGATCGCGAAACTGGCGAAAAACCCGCTGAAACGCGCCTTGCGCCTCGATAAGGTGCGCCTCGCCATGCTTGAAGCCGTGTTGCGCCTCTACGCCGATCCCGACCGGCTCGCCGCCCGCCTGCCAGCGCTTCGCCTGCTGGCCCGACCGCGCGACGACATTGCCGCCCTCGCCGAACGCCTCCGGCCCGCCGTCGCCGACGCTCTGCACGGAGTCGCCTCGATTGCGGTCGCCGAGGTGAAGAGTCAGATCGGCAGCGGCGCCCTCCCGGTCTCGCTTCTGCCCAGCGCGGGCCTTGCGCTGTCCCCGACCGAGCGGTCCGGCCGCGCCGTCGAAAATCTGGCGGCCTGCCTACGCTCGTTGTCGATACCGGTTATCGGCCGCATCGAATCCGGCCGCCTTATCCTCGACCTGCGCTGCCTGGAGGACGAAACGGATTTCGTGGTGCAGCTTGCGGCGCTGCGCAAATCGTAGGATGGGTTGAGCATGGCAAAGCCCATCGTTCACCGCGTCCGATGTAGCGGGTTTCGTCCCGCTCTACCGACCCTACGCGCGGTGTAGCGCATCGATGATCGTCGCGACCGCCGGGCATATCGATCATGGCAAGACGGCTCTGGTTCGGGCGCTGACAGGCGTCGATGCGGATCGCTTGCCCGAGGAAAAGCGGCGCGGCCTGACCATCGATCTCGGCTTCGCCTATACGACCCTGCCGGACGGCACCGAGCTGGGCTTTGTCGATGTGCCGGGCCATGAGCGATTTCTCGCGAATATGCTGGCCGGGGTGCTGTCGATCGATCGTGTGTTGTTGATCGTCGCGGCCGATGACGGGCCGCGGCCACAGACGCTCGAACATCTCGATGTGCTGGAGCTGATCGGTGTCTCCGAGGTGACCGGCATCGTCACCAAGATCGACCGCGTTCCCGAGGAGCGCCGGGTCGCGGTCGAAGCCGAAGTGGCAGCACTCTTGGCGGAAGCCGGCTTTGCCGATGCGCCGATCTATCCCGTGTCGAGCATCACCGGCGACGGCATCGCGGCGCTCGCGGCGCATCTGCGCGACGGCGCCGCGGCGGCCGATGCGGCCCGTGCGGCGGCGCGCACCGCGGGCGGCTTCCGCATGCCGATCGACCGCGCCTTCAGCCGTCCCGGGATCGGTCTGGTGGTCACCGGCACCATTGCGGCCGGCGAGGTCGCCGCCGGCGATCGTCTGATCGTCAGTCCGCGCGGTATCGAGGTGCGGGTACGCGGGCTGCACGCGCAGAACCGCGCTGTTGAGTCGGCGCGTATCGGCGAGCGATGTGCCCTCAACCTCGCCGGCAATTTTCCCGATGGTGCCGAGCCGCATCGTGGCGACTGGGTCATAGCGCCGGGGCTGCACCGCCCGGTGTCGCGGTTTGACGTCGCGATCCGCGTTTCGCATGCCGCACCGTCGCCGCTGCGCAGCGGCCTGCCGGTGCATGTGCATCTCGGCACCGAAGACATCGTCGCGCGCGTCGGCGTGCTCGGCGGGCGCCGAACAATGGCGGCTGGCGAGAGCGGCTTTTTGCAGATCGAGGCCGAGCGGCCGCTCGGTGCCTTGTGGGGCGATCGGGTCATCATCCGCGACCATGCGGCGCGCCATACGCTGGCGGGCGGCCGCGTGGTCGATCCCTTGCCACCACGCCGCGGCCGTTCGCGGCCGGAGCGGCTCGCGGCGTTGGCGGCCCTGGCCGAGCCCGATGCCGGCGATGCGATGGAGAAGCTGATCGAGGCGGCCGGCCTGGTGCAGCTCGCGGCGTTTGCCTGGGCGCGCAATCTGCCGCTGGCGGAGATCGAAGCGCTGGTCGAGGCCGGCGGCTTTCTGCGGGCAGGCGAAGGCGAGGCTGGCATCGCGCTCAGCCCGGAGCGGATCGCGCAACTCGGCGAGCGCTTTATCGAGGCGCTCGGCGAATGGCACCGCACCCAGCCAGACGCGCTCGGCATACCGCGCCCGGCGCTGCTCAGCCGGATGCGCGGGCAAGGGTCGGAGGCGGCGCTGGATGCCGCGATGGCCCACCTGCTGGCCGCCGGGCAGGTGGTACGCGACCGCGGCATGCTGCGGCTACCGCAGCACCAACCGCAGCTCAGCCGCGAGGATGAGCGGTTGTGGCAGAAGGTGCAGCGGCTATTGGTCGAGGGCGAATTGCGCCCGCCGCGGGTCCGCGAGCTGGCGGCGGCGCTTGATCTGGACCCTGACAAGACCTTCCGATTGTTGCGGCGTCTGGAGCGTTTCGGCCATATCGCGGGGGTGGCGCCAAACCGTTTTTACCTGCCTGAGGCGCTGTTAAAGCTCAGCAAGATCGGCGCCGAGTTGTCGGCGCTGTCGCCCGAACACAGCTTTACCGCCGCCGATTTCAAGGACCGCTCCGGCATCGGCCGCAACCTGACCATCGAAGTGTTGGAGTTTCTCGACAAGGCCGGCATCACGCGCCGCGTCGGCGACGCCCGCGTTATCGTCCGCGATGCCGCCTCGTTGCTCGGCACCGGCGAGGGTTCTGCGCCGTGACCCGGCGCCAGGTGCTCTGCGCCCATGTGCTGGTGATCGGGCTGCTGTTCTCGATCCGGCCAGGGTGGGCCGATGATCAACAGCAGATCACGCTCGCTCATTCGCTCAGCTTTGTGGATGCGACCGGAGCTGCCGTAACGACCGACGATTTCGCCGGCAAATGGCTGCTCATCTATTTCGGATACACCCACTGCGCCGACCAATGCCCGACCGCGCTCAGCTCGATCGTCGAAGCCCTCGACGATATCGGGCCCGCTTCCGACAGGATCCAGCCGCTCTTCATTACCGTCGATCCGGATCGCGACCACGGCCCGGCACTTGCCGCGTTCACCCGCGCCTTCGACACCCGGCTGGTCGGCCTGACCGGTTCGATGGACCAGATAGCCGCCGCGGCGCATGCGCTCGGTATCAAATATGAGAGGGTTTTCGCCGACAGCGATGATTACGTCATCGATCACAGCACCACGCTGACAGTGATCGGCCCCGACCGCCATCAGGCGGTGACCTTCGCGATGGCCGAACCCTACATGATCGCCCAGAAGCTGATCGCTATTCTCGACCAGGCCGGCGTCGCGCTTGGCAACGTCAACAATCTCGGGGCCTGGCGTTAGGTCGGTCAGGCTGGCCGGCGATCGACAAACAGGGTCGGGGCGAAGGTTTGCACGGTATCGCCCTGCTGGTTCAGTGTTGTGATCTGCACCTTGACGATGCCCTGCGCCAGCCGCGAGCGCGACACCCGCGTCTCGGTTACCTCGATCTCGACGCGAAGTTCGTCGCCGGGCCGCACCGGCTTTACCCAGTTGAGTTCGCCGCCGACGCCGATGATGCCGCCCGCCGGCTGGAAGTCGCTGGCCAGGCAGAGCCGCATCGTCATCGCGGCGGTGTGCCAGCCGCTCGCCGCCAGCCCCGCGAAGATGGAGTTGCGCGCCGCGCTGTCATCAAGATGAAACGGCTGCGGATCGAATTCGCCGGCGAACCGGGTAATTGCCGCGGCGTCTACGGAATGGCTCGGCGAGGTAAATTTCTGTCCAGCCGCGAATTCCTCGAAATATCGCACGCTCGATCACTCCGGTTGCCTTTACAGCAGGCTGACAAAGGCAGCGGGCAACTGGCTCATATGTTCAACCACCAGCGCCGCCCCCACGCCACGAAGTCGTGTTCCATGGCCGGGCAGGCAATGATCGCCGCCCGTAAACCCAATCGCGACCATACCAGCCGCCACGGCCGCGGTGACTCCCGGCAGGCTGTCCTCGACGACGACGCATGTGCGGGGAGCGGCTCGCATCTGCTCGGCCGCATAGAGGAACAGATCAGGTGCCGGTTTACCTCGAGCCACCATCGTCGCGCTGAACAGCCGGTCGCCGAAGAAATTAATCAGCCCAGTCACTTCAAGCCCGAGGCGGATCTGTGCCGGCACGCTGCTCGAGGCGACGCAGAACGGCAGGTCGAGCTGCGCCAGCACTTCGGCGACGCCGTCCATGGCCTTCAGCGAGATGCGGTACTCTCGCGCCACGACGGCGGCGACCCTGTCGCGGTAGTCCGGTGGCAATGAGCGATGATGTTCGCGCTCCAGTGTCGCCAGCATGTCCTTGTCGGACATGCCGCAAAATCGCGCCAGCAGATCAACCTCGCCGACCGTGAACCCGCTTGCATTAAGCGTCTCGGCATGCGCCCGGTTGACGATCGGCTCGCTGTCGATCAGCACGCCATCGCAGTCGAAGATGACGAGCCCGGCGGTCACGCGGGGCGCGGGGTCAACGCAACCCGGTGATCTTGTCCCACTCGCGCTGAAACTCGACGCGGCTGGACAGGAACGCGGGCCACTCCGCCGGCAATAGCAGCTTCAGTTTGGTGATGGGCTCGCCGCCCGGCGGCGGCGGCGCGTCGGGGCGCATTGAGTGCAGGAACAGGCCCTCGCTGTTGGCCTGCTGCCCGGCGACCGAGAGAAACCAGTCCATATAGAGACGCGCCGCGTTGGGATGGGGTGCATTGGCGACAAGGCCCCAGGTTTCCGGAGTCGCCGGCAATCCGTCCGCTGGGGCGACAAAGGCGACCGGGGCGCCCTTCGCCTTCCATTCGAGATAGCCGGAGTATTGCGCGGTATGGATGATCTTGTCCTGCTGGTTCACCAGGCGGTCGTATTGTTGGACATACGAATCGAACGCGCGCGGCTTCAGCTCGGCGAATTTCTTCCAGTACTCCGCGCCATAGAGCTTGCGAAGCTCGAACCAGGAATCGTGCTGTAGACCGGAATTCGACACCTTCACGCTGACGGCGTCGGCCCATTTCGGGTCGAGCACGTCCTGCCAGGTTTTCGGGGCATCGGCGGCGGTGACGACCTTGGGATTATAGGCGATTCCGGCCGGCCCCATCGCGCCCCACGTCCAGAACCCTTCAGGCGTGCTTTTCGCCTCGGCTTTGTACCCCGACATCTCGGGCGAGACGTACTGGATGTAACCGCCGCGCTTCTGGAAATCGAGCACCATGCCCATGTCGGATAACTGCATCGCGTCGACCAGATAACTTTGCGCCTGCCGCTCGGCCAGCACCTTGGCGTACAGCGCGCCGGCCTGGAGCCGCACATAGTTGGTCTTGATTTTGGGAAAAGCCTTGGTGAAAGCGGCAAGGACGCGCTGTTCGGCGGCTTCGGGATCGGTGGCGTAGATCACCACCTCGCCTTCGGCCTCCGCTTTGGCGATATCGGCGCAGGTCTTGAAGCCGTGTGTCTCCTGCGGGTTTTGGCAGACAGCGGCATCATCAGCCAGCGCCGGCAATGCCGATATAGATGCCGCAAGCCATGCCGCCGCGATCGCAGACCGCCTCATTCGACCCCTCCCCCGATTTTCGGCGGCGATCTTATCTGGCCCGCTTACGGCCGCAAGCCCGCCTGAGGAGAGGGTGACGACCCCTAACGATGGTGACCGCCACCGCCGCCGTGAAAGCCGCCGCCGTGAAAGCCACCACCACCATGGAAGCCGCCGCCGCCGAAGCCAAAGCTGCGCGCGCCACCAAAATGCGCGCCGCCGCCACCAAAGCCGCCGAAATGCGCGACCGAACGGGCCGCGAAATGGCCGTTCATGCCGCCGAACCGGCTGCCAAAGCGCGGCGCACCCCGCGCGAAACCGCGCGCCGCCGCGAATTGGCGCGGTCCCGCGAAACCGCGAGCCCTAACGCCGGGGCCGCGGTATCCCCCGGGAGCGGCGCGTGCGGCAAACCCGCGCGCCGCCGGGCCGGGAACACCGCCGCGGATCGCATTGCCCGCGATGACGGATCGGTTACCGAGGGCCGCTACCGCGCCTCGCGCTGCCACGACGCCCAGAGCGCCGATCGCTCCGATCCGCGCCGGATCGTGCACCCACACGCCACCGGCAAACGCCGGATAACGCGGCGCTAAGCTGGCATATCTTCCCTGATCGACGATGATATGCCCCGTGCCCCAGTCGATCCGGTCCCAACCCCACAGGGGCGCGTACCACCACGCCAGATCAAGGACAGGATAGTAACCAACTTCGACCCCGGGCACGTAGACGAGGCTGGGAGGTGGCGGAAAATCCATCGGCGGGCTGGGGTATGGCCAATGCCCATAGGCCAACCGGGTATTGTAGGCCGGTACGCAAACCGGACCGTTATCGACCGCCGCGATCGTGATGTGGCCGCCTTCATCCGCGACGGTGCAATGGCATTGCGGCGTCTGTTTCAGATTGCCGGCGGCCATCGCGAGGTGCCGCAGCCGCTGCACCGATGCCATCACGTCGGCCTGCTGCGAAACAAAGGCGGTGCCGAGATCGCGCAGCCAGTCGAGACGGTCGCTCATCACCGTCAGCACCCGATCAAACGGTACCAGCGCCATGACGCTCGGGTCCCATCCTTTCGCCTTCATCGCCTCAAAGCGTGCGCTGCCTTGCAGATGCCTGGTCGCCGGCTGGGCGACCCAGCGGGCCGCATCGATGACCTGCAGCGGATAGGTTGAGGCCATCAGGATCTGGCCGAGCAGCTGATCGGGATAAAGGGCGACCGGTGCAAGCAGCTGGTCGAGCTGCTCCGGACTGAATTTCTGCGCGGCCTGGGTCGCGCCCGGCGCCGTCGTCGTGGCTGTGGCGGGAGCAGTCGGTGCCGGCGCCGCCGCCTGTGTCGGGGCGGCTGGCGGGGCGGCTGGTGGCGAGGTCGGCTGCTGCGTGCCTTGGACGGGGGTCGCGGCCTGGGCCTGCGGTGGTGCAGACGTCGACGCCGGCGGAATGATCGCTTCCCCAGGCCCAGGAGGCGCCTCCGCGGCAAAAGCGGTGACGGAGACCGCCGTCATCAGCGCGAGGGCACTCACCGAGAGCTTGTTGAAACGCAGCATGGTCTTACTCCACTCCCCGTTGCCGCCGCCACCCCTCGAACGAGACGCGCGGCAGCTAGGTTCCTTGGGCTGCGGGCTCCTCCTGCAGCGCCGGAACGCCCGCCCGCTGCAAGGCTTCCCGCTGCCGCCGTGCCAGCACCGCCTCGTCGAAATCATCAATCAGATCATGAAACAGGCGGTGCCAGTTGACCTGCGCCTGGATGTGCAGAAACACCGAGCCCAACCCCACCGCGGCGCGGTCCATGAAGACAAAGGCCCGGGGTGGCTTGATCCCGCCGAGCCGCCGCAGATCCTCGTGTACGCTATCGACGATCCTGCGGCCGTCCTCGCCGCCGCCAACCCGCCGCTCCTGGATCATGCGCGCGCGGTCATCGAGCAGGGGGCCGTATACAAAAGTCGCCCAGCGGTTCAGCACGTCGATCAGCTCATGCGACAGATCGCCAAAGCCCCAAGCATGATACGCAGAGACCGCGAGGTCGCGGTCATCGCGTTCGAGCGCATGATAGAGATCGATCACCGCCTTGACGAAGCTGGGGGGGAAGATGCGTATACAGCCGAAATCGAGCAGATTGACGGTGTGATCCGGCGCCACGGTGTAGTTGCCGAGATGCGGGTCGCCATGAATGACACCGTAATTGTAAAACGGCAGATACCAGACGCGGAACATGCGCAGGGCGATCTCATTGCGGACCGCAAGCGGCGCCTTGGCGATTTCGACAATGGGCCCGCCATCGAGCCACGTCATGCTCAGCAGACGCCGGGTTGAGAGCTCGTCGATGGCGCGCGGCACGGCAACGCCCGGCTCGTCCTTGAGGATTTCCCCGTACAGGCGCATGTGCGCGGCCTCGCGCGTATAATCCAGTTCCTCGCGCAGCCGGTCGGCGATTTCGGCGTGGATGTCGCCGGTCGTGACGGTCCGGTCATAGCGCTCATACAGGCCCATGGCGAGCTTGAGCTGTGTCAGGTCGGCTTCGACGGCGGCCGACATGTCCGGGTATTGCAGTTTGCAGGCGAGCCTGGTGCCGTCGAGCGCGACGGCTCGGTGCACCTGACCGAGCGAGGCGGCGCGCGCCGCCTCATGCTCGAAACTCTGGAAGCGGCTCTGCCAGTCCGCGCCTAGCTCGCCCATCATGCGGCGACGGACAAACGGCCATCCCATCGCCGGCGCGTTGGACTGCAACTGCACGAGCTCGCGGACATATTCCTCGGGCAATGCGTCTGGGATCGTGGCGAGCAATTGCGCCACCTTCATCAGCGGCCCCTTGATGCCGCCCAGCGCCGCCTTGAGATCGGCGGCGTGCCGCTCGCGGTTGATCGGCAACCCGAGATAGCGCTCACCGGCGAGGCGCGCGGCCAACCCGCCCATCGCACCGCTCACGCGGGCGTAGCGGCGCACCCTTCCGGAAAAGCTGTCTTCATCACTCACGCCGTATGATCCTCTCGCGAGCTCAGAAGTTGAACCCCCAGATGTCGCAATCAAGCCGGCTGACAATGGCCACACAGCCGACAGGCAGCATCAGGCAGGCCGACGCCCAAGCCGCTTAAAGGGATATGTGGGCACAGCGGCAATCCCCAATTGCGGCACGATGTCTAACGCTCCCTTGCGCGTTCAGTGTCGGGCGGAAAGCAGCCGCGACCGCATTGCGTTCAGCAGGAGCTGACCGGGATAGAGCAGCACCGGCCTTTCGCGGGATTGCGGTTGCAGGCGAGCGAGAAACGACGGCCCCGACAGGGGGCGAGCCATCTCACACGGTGATCGGCGCGTTGGCAATGTCCTCCTCTTGGAAGGTGCCGATGCGGTTGACCCCGTCAAACGCCGCAACCTTGTAGCATTCCGCGAGGGTCGGGTAGTTGAAGACTGTATTGATGAAGTAATCGATCGTGCCCTTAAACGCCAACACCGCCTGGCCGATATGGATCAGCTCGCTGGCGCCATCACCGATGATGTGAATGCCGAGCAGTTCGCGGGTCTCGCTATGGAAGATCAGCTTCAGCAATCCGGTTGTGTCGCCGATGATCTGGCCACGTGCAATCTCGCGATAACGCGCCTTGCCGACCTCATATGGCACGGCTTCGTGGGTCAGCTCCTCTTCGGTCTTACCGACCATCGATATTTCCGGCACCGAGTAAATACCGTAAGGAAACAAAGAGGGCGCGCTTGACGCCTTGATGCCGAAAGCGTGGCAGACCGCGAGCCGTCCCTGCTCCATTGAGGTGGAGGCCAGGGCGGGGAAGCCGATCACGTCACCCACCGCGTAGATGCTCGGCACCTCGGTACGATAATGCTCGTCAACAACGAGGCGCCCGCGATCGTCGCAAGCCAGACCGCATTGATCGAGCGACAGCTTCTGCGTCGCGCCGGTGCGGCCGACAGAATACAGCGCCTTGTCGGCGAGGATGGTCTTGCCGCTTTCCAGGTGCAGCCGCACCCGGCTGCCCTGATCGCCGGCGACCCGTTCGATGCTGTGCACGCTTTCATTGAGACGCAGCGTCACCCGGTTTTCCCGCAAGTGGTAACCGAGCGTGTCAACGATCTCCTCGTCTACGAACGGCAACAGGCGATGGCGCTTGTCGATCAATGTCACCCGCACGCCGAGGGCGGCGAAAATGCTGGCGTACTCGCAGCCGATAACCCCGGCGCCGACCACCGCAAGCGTGCGTGGCAGCTTGTCGAGCTTGAGGACATCGTCACTGGTGAAGATGTCGCGACCGTCGAGCGGTATATGCGGGTCGCGCGTCGTATCGGTGCCGGTGGCGATAATGATCTTGCGCGCCGTTACCGTCCGGGCCGTGCTTCCATCGATAAAATCGAGCCGCAAGGTCTCGGGACCACAGAAGGTAGCGGTCGCCGAGATCAGTTCGACGCCATTACGCATCAACTGATGCCGCGTCACGTCGATCTCGTGCTGGATGACCTTGTTGGTGCGAACCAGCAGATCCTGGATCGTGATGTTCTGCTTAACCGTATAGGAGGCGCCGTAGAACTCGCGCGAGCGATAGCCCGACAATTCCAGGACGGCTTCGCGCAGAGTTTTGGAGGGGATCGTGCCCAGATTGACGCTGACCCCTCCGAGGACGGTGGTGCGCTCGACCACGGCGACACGCTTATCCAGCTTAGCGCCCTGGATCGCCGCCCGCTTGCCGGCCGGCCCCGAGCCGATCACCAGCAGGTCGTAATCGTAATGCTCCAAGCTCACCTCCCAGCCCTCCCCAATAGGCGAGCGGCACACGGCAGCTTATCCGCCGTATGTTAAGGCTGCATTAAGCATACCAGTTGATCCGTAGCCCGCGGCGGTAGTGCAAGCCGATTTGGCCGGCCAAACCCATGCAAATCGCGAAGTCGCCGCTTCGCATTGCATTCTGACAATGCATTTTGCGCGCGCGGCCGGCTTAGCCGAGCACTTCCAGCTCGTCGATAAATTCCGCGATGATCCCGAGCCCCTTTGACCAGAACGCCGGGTCGGCGGCGTTGAGGTCGAACGGCGCCAGCAAGTCGCGATGCCGCAGCGTGCCGCCCGCCCGCAGCATGGTCAGATAACGCTTGGCGAACCCCTCATGCGCGTCTTCATAAACCGCATACAGCGAGTTCACCAGGCAGTCGCCGAAGGCATAGGCGTAGACATAAAACGGCGAGTGGATGAAATGCGGGATGTAGCTCCAGTAGTAGCGATAGGCGTCGTCGAGCCGCAGGGCCGGGCCGAGGCTTTCGCGCTGCACCTCCATCCAGATGTCGCACAGCCGTTCGGCCGTCAGTTCGGCCTCGCGGCGCTCGTCATGCACCCGCTTCTCGAAGGTGACGAAGGCGATCTGGCGCACGACCGTGTTCAGCATGTCCTCGACCTTGGCGGCGATCATGATCTTGCGCCGCGCCGGGTCGCTCTCGCGGGCCAGAAAGGCGCGGAAGGTCAGCATCTCGCCAAACACCGATGCCGTCTCGGCGAGGGTCAGCGGTGTGTCGGCCATCAGGGCGCCCTGATCGGCGGCCAGTACCTGATGCACGCCATGCCCAAGCTCATGCGCGAGGGTCATTACGTCGCGCAGCTTGCCCTGGTAGTTAAGCAGCAGATAGGGGTGTGCGCCTGGCACGGTCGGGTGCGCGAAGGCGCCCGGCGACTTGCCCGGCCGCACCGGTGCGTCGATCCAGCGCGACGCGAAAAACCGCTCGCCGACGGCCGCCATGTCCGGCGAGAACGCGCGGTACGCCGTCAGGACCATGTCGCGCGCTTCCGGCCAGGAGACGTGACGATCGACATCGCTGGGGAGCGGTGCATTGCGGTCCCAGAACGGCAATTGCTCGACACCGAACCAACCGGCCTTGAGCCGGTAATAGCGATGCGCCAGACGCGGATAGCTGTCGCGCACCGCCGCGATCAGCGCCTCCACCACATCATCCTCGACAAGGTTCGACAGATTGCGCGCCGAGATCGGGTGAGCGAAGTGCCGCCAGCGATCCTCGACCTCCTTGTCCTTGGCCAGCGTGTTGGTAATCAGCGCAAAGGTGCGGCCGTGTCGCCCCAGAACATCGCCGATGCTGAGTGCCGCCTCCCGGCGTACTGCCGCGTCACTGTCGGAGAGCAGGTTGAGCGCCTCCGCCTCGGTCAGCTCGCGGCCGCGAAACGCGAAGCGCAGATCGGCGATGGTTTCATCGAACAGGCGCATCCAGGCGGCGCGGCCCGCCACCGACTTCTCGTGCAACAGCTTTTCGAGATCGTCGCTGAGCTGGTGCGGCCGCTGTGCCCGCACATCGCGCAGCCACGGCGCGTAATGCGCCAGCGTCGGATCGGCGAATTTCGCCTCTAGATCAGCATCCTCGATGCGATTGAGCTCGAGCGTGAAGAACAGCAGATCTGTGGAGATCGCATTGATCCGCTCCTGCATGGTCTGCGCGAATCGGGCGATGTCGGGATCGGCGATGTTCCCGGCCCGCATCAGATCCGCATAGCTGAGGATGCGCCCCGCAACCTCCTGCATCCGCTCGTATTCGCGGATGGCGGCGCCGAGCTTGGCGCCGGGGAGCGCCACAACCTTGGTCTGATAGCGGCCGTGGAACGCGCTTGCGTCCGTCGCCAGCGTTGTAAGGTCACGCGTCAGTTCCGGGCTGTCGCGGCCGGGGTACAGATCGCTCAGATCCCACTCGGGGAGCGGCTGCACCCCGGTGGATCGAGTCGCGGCGGGATCGGCGGCATCGTGCGGTGCGGGCATTCTAAGCCTCGGCAAAATCGGGCATCATGCCGGCTGGATATGGGGCGAGGCCAAGGGCGCGCCAACCGGGCGCACCGTATCGGCACTCCGACAGCGCCAACGCGCGCGGTGGCCGTCAAGGGCGGGGAAACGCATGGATTACGCAAGCTGGCGCAGCCTGCCGGCAATGTTTTTTGATGTGGCGCGCGGGCGCGGCTCGCGGCCGTTTCTGTGGGCCAAGCGCGAGCGGCAATACCGCGCGCTCAGCTGGGACGAGGCCGCCGATCAGGTCGGTCGGCTGGCGCGCGGGCTGGTCGCGCTTGGCATCGAGCCCGGCGATCGGGTCGCGCTGGTCGCCGAGAATCGACCGGAATGGATCGTCGCCGATCTCGCGATCATGACCATGGGCGGAGTGACGGTGCCGGCCTACGTGACCAACACGGTTGACGACCACCGCCACATCCTCGGCAATAGCGGGGCACGCGCGGCGATCGTCTCGACGACAGCACTGGCGGAGCGGCTGATCCCGGCCGCCGCGCAGGTGCCGAGCGTGCGCGCGATTGTCACCATGGAACCCCCGGGCAACGCAACCGGCGGATCGCTCGATATCCGCTCCTGGGAGGCGGTACTGGCACTGGGCGCGGCGCGCCCGGACGATGTGGCTGACCGCGTATCCCAACTCGCGTCCGCACAGACCGCTTGCATCATCTACACCTCGGGCACAGGCGGGGTGCCGAAGGGCGTGCTGCTCAGCCACCGCAACCTGATCGGGAACTGCCGCGGCGCCTACCACCTGCTCGAAATGCTCGGCCTCGGCGACGAAAAATTTCTGAGCTTCCTGCCGCTGTCGCATTCCTACGAGCATACCGCGGGGATGATGTTCCCGATCTCGATCGGCGCCGAAATCTATTTCGCCGAGGGCGCCGAAACGCTGGCGGCCAACCTGCTGGAGGTACGCCCGACCATCATGACCGCGGTGCCGCGCCTCTACGAGACGATGCACCAGCGCATCCGCCTCGCGATGGAACGCGAGCAGGGGCTGAAACGCCGCCTGTTCGAGCAGGCGGTCGCCAGCGGCCGCAAGCGGCTCGATGGCGTCGCGCTGTCCTTTGGCGAGCGGCTGGCCGAGCCGCTCCTCGAAAAACTCGTGCGCGACAAGGTGCGGGCGCGGTTTGGCGGGAGGCTGAAGGCGATGGTGTCCGGCGGCGCGCCGCTCAACCCGGAGATCGGCAGCTTCTTCCTGGCGCTCGGAGTGCGGCTGTTGCAGGGCTACGGCCAGACCGAGGCGGCGCCAGTGGTGTGCTGCAACCGGCCCGACAAGGTCAAGATCGACTCGGTCGGGCCGCCGCTCGACGGCGTCGAGGTGCGGATCGCTGAAGACGGCGAAATCCTCGTGCGCGGCGACAATGTCATGCAGGGCTATTGGAGCGACCCCGAGGCGACCGCCCGCACCCTGACCGATGGCTGGCTGCACACCGGCGATATCGGCGCGCTGGACGCCGACGGCTACCTGCGGATCACCGACCGCAAGCGCGACTTCATCAAGAACTCGGGCGGCGACATGATCGCGCCGGCGCGGGTCGAGGGTGCCTTGACGCTGACGCCCGAGATCGCGCAGGCGATGGTGTTCGGCGATCGCCGCCCCTATCTCGTCGCGGTTATCGTGCCCGACCCGGATTTCGCCCGGCGGTTTACCCGCGATGGCAAAGCCGACCTTGCCGCGCTGGCGGGCGATGGGGATATGCACAAGGCGATGGGCGAGGTGGTGGCGCGGGTCAATCAGACGCTCCCCACCGCCGAGCGGGTGCGCCGCTTCGTCATCGCGCACGAGCCGTTCAGCCTCGCCAACGCGCAGCTCACCCCGACCCTAAAAATCCGTCGACACGCCATCCGCGCCGCCTATCAGAGCGCCTTCGATACGCTTTATGAGGGCAAGGGCATGGCCGCGTAAGCCCGCGGCACCATTCCTGCTTCGGATACATCGTCCGAACATCGCCCGAAGCGGGCACGGCATTGCCGCATGGACAGGAGGCCGAGGAATGATCTCACGTCGGGTGTTTGCGGCAAGCGGGGCGGCCGTGGCGACCGCCGCCGCGATGGTGTCAAGCGCGCAGGCGCAAGGCGCGGATTCCACGATGGAGCGCATCAAAAGCTCGAAAACGCTGCGCATCGCGGCGCTGCCCGGCGAGGCGCCCTATTTCAACAAGGACATCGCGACCGGCGCCTGGACCGGCATGTGCATCGATATGGCGAAGGATATCGCCGCTAATTTCGACGCCAATGTCGATTATGTCGAGTCGACCTACGGCAACTCCGTGCTCGATCTGCAGGCCGGCAAGATCGACCTGGCCTTTGCGCTGAACCCGACCCCGAAACGCGCGATGGTCATCGACTTCACCCATGCCTTCTACATGCACGGGTTCGGCATGGTCGGGCGCAAAGGGTTCACGGCGGCGAACTGGGCCGATCTCGATAAGCCCGAGGTCAAAGTGTGCTTCGATATCGGCTCGGCGCACGAGATTTCGGCTCGGCGCTTCGCGCCCAAGGCACAGCTGATCGCGCTCAAGACACGTGACGAATGCGTCTTGGCGGTGCAATCCGGACGCGCGGATTGCGTCGTCATGGCCGTCAATCTCGGTCTGACGGCAGTGAAGAAGAACCCGTCGCTCGGCCAGTTCCAGATGCTGCACCAGCCGCGCATCCAATTGCCCACCTGCATGGGCGTGCGCAAGGAAACCAACAAGGACTGGGTCAGTTTTCTGAACGCCTGGGTCGATTACAATCGCGGCATCCAGCAGATCCGCGAATGGCTCTATGGCGGCCTCGCGATCAACGGGGTGAAACCGGACGACGTCCCGGCCGATGTCGAGCTGTGACCGCGTGCTTTGAGGGCGGGGGCGCCGCTTACCCCCACCCCAACCCTCCCCCGCAAGCAGGGGAGGGAGTTCTCTGCGCGGGATCGGAGGTCTCGTCCCTCACCCTCGTACCATCAGCCCCCTCCCCTGCTTGCGGGGGAGGGTCGGGGTGGGGGTATGCCGCCGCCGCCGCTACATCGACCAAAGCTCGACACGGATAAGAGGCCGTGTCGGCGCCTGCCTATGATTGGGACTTCAGCTTTCTCTGGCATTACCGCTGGCTGATCCTGGCCGGGCTCGGAATTACGGTCGCCTATACGATCGGTACGATCATCCTGGGGCTGATCATCGGGGTTGCGGCCGGCCTGATGCGGCTTAGCCGCCGCAAACTCGTTAATGCGCCGCTGATTGCCTATATCGAGGTTTTCCGCTGCACCCCGCTGCTGGTGCAGATCATCTGGTTCTATTATGCCTTGCCGGTGGTGCTCGGTATCGACATCCCCGCCACCCTGGCCGCCGTGCTGGTCCTGTCGCTCTACACGGGCGCCTTTTACGCCGAGATCGTGCGCGGCGGCGTCCTGTCGATCGAGCGCGGCCAGTGGGATGCGGCGCGCTCGCTGGGGCTGCGCAACAGTCAGCTGATGCGGCACGTGATCCTGCCGCAGGCGGTGCGCCGGATGATCCCGCCCTTTATGAACCAGTCGATCATCCAGCTGAAAAACACCTCGCTGGTGTCAACTATCGCGGTCGCCGACCTGCTCTATAACGGTCAGATGATCACCGCCGCCACCTACCGGCCTCTCGAGGTCTACACGATGGTGGCGGTGGTTTACTTCATTGTTCTGTTCCCGCTGACCCTGGCGGCGCAAAGTGTCGAACGGCGGCTCGCGCGCGCCGATTAGCGCCGGGCGTCGAGCAAGAACCGCTTTCGCCAAGAAGCAACGCTGGGAGGGAATGATGCCTGTGACGCGCCGGGCCGTGTTGCGGAACGCTGTCGTTGCCGCCGTGGCGGCGCCGTTTGTGCACGGCGCGCATGCCGCCGGCACCCTCAGCGTCGGCTTCTGGGACCACTGGGTACCCGGCGCCAACGAGCCGCTGGCCGAGCTCTGCCGCGAGTGGGCGGCCAGGGAAAAGGTTGAGATCAAGATCGATTTCATTACCGCCAGCGGCGACAAGGATCTGCTGACCGCCGCTGCCGAGTCGCAATCGAAGACCGGCCACGATGTGCTGGGCCTGCTCGCATGGTACGCGCCGGGTTATGCCGACAGCCTCGAACCGGTCGATGACGTGATGGCCGAGTTGATCCATCAGCACGGCCCGGCGATTGCCGGCGCCGAGTATCTCGGCAAGCAGAACGGCCACTGGATCGCAGTTCCGACCGCCGTCGGCAGCACGGTATCGCCGCCTTGCGCGCGCATCGACCTGATGAAGCAGATCACCGGCATTGATGTGACCCGCATGTATCCACCCAACGCCCCCGCCGACCCGGCGCTGACGGCGGACTGGACGTGGGAGGGGTTTTCGCAGGCGGCGGAGAAATGCTTCAAGGCCGGCTATCCGTTCGGCATGCCGATCAGCACCTGCAGCGACTCGGTGCAATGGGTCGGCGCGTTGTTCAACAGCCATGGCGCCGAATTGGTCGATGCCTCAGGCGCCATTACCGTCGATAGCGATCCGGTGCGCACGGTCCTCGAATGGGCCAAGAAGACGGTGAGGTTCTTTCCCGAGAGCGTGTTCGCGTGGGACGATTCGTCCAACAACAAGGCGCTGATCTCGGGGCAGAGCGCACTGATTTTCAATGCGCCCTCGGCCTGGGCGGTGGCAAAGCGAGACGCCCCGAAAATCGCCGAACAACTCTGGACCTTCCCGACCCCGAAAGGACCAAAAGGCCGTCACGTCTCCGGGCGTTACCGGTATTGGGGCATCTGGAACTTCTCGCAGAACAAATCGGCCGCCAAGAGCCTGCTGCTGTCGCTGTCGAGCCGCGCCTCGATGGAAAAGCTGATGCGTGCCTCGCAGGGGTTCGACGTGCCGCCCTTCGCTTCGCTCAGTACATTCGACATCTGGGCCGAGGCCGAGCCACCCAAGGGGACGCTGTACAATTTCCCGCCACGCGGCGATGTGATCGTCTCGGTCGCCTGCTCGCCGGCCCCGGCCAGGATCGGCGTGCAGATGTATTCGCAGGCGACGATGTGCAAAATGATCGCGCAATGCACGCAACAAGGTAAGTCGGTGGACGAGGCGATCGCCTTCGGGCGCCAGGAGCTCGAAGGCTTTATGCGCTCGTGACCGCACCGAGAGGAGGCAACCTATGCCGGTGATCGATTCCCAGGTTCACGCCTATGAACGCAACCATCCGGGGCGGCCCTGGGTCGGCACCTTGCACGGCCCGGCCGAGGTTACCGGCGACCAGATGGTCGCTGCGATGGATGCGGTCGGGGTGGATGGCGCCGTGCTCGTGTCACCCTTTTCGATGTATGGCTTTGACGCGAGCTATGCGCTCGAGGTGTACGGCAAGCATCCCGGCCGGTTCGGCCTCGTGAGGCCGGTCAATCCCGCTGACCCGGCGGTCGGCGACACGATCGCCGAGTGGAAGAAGACGAAGGGCACTGTCGGCATCCGCATCATGATGCGCGACAACATCTCAACCGATCCGGCGGACCCTGGCATCAACGGCGTACTGGCGGCGGCGGCCAGGCATTCTCTCGCCGTAAATCTGCTCTGCGCGGCCCGCCTTGCGCAAGCCAAGGAGCTGGCGGCGCGTAACCCGGACACGCAAATTGTCATCGATCACCTCGGTTTGCAGCAGCCCTTTGAGCCGCCCGCACCGCCCGACGGCTTCGCCAACCTGCCGCACGTCCTCGCGCTCGCCGAGCATCCCAATGTCGCGATCAAGATCAGCGGCGCCTGCACGCTGTCGCGCGAGCCGTTCCCCTATAAGGACATCTGGGACCCGCTGTTCCGCATCTTCGACGCATTCGGCCTCGATCGCTGCCTGTGGGGCACCGACTGGACCCGCGCCGTCGGCCTCCTGACCTACGAGCAGGGAGTCGAGGCCTTCCGTGTCACCGATCGACTGTCAGACAGCGATCGCGCCAGGCTGATGGGCGAGAGCCTCAGCCGCGTCTACAACTGGGCGCCGTCGCGATAGGCCCGCACCTCCAGTGCGTATTCCCGGCGGAAATCCATGGATGCTGCTTTTTCTGGGTGGTTGAAGTGGTGCCATCAAACCCGATCGGATTTCACGCACACGGCTCAGGCCGTGCCGCCGGCGTCTACGGTCATGACCGTGCCGGTAATGTTGCGCCCGCCGGGGCCGAGCAGAAACGCCACGGTGCCGGCGACGTCCTCGATCTCGGCGAGGCGTCGCAGGGCGCTGCGCCGGATCACCTGCTGGCGCTGCTCATCCTGCATCGCCTCGGTCATTTCGGTGTCGATAAATCCCGGGGCGATGGCGTTGACGGTGATGCCGAGCCGACCCACCTCGCGCGCCAGCGAACGGGTGAAGCCGATCATCGACGCCTTGGTCGCGGCATAGGCCGACAGGCCGCTGAACCCGGTCGTGGCGACGACCGACGCCATGTTGACGATGCGCCCGGCGCCGGCCGCCATCATCGAGCGCACGGCATATTTGGTCAGCACCATCGGTGACACCGTATTCAACGTCACCAACCGTTCGATCGAGCGGTCCGGCAAGATGCCGAGCACCCCGCTGGTCCCCAGCGCGGCATTGTTGATAAGTCCGTAAATCGTGCCGAACTCGCGCCGCACGCTGCTGATCAGACCGCCGATAGCGGCGATATCGACGAGATCGAACGGGCGGAAATGCAGTTCGCCGGACGCCGCATCTTGCGCCGCCGCGACAAACTCGTCGGTGTTGCGGCGAGCAATCGCGACGACGCGATACCCGTCGGCCGCCAGTTTCTGGCCGATGCCAAGGCCCAGCCCGCGGCTGCCGCCGCTGACGATGACGACGCGGCCGGCTCCCACCCCCGAGTCAGACACCGGCCCGGTCCAGCTTGCCGGCGGCGGTGACATTGAGCGACGGTACGATGCGGATCGATGCCGGTACCTTATGCGCCGGCAACGCCTCGCGGCAGATCTCGATGATCTCGCGCTTCAACACCTCCGGCGCGGTGTCGACCCCCGCCGGCGGCTCCGGCTTGGGCACGATCTCGGCGACGACGATCGCCCCGGTGATCGGGTTCTTGCGCGCCCGCACCAGGGCCAGTTGCACGCCGGGATGGCGATTGATTACCGCCTCGACCTCTTCCGGGTGCACCTTCTGGCCGCCGACATTGATAATGCCGCCACGGCGCCCGACGAAGTGATAGCGGTCGCCGCGCTGCTCCAGCATGTCGCCGGTATCGACAAACCCGTCCGACGAGGCCAGCACACCATTATCGCCGAGATAGCGCGTGCCAATCCGGGTCGAGCGGATGCGCAACGATCCGTTTTCGATCTTCAATTCGACAGGCATGTCCGTTCGCCCGATCAGTTCTGCCGGGAAACCGGCGAATCCGTCGCCGACATCGAACGCCACCCCGGCCTCGGTCGAGGCAAAGGCGTGCGCCACCGAGGCGCTGGGATAAGCGGATTTGAGGTGATCGAGGATGGCCTGATCGGCGATTTCGCCGGAGAGCCGTGCGTATTGCGGCGAGATCGCATGCGCCTGCGGGCTCATCAAGGCGCGCCGCCAGTGCGACGGGGTGCCGGAGATATGCGTCACGCCAGCGGCACCGGCGCGCTGCAGGAAATCGGCCGGGGCCTCATGCGCGTTCGACAGCACCATCGAGCCGCCACCGAGCATTGCGCGCAGAAAGATCTGCAGCCCGCCGTAGCGGCGGATATCATAGAACGTGCTCCACACCGCCCGGTTGCCGAGCGCGCCACCATGCCGGATCGCCCCCGCGAGACTGGCGAGGGTGTGCACCACCAATTTCGGCACGCCGGTGGTGCCTGAGGTCAGCAAAATCCACTCGGTCGCCGGCCGATGACATGCGCTCTCGCGCGGCGCGGGCGATACAGCCGCCCGCGACGGTACGAACAACGCACCTGGCAATGCCGCGAATTCCGCTTCGGGCCTGTCCGAGACGATCGCGTCGATCTCGGCGGTGGCGGCGATCTCGGGCAGGTATTCCGGAGGTACGCCGAGTGGGTAAAGCAACATGCGACGGGCGATGCCGTCGAGTTCGATCAAGGCCATCGCGGCCCGCAACTGGTCGGTCGTCGCGATCAGGACCGATTTGCCGATCAGGTCGCGCCGCGGCCGGGTGAGGCTCGATCCGCTGGCCAATGCGTCGAGCGCGACGTGCCCGACCGTGTCGTCAAGCCAGCGCTGCGCCAACTCACGCGAACTATCGCCGTCGCCGCTTATCGCCTCCCACAGCGACGGCTCATTTTGGGGCGTTTTCATAGAATCTGATGAAATCGCCGAAGGTCACGGGGAACTCCGTGTCCTCGGAGGTGCTGAATGGATCGACCCCGAGATCATCCTCCAGGCGCGCGACGATGATCGCGAAACACAGGGAATCGAGGCCGGAATCGAGCAAGGGGGTCTCGTCGGTCAGGGCCACGAGGTGCTTGCTCTGCTCTTTCGCGACCTGCTGGAATTGCGAGGTTACCGCCGACCGCACCGACATTCCTTAATCCCCCGCCTTTGCGCATCGTTCCCTTATATCGAACTCATCAGCGTATTGCATCCGCACCTGAAGTCTATCATCCATCAGTTAAGGGCCGTTGCTCATCGACCGGCCTCACCCAGGATCGCTCATCCGCGAAGCGCGCCACCAGCATGTCGATAAAGCCGCGTACCTTGGCCGTCATATGCCGACGGTGCGGGTGCAGCGCGACGATTTCCATTTCCGGCGTGTGGTAATCGGTCAATACCGCCACCAGCTCGCCCGCGGCCAGCAGATCGGCGACGATGAAGGGCGGCGACAGCCACAAGCCTCCGCCGGCGACCGTCACCGCCCGCATCGTCGCGATGCTGGTGGTAATCAAATTGCCCGATACGCGCACGGGTACCGATTTGCCGGCTGCGTCGAAGAACGGCCAATCGTCGCCAAACAGCGCATGCGTGTACCGCAGGCAGTTATGATGCACGAGATCGGCGGGGCAGCGCGGCCTCGGGCGCGCCTGGAGATAAGCCGGCGTGCAGCACAGCACATGCCGCCATCCGGTTAGTCGCCGTTTCACCAGCGTCGAGTCAGGTGGGGATACCGGGCTGATCGCCAGATCATAGCCTTCCTGGACCAGATCAATCAGGACGTCGCCGGTCCGCAGATCAATCGACACTTCCGGGTTGTGGGTCAAAAACCCGGTCACGACGGGGGCGATATACCGCGCCATTCCAGTGTGACAATAGACACGCAGCAGACCTCGGGGTGTCAGCTGCAAGGCGCTGGCCGCGGCATCCGCCTCATCGAGCTCGTGCAGAATCTGCGAGCAACGTTCGAAATATTCCCGGCCGACCTCGGTCAGGCTGACGCGGCGTGTGGTGCGGTTGAGCAGCCGCACGCCCAGCGCGTTTTCCAAGGCCTGCACATGGTTGCTGACCATCGTCGTCGACAGGCCAAGGCGCCGCGCCGCGGCGCTGAACCCACCAGTTTCGGCGACACCGACAAACGCTGAAATGCTGGCGAGGCGATCCATTGACCCGTCTATTGTTAATGCAGGTAGGACAGTCTATCCCGAAATGGCAAGATTATTTCGTAATCCGAAATGCCCATTTCCTCCTCTAGAGGACGTCCGCAATCGCGGACCAGGAGGGGCTGTGTCTTTGTCAACGCAATCTGCCCAGTTCCGCGCATCGACCGCCAAAGCCGGGACGCGTGTGAACGGCGCCAAACTGAAACAAGCCGCGCTCGGCCTTGCGCTGGCAGCCGGCATCTTCGCCGCCGCCGATTATGGCCGCTATTACTGGACCACCGGGCAATATCTCGTCTCGACCGATGATGCCTATGTGCAGGCCGACTACACGACAATCTCGCCAAAGATTTCGGGGTATATCAGTGCCGTCGATGTCACCGACAACCAGAAGGTAACGGTCGGCCAGGTGCTGGCGCATATCGACGATCGCGATTTCCGCACCGCGCTCGACCAGGCCAAGGCTGATGTCGCCGCGGCGCAGGCCGCGATCAATAATCTCGATGCGCAGCTCGCGTTGCAGCAATCGATGATCGACCAGGCGCAGACGCAGGTCGCCGGCAGCCAGGCCAGCCTGCAATTCGCCCAGCAGGACGACGCGCGCTACCAGAGCCTGGTGCGCACCGGTTTCGGCACGGTGCAGCGGGCCCAGCAGGCGAATGCGCAGTTGCGCGAGCAGAATGCCGCCGCCGGCAATGCCAAGGCCGGTCTCGTCGCCGCGCAGAAGAAGATCGCTGTCCTGCAGACCGAGCGAAGCCAGGCCGAGGCTACCTTGCAGCAAAAACAGGCGGCCGCCGAACAGGCGTCGCTCAACCTCAGCTACACGGTCATCAAGGCACCAAGTGACGGCACGGTCGGGGCGCGCTCATTGCGCGTGGGTCAATACGTGCAGGCCGGTACGCAGTTGATGGCGGTGGTGCCGCTTCACGCGGTCTATGTGCTGGCGAATTACAAGGAAACGCAGCTCGCCGACGTGCATGCCGGGCAGAAGGCGGAGGTCACGATCGACGGCATGCCGGGTGTCAAGCTCGAGGGTCGCGTCGACAGCCTCGCGCCAGCCAGTGGGCTCGAATTCGCGCTGCTGCCGCCGGATAACGCGACCGGCAACTTCACCAAGATCGTGCAGCGCATCCCGGTCAAGATCATTTTCGACAATGACACGGTCGCTGGGCGCCTGCGCGCCGGCATGTCGGTGGAACCGGTCATCGATACGCGCTCCTGAGCGGCGACGGGACGGACGCGGAGGCAATCATGCCCATCCATGATGACAGCAAGGGCGACCAGGTCTCGGTGAAGACCTGGATCGCGGTTTTCGCCTCGACGCTCGGGGCGTTCATGGCGGTGCTCAACATCCAGATCGTCAACGCATCGCTCGCCGACGTGCAGGGCGCAATCGGCGCGGGCATCGACGACGGCGGCTGGATCTCGACCTCGTATCTGATCGCCGAAATCATCGTGATCCCGCTCTCGGCGTGGCTGGCACGGGTCTTTTCGCTGCGCCGCTACCTGATCGCCAACGCCGCGCTGTTCCTGGTGTTTTCGGGCGCCTGCGCGCTTGCCCACAATCTCGGCGAAATGATCGTACTGCGCGCTCTGCAGGGTTTTTTTGGCGGCGTGCTGATCCCGATGGCGTTCACCATCATCATCACGCTCCTGCCAAAGGCGAAGCAGCCGGTGGGACTGGCGATGTTTGCGCTGACCGCGACGTTCGCCCCGGCGATCGGCCCGACCATCGGCGGCTATCTGACCGAGAACTGGGGCTGGCAATACATCTTTTATGTCAATCTGGTGCCGGGCGCGGTGATGCTGGTCATGCTGTGGTTCTCGCTGGAACCCGCGCCGATGAACCTGCGGCTGTTGCGCGATGGCGACTGGACCGGTATCGCGACGATGGCGATCGGTCTCTCGGCCCTGCAGACCGTGCTCGAGGAGGGCGAAAAGGACGATTGGTTCGGCTCGCCGATGATCGTGCGGCTGTCGATTGTCGCTGCCATATCTCTCAGCCTGTTTATCTGGATCGAGCTGACCTCATCACGGCCGCTGCTCAACCTGCGCCTGTTGCGGCGGCGCAATTTCGGACTCGGGGTGGGCGCCAATTTCCTGCTCGGCACCGCACTCTACGGCTCGGTCTACATCCTGCCGGTCTACCTGACCCGCATCCAGGGTTACAACGCCGAGCAGATCGGCATGGTCCTCGCCTGGACCGGATTGCCGCAGCTGGTACTGATCCCGCTGGTGCCGTTGATGATGAAGCGATTCGACGCCCGCATCCTCGTCGTGTTTGGTTTGGCGATGTTCGCCACCAGCAATTTCATGAATATTGAGCTGACCACCGATGTCGCCGCCGATCAGCTGTTCTGGCCCAACATTGTGCGCGCCATCGGCCAGGCGATGATAATGGCGCCCCTGTCGACGCTCGCGACCGCCGGCATCGAGCAGGAAAATGCCGGTTCCGCCTCGGCGCTCTTCAACATGCTGCGCAATCTTGGCGGCGCGATCGGCATCGCCGCGTTGCAGACATTTCTGACCAATCGCGAGCAATTCCACTCGAATGTGCTGACCCCGTCAGTGTCGCTGTTCCAGGAAAGCACACGGCAGCGCATCGCCGACCTTACGGGGTATTTCATGGCGCATGGCGTCAGCGATCCGGCCACCGCCAACCATGAGGCGATCGTCGCGATCGGCCGCTCTGTTCAGCAGCAATCCTACGTCATGGCATTTGGCGATACCTTCTACCTGCTCGCCGGCGGTCTGATCCTGGCGACGATTGCGGCGCTCTTCCTGAAAAAGCCGGGAGCGGTGAGTGCCGCCGGCGCGCACTGAAAACCGAGTCGGCCGCGCTGATGTTTCCGTTGCCAGCCAGGGTCGCTTGTGCCGCCCCGCGAACCTCCGCCGCAATCTAGCCCGTTGCGCCAGGATTCCGGGACAGGCACACTCGCGCGGCCGTTTACCAGCGTGGGTCGCCATGCGCGTTATATTAGCTGTCGTTTTGATATCGCTCGGCCTGCCGGGCTGTACGCCCTACATCCCGGTCAAGGATGATTTCAGCACGAACGCGCTGGTCAAGACTGGCGATACGGCGCCTGAATTTGCCGAGTTCAACAATTACAACGCCAGCGTCAATCCGCTCCTCGCCGATCAGATCTGCGCCACTCCATACGAACCGCTGCAGGAACGCAGCCTCGGCGCCGCACCCGGCACCATCATCGAGGCGCGCGGCCGCTGCAGAACGCACGTCCCGCTGCTCGGCGAGTGAGCGCCCACGCCCCGTTCCGGCTTGGCGTGGCGGTGGTCTAAGGGATGATCAGGCGGGGGAGACCCAGCGCGTCCGTGACACAGCGGGCGATCGCGGCTCCGGTTGAGGCCGCGTCGGTCTCAACCAGCGTCAGATGTGAGCCGGGAATGCGACGCACTTCCAGCATCGGTAAATAACGCCGCCAGACCTGTTCGGGTGAGCGCGGCTTCAGATTGCCTTTGTCGTGCGGCTGCAGAAACACGACGCGACCGGCATAGCGCGCCGGGCAATACGCCTCGCCGGCGCTGACCGTCGCCTGATGCAGGCGGCGGGACGCCGGGCTGGCGCCCTCGGGGATCAGCGGCGCTGCCCGCATGCCGCGGACGCCGCATTGCGCCAGATACCAGCGCAATGTCTGGCTGCGGTCGCTCAGATAGCGGGTCGCGCGCGACAGCCGGTAACGACGCAGACCCCAGATCGACTTCGATACGTGTCGGGCCAGGATCGCGATATGCAGATGCAGCGGCCAGAGTTGCCGGCTGGGATAGGTGTCGAGCAATACGACAACCGGCACCTCGTTCCCGCCCGCCGCAAGCCGTCGCGCCATCTCCAGCGCGATCAGGCCGCCAACCGAGTAACCGATCAGGATATACGGGCCGTTCGGGCGAATTCCCGCGATCACGCCGATATTGTAGTCGGCCATGTCTTCCAGGCGCTCGAAGGGAATCTCGCCCTCCTCAAACCCGCGCGGCTTGATCGCGTAGACCGGCCCCGGCCACCCGACATTGCTGGCGATCGGGCCCAGCTGCAGCACACTGCCGGGGGCACCTGGGATCATGAAGACAGGTACATTGTCGTCGCCGGGCTTCAGCATGATGGAGCCGGCCGGGGGTGGGGTATTCTGGTTGAGCGCCGCCTCGCGGACCCAGGCGCGGCCCGCGCGCACGCTGCGGAACAAGCGCGTCGTTGCCTCGCGACGCGCCTCCGCCTTGCCCATCGTTGAAGGCAGTCCCTCGTCCACCATCCGCGCTTGCGTAGCCTCGTCCGGCGCTGCCGCCGGGTTTGGAGTTATAGCCGAGCCGCCGCTAAATTGCGTTGCAAGACGCAGGCTGATACCCGAAAGATACGGCGGCCAGGGTGAGTATGTCAGCCATTTGCTAAGACGGCGTAAAGGCGATCCCTGGCTCAGGTCGACTCGGCGGCTTCCTCAACCAGCGGTGTCTCGGCGGCGCGGCGGGTGATCCGGATGATCGGCACGCAGAGCAGCAGGAGGAACGCGCCGAGCACGACAAAGCTCTGCGTCGCGCCCCACCAGTCGGCGAACGCTCCCATGACTGGCGGTACGATGATCGCCGACAGCCGATTCATGGTCTGCCGCAGCCCCACCACCGAACCCTGGCGGTAGCGCCCGACCGCCTTGGCCTGCACCGAGAACATCATCGGCTGCACCACCCCCTGCAGCCAGCCGCGGCCGACCTGGCACAACAGCAGCAGCGCGTAGATGCCACCCAAAAATGGTGTAACGCAGACAAACAGGATCGACATCACCGTACCGCTCAGCATCGTGCGCTGCGGATCGCCAAACCGCATCGCGCGGCCGGCAAACAGCGATCCGAAGCCGCTGGCGATCTCGATCGCGGCAAACAGCGCGCCAATCGTCGTGCCGATTAAGCCGATCCCGTGCAGGTACACGACATACAGCGAGAACTGCACGCCGTTGGTCGCGGTGCGCAGAAAGATAATCGCCATCGTCGACGCCACCGCCGGAATCGCCATCAGCCCAAAGCACTGGATGTAATCGGACGGGCGCGGCAGCAGATCGCGCACCCGCAGCCGACCGGGCGGCCGTGCCGCTCGCACCTCGCTGGCCGCGGTGGCCTCCGGCGCCCGCAACAGCGCGATGGTCAGGATCACCCCCCATAAAGCGCCGATCATATAAGCGGGCCATGCCCCTCCAAGATCCCAGGCGGCACCGGCGATAATTGGCGCCAGGGTCGTGCCGATGCGGGCAAAGAAGCTGAAGCGGCCGATGAACTCCGCTTCCCCATCGGCGATCTGGGCGATCAGCGTCTGCGAACCCGACCAGGCGAAGGACAGCGCCCCGCCGTTGATCGTCTGCAATAGCAGCAGTGGCCAAAACCACGGGATCAGCGGGAAGATCGGCGCCAGGGCGATGCCGATCCAGACGAAAAACAGGGTAACCCGCCGGGTGCCGAACCGGTCCATCAGCACGCCGACATGAATCGACAGGAACACCGCCAGTGCCGAGCGAGCCCCAACCAGCGCGCCGATCTCGGCGGCGTTCATGCCCAGCGACAGGCCGTAAAGCGGGATCAGAAAGATGTAGAAATCGACATAGCCCATGCTGAAGAGGCCGGCGACATAGATCGACGCCGCGTTCTGCAGCCCGGCCGGGCGGCTAGCCGCCATCGGTCCCGCGCCCTGTCGGCGCAACATGCGTCACTTGCGTTCCCCCGGATGCGGTCGGTCCGCTGCTCCCTATGTTATAGGGCAGGGCGGCGCAGACCAACCAACCGCTCCAAGCGATTGGAGCATGCGAACCTTGCGTAAGGATGCGGCATGACGACAGGCGGTGAAACAGTCGCGCACGCGGCCGGCCATTGCCATGGCGCGCATCAGCCCTTGGAGGCGGCCGAGAAGGACCCGGTCTGCGGCATGACCGTCAACCCGGCCACCGCGCGCTTTCGCACCGAGCACGCCGGACAGCCGTATTTCTTTTGTGGCGCGCGCTGTCTCGAGCGCTTTACGGCCGAGCCCGAGCGGTTTCTGACGCCGGCATCCGACGCACCGACCGGCAATTCAGACGCGGCGGCGGCAGGCCCATGGACCTGCCCGATGCACCCCGAGATCGTGCAGGATGGGCCCGGGAGCTGCCCGCTCTGCGGCATGGCGCTGGAGCCGGTGACGCCGACCGCCGAAGCGCCGGACAATCCCGAACTCGCCGATATGACACGCCGGTTCTGGATCGGCGCGGCATTGTCGCTACCGTTACTCATCATCGCGATGACGCCACTCCTGCCGGGCCACACGCTGCCGTGGGTCGAGCTGGCGCTCGCGACACCTGTTGTCGTCTGGGCCGGGGCGCCGTTTTTCGTGCGGGGGTGGGAGTCGGTGCGCCACCGTCACCTCAACATGTTCACATTGATCGCGCTCGGCACCGGGATCGCCTATGCCTACAGCCTCGTCGCGACTGTGGCGCCGGGGCTGTTTCCGCCGGCGTTCCGCTCGCCGGATGGCGGTGCGCCAGTCTACTTCGAAGCCTCCGCGGTGATCGTGACGCTGGTCTTGCTCGGGCAGGTGCTGGAATTGCGCGCCCGGGCGCGGACCGGTGGCGCGATCCGCGCCCTGCTCGATCTCGCCCCCAAGCTGGCGCGCCGCATCGAGGATGACGACAGCGAGCATGAGGTGCCGCTCGACAGTATTCGGCGCGGCCACCGTCTGCGTGTCCGCCCCGGCGAGAAGATCGCGGTCGATGGCGTTGTGACCGACGGCAGCGGCACGATCGACGAGTCGATGCTGACCGGCGAGCCGCTGCCGGTTGAGAAAGGCGTCGGCGATCCCGTGACCGGCGGTACCCTGAACATGGCCGGAAGCTTTATCATGCGGGCCGAACGCGTTGGCGGCGACACGATGTTGGCCCAGATCGTCGCGATGGTGGCGAGGGCGCAGCGCTCGCGCGCCCCGATTCAGCGCCTCGCCGACCGCGTCGCCGGCTGGTTCGTGCCGGCGGTGATCACGATCGCAGTGGTGACCTTCATCGTCTGGGCCGTTCTGGGGCCGCCGCCTGCCCTGGGCTTTGCGCTGCTGAACGCGGTCGCGGTGCTGATCATCGCCTGCCCGTGTGCCCTCGGCCTTGCGACACCGATGTCGATCATGGTCGGCACCGGGCGCGGCGCCGGGTCAGGCATCCTCATCAAGAATGCCGAGGCCCTCGAACAGCTCGAACGCGTGGACACCATCGTGCTCGACAAGACCGGTACCCTGACCGAAGGCAAGCCAAGCCTCATCGCGATCGAGGCGGCGACAGGCATCGCCGAAAATGACTTGCTGCGGCTCGTGGCAAGCCTCGAGCAGGCCAGCGAGCACCCGCTCGCCGCCTGCATCATCGCCGCAGCAGCGGCGCGCGGTATCCGGCTCAAGGCACCGGCGGACTTTCGGAGCATCCCGGGACAAGGCGCTATCGGTGCCGTCGACGGGCGAGCAGTCGCCGCCGGGAATGCGGCGCTGTTGGCGACGCAGCAAGTCGCCGCGGATGAATGGATCGCGCGTGCCGATGCGTTACGCGTGGAAGGGCAGGGCGTTGTCTTTGTCGCGATTGACGGGCGGATGGCGGGGCTTCTCGCCGTCGCCGACCCTGTCAAACCGAGTGCCGCCGCCGCACTGGCGGCGTTGCGGCAAGAGGGGGTCCGGGCGGTGATGCTGACCGGGGATGCGCGGCGCACCGCCGAAGCCGTGGGGCGTCGGCTGGGGATCTCGGAGATCATCGCGGAGGTGTTGCCCGATCAGAAGGCGGGCGCTATTCGCGCGCTGCAGCAGCAAGGCCGCTTTGTCGCGATGGCCGGCGATGGCGTCAACGACGCGCCGGCCCTGGCGCAGGCGCAGGTCGGCATCGCGATGGGCGGCGGCACCGACATCGCGATGGAAAGCGCGGGCGTAACCCTGATCGGCGGCGACCTCGCGGCCTTGGTGCGGGCGCGTCGGCTCAGCCGGGCGACAATGCGCAATATCCGGCAGAACCTGGCTCTGGCGTTTCTGTTCAACGCCCTTGCCGTTCCGATCGCGGCCGGCGTGCTTTACCCGGTCTTCGGATTGTTGCTGAACCCGATGGTCGCCAGCGCCGCGATGAGCCTCTCATCGGTGACGGTGATCGGCAATGCGCTGCGACTGCGCCGCGCCGCGCTCTAAGTCCGTCGGCGCCGCGCTCGCGCGCGGTTGCATTGAAGCGAGCGGACAGGGCCGCTATAACCCGCCGCACTTTCCGTCAGCCGAGAGACACCATGGCCACCGAGCGCACCCTGTCGATCATCAAACCCGACGCGACCCGACGCAACCTGACCGGTGCGATCAACCAACGCTTCGAGACGGCGGGTCTGCGTATCATCGCACAGAAGCGCCTGCGTCTGAGCCAGCACCTGGCCGAGCAGTTCTATGCGGTGCATGCCGAGCGGCCCTTCTACAAGAGCCTCGTCAGCTTCATGATGTCCGGCCCTGTGGTTGTGCAGGTGCTGGAGGGCGAGAACGCGGTGCTGAAGAACCGCGAAGTAATGGGCGCGACAAACCCGGCCAATGCCGATGCCGGCACGATCCGCAAGGATTTCGCCGAGTCGATCGAGGCGAACTCGGTACACGGCTCCGACTCGCCGGAAAACGCCGCGCAAGAGATCGCGTTTTTCTTCGCACAGAGCGAAATCTGTCCCTGACCGGCGCTTCTGGTCCCCGGGTGAGCTCGCGTTCGACCGCGTCCCGGCGCTAGAACGCGATGGCGGGCACCAACACGAGCCGTGAAGGAATCACCGGCGGGCCGGCGGTGATCCTCGTCGAACCGCAGCTGGGCCAGAATATCGGCACCGCCGCCCGCGCCATGCTGAATTGCGGCCTCGACGATCTGCGATTGGTCAAGCCGCGCGACGGTTGGCCGAACGAAAAGGCCATCGCTGCGGCGAGCGGCGCTGACCGGGTGCTGGACAAGGCCCGGCTGTTCCCTACCGTCGAGGCGGCGATCGGCGACCTCGTGCACGTCTACGCGTCGACCGCGCGCGACCGCTATATGGTGAAGCGCGAGGTAACGCCGCGCCTCGCCGCCGCGGAGATGCGTGGCCGGCTTGCCGCCGGCGAGCCGTGCGGCGTGCTGTTTGGCCCGGAGCGCACCGGGCTGATCAATGAACATATCGCCTTGGCCGACACGGTGTTGACCGTGCCGCTGAACCCGGCGTTTTCGTCGCTGAACCTGGCGCAGGCGGTATTGCTGATCGGCTATGAGTGGTTCACAGCCGAGACCGCGCCGCCCGCGGAGCAGCTCCATACCGGGCACAGCCGCCCCGCCAACAAGGAGGAGCTGGTGCGCTTTTTCGACCATTTCGAGGAGGCGCTGACGATCAGCGGATTTCTGCGCCACGAAGACAAGCGCCCGAGCATGACCCGTAACCTGCGCAACCTGTTCCAGCGTGCCAGCTGCACCGAGCAGGAGTTGCGCACATTGCACGGCGTCATCACCGCCTTCGTCGGACCGCGTCAGCGGCCCTAGCGCAGGTTGTCTTCCGCCGGAATCTATATCTCAACCAATATCGGGTGCATCCGTCAGAACACGACCGGCTTCTGAAGGCGTGGCGCCGTCCTACCGCGCGAGATCGGCGGCCAGGGAGAAGGCTGTCGGGCTGGTGCCGCCTTGACCGCGGTAGATCTGCAGGTTTTCGAGGACGCGCTGCACATAGGCACGGGTCTCGTTGAACGGGATCATCTCGATCCAGTCAACCATACCGATATCGGCGCCGCGCGGATCGCCGAAATCGTGCACCCATTGGCGTACCCGACCCGGGCCGGCATTGTAGGCGGCGATCGCCAGCGCGTAAGAGCCGCCGAAATCATCAATCAGCTTCTCGATATACGAGCGGCCGAGGGTCAGGTTGTAGGCGCCGTCGGTGGTCAGCCGGTCGAGCGAGAACGGCAATTGCAGTTGCGCTGCAACATTGAGCGCTGTCGCCGGCATCAATTGCATCAGTCCGCGGGCGCCGACCCGGCTCATCGCGTCGGGCGCAAAGCCGCTTTCCTGGCGCACTATTGCCAGTAGTAGCGGCGTCTCCGCGACCCCGCCGGTTGGCACCGCAGTGACGGGATAGCCATGCACCATCAGGGGCAGACCGGCATCGATCGCGCGCTTAGCGACAGCGATCGCCAGATCGACGCGGCCTTGCGCCTCGCACAACGACGCCAGCATGCCGAAATCGACCGCTGTCCTGGCCTTGTCGGCGACGTGCATCAGCAAGGTGCGGGCGTGGTCGCGATCACCGGCGGCAAAAAACAGCTTCGCCGCATGCACCAGGTCGAGTGCGTCGAACCGCGCGGTATCCTCCGGTGTCGGACGCGCCTCCGGTTCGGGATGCGGCGGCGCGTCCTTGCCAAGCTCATGCGCCGATAGCTGACCGTAGAAGGTGGCCATATTTTCGGCGCCGACGGTAAACCACTTGGTCGCCAGGTCCTTATCGTCCGAGGCCGCCGCCGCGCGGCCGGCCCAATAGGCAGCCCGCGCCTTGGCGAACGGGCCGTTGACCCGCGACAGCAGATGGGCAAACCGCTCGAATGCAGCTTTCGGGTCCTTGCGGAATCGCAGGTTGATATAGCCGCACAGGAACTCGGCATCGGCCGAGGCGGCGTCATCGCCGCTGCCAAACGGCTCCACCAGCTTGAGGGCCAGGTCCGGATTGCTCGACACCATCAGCCGGCGGGCGACCATCATCCGCTCGCTGAGCCAGGCCGACGCCCGGCCGGCATTATCGTTATGCGCCAGCAGGATCTGCGCGGCGGCGTCGTAATTATCCTTCTTGCGCAGCCAGCGCGCCTGTTCGAAGGCGAGGCCCGGGTCCAGCCGCTGTTGCGGCGAAAGCTTGGCCAGCACCGCGTCGGCATTGGCCACGTCGCTCGCCAGCGCAAGGCGCGCCTCCGCGACCGGCCGATAATCGGCCGGGACCAGGCCCAATAGACGCCGCGCCGGATCGGGCTGACCATCCCAGATCAGCCGATCGAGCCGCTTCTGATGATCTTCCGGACGCAGAATCGCGGCGTATTTCGTGCCCACCCGCAACTCGTCGGCGACCAGAAAATCACCATTGATCCAGGCATTGCGCATCGCGGCGGCGCCGCTTTCCGCGCTGCCGCGGTTGAGCTGGATCTCGGCCGCCCGCACCATGCCCATCGCACTGGCCGGCGGGTTCTTCTTGAACCAGGCGTCGGCGGTGTCGTCACTCTCGGCCGTCAACGACTCCTCGGCGCGGCGACGCAGGGTCTTCTGCAGCGGCCAATCCGGGTTCTGGTCGATAAACCCAGTGATCTCGGAGAAGCGTCCCCCAGAGCTCGACCGCGTATAATCGAGCCAGCGTACCCCTTTTAAAGCGATCGGGTCGCCACTGGCCTGCGCCTTGGCGTACGCATCGGGCCAGCTGCCGCCATGCGCCGCAGCGATCGCGGCGATCGCGGTCGCATCCATCTGCGACTGATTGCTGCCCACTTGGGTGTTTGGCGAGGTCGCGCCGGAGGCCACGGCCGACTGAGAGATAAAGCCCATGAACGCCGCAGCAACGAGGCGCGTAATAAGCCGCAAGGCTGATGCTCCATCCATGCCCTCTATATGTGGCGTGTTTAAGGTCTGTGCGGGCCCGCAGCAAGTTGAACGTGTAACGAATCGTAACAACCGATTTCGCCGAGCCGGGCCCTCGGTTTTGTTGAAGGGCGGGGCTGGCAAGACTATCGTCGGTGCCATGCACCGCAATGGCGGGAGGAAACGATGTTCAAGGGTTCGCTGGTCGCGCTGATTACCCCGTTCCGCGACGGCGCGGTTGATGAGACGGCTTTTCAGGAGCATGTCGCCTGGCAAATCGGCCAGGGCACGCATGGGCTGGTGCCGATCGGCACCACCGGCGAGTGCCCGGCCCTCGAAGACAAGGAGCAGCAGCGGCTGATCTCGCTCTGCGTCGAGGTCGCGGGCGGCCGGGTCCCGGTCATCCCAGGCACCGGTTTCAACTCGACGACCCATACGATCCACGCCACCAAGGCGGCGAAGAAGGCGGGCGCCAACGCCGCCCTGGTCGTCTGCCCCTATTACAACAAGCCGACCCAGGAAGGTCTGTACCAGCACTTCAAGGCGGTGCATGACGCGGCCGACCTGCCAGTCGTGATCTACAACATCCCCGGCCGCAGTGCGGTGGATATGAGCAACGCGACGATGGCGCGCCTCGCCAAACTCCCGAACATCGTCGGGGTCAAGGACGCGACCAACGATCTCGCCCGGCCCCTGCGCATGCGCCGCGAGATCGAGGGCGACTTCGCGCTGCTGTCGGGCGAGGACGCCACCGCGGTCGCATATCTGGCGCAAGGCGGCGACGGAGTGATCTCGGTGACGGCGAATGTCGCGCCGCGCCTCTGCTCGGAGATGCACGAGGCGTGGCAGCGCGGCGACGTCAAGACGGTGCGCGAGATCAATGAGCGGCTGATCCCACTGCACGACGCGCTGTTCGCCGAAACCAGCCCGGCGCCAGTCAAATACGCCGCCTCCCTGCTCGGCCGCTGCTCGCCCGAGGTGCGCCTGCCGCTGTGGCACACGACACCGGAAACGCAGGAACGCGTGCGCGGCGCGATGCGCGGCGCCGGCCTGATCAACTAGCGATGCCGGAGTAGCGATGCCCGAGGCAAAAACGGACCGGCGATGAGGGCAACGGATCGTTTCGCCGCGCAGAACCGCAAGGCCCGGCACGATTACCGGATCGAGGATACGGTCGAGGCTGGGATCGTGCTCCAGGGCAGCGAGGTCAAGGTGTTGCGCCAGGGCGGCGCCAGCATTGCCGAGGCCTATGCCCGCGAGGACGGCGGCGAACTGTTTTTGCTGAATGCCAACATCCCCGAATACAAGGGCGCGGCACATTTCAACCATGCGCCGCTGCGCGCCCGGAAACTGCTGTTGCACCGGAAGGAAGTGGACCGGCTGCTCGGGGCGATCAAGCGCGAGGGTGTGACGGTCGTACCGCTGTCGATCTACTTCAACGATCGCGGCCGCGCCAAGGTGCAGCTCGGTCTGGCGCATGGCAAACGCAAGGAGGATCGCCGGCAGGACGCCCGCGACCGCGATTGGCAGCGCAACAAGGCCCGCCTGCTCCGCTCACGCGATCTCTAAAACGCAGCAACAAGCATGAAAAACATGTTGGGACGGGCGCAGGCGCTGCTGCTGCGGCCGGAAGCAAGCGTCGTCATCGTCTCGGCGGCGTTGATCCTGTATTTCGAATTGGCCAACTCGAATTTCATCAGCCACGCCAATATCGAGACGCTGTCGCAATTCGTCGCCGCGCCGGTGATCATCGCCTCGGGCGAGATCATGCTGCTGATCTGCCGGGAGATCGACCTGTCGGTTGGCCAGGTCTTTGCGCTGGCGCCGTTCATCATGGGCATCGGCCTTTCGGCCGGCCTGCCGGCACCGCTGGCGATCCTGCTGGCGCTGCTCGTGAGCGCGCTGATCGGGCTGGCGATCGGGCTGATCACGATCGGGCTGAGCGTGCCTTCGTTTATCACCACGCTTGGCATGCTGTTCCTGGTCAACGGCGCGACCCTGACGATCTCGCGCGGCTTTCCCGCCAACATGCCAGACGATGCGACCCTGACCGCTGTTATGGGCGGCTGGGGCTATGCCGAGATTTTGTGGGCAGTTGCGGTCGTTGGCATCATGCACATCGTGTTGCGGCACCTGCGCTGGGGCCTGCACACGGTCGCGATCGGCGGCAATATTGTCGCGGCCGGCGAGGCGGGCGTCGCGATCAATCGCATCAAGGTCGGCAACTTTGTGCTCACCAGCACCTTGGGCGGGTTCGCCGGCCTGCTCGAAGCCTTCCGCGTCGGCTCGGCCGACCCGCTGGCCGGCGGTAGCAATATCATGTTCCTTGGAGTCGCCTCCGGCGTGATCGGCGGCACGGCGATTGCCGGCGGCGAGGGCACGATCGTCGGCGGATTGGTCGGCGGCATCATGCTCGGCGTATTGCAGGACGGGTTTACCCTGCAAGGCATCAACGCCTTCACCTTCAACATCATCATTGGCGCCGCCATCCTGCTCGCGATGGTCGCGAATATTCACCTCGCGCGCTGGCGGCGCGGCGGCAACCCGGCATGAGCGACGGGTCGAGCCGCGACCCGACCGAGGCGATCCGCGCCGAGCGCATCGTCAAGCGGTTCGGCAGCGTCACCGCCTTGGCCGGCGTGTCAATGCAGGTGCGGCGCGGCGAGACGCTGGGCATCCTCGGCGATAATGGCGCCGGCAAATCGACGTTGATCAAGATCCTGACCGGCTATCATCAGCCCACCGAGGGGCAGCTCTTTGTCGATGGCAAGACGGTGCAGCTCGGCTCGGTCGACGAAGCGCGCGGCCACGGCATCGAATGCGTCTATCAGGACCTCGCCCTGGTGAACGGGCTCAGCATCTACCACAACATGTTTTTGAAACGCGAATTGCTGTGGGGCGGCCCGCTGCGGCTGCTCGATCATCGTGAGATGCGCCGCCGTGCGGCCGACGCGCTGGCCGAGATCGGCGTCAACATCCCGTCCGTCGAGATGGCGGTCGGCGCGTTGTCGGGTGGGCAGCGTCAGGCCATCGCGGTGGCGCGGGCAGTGTATTCCAACGCCCGCATCCTGTTGCTCGATGAACCCCTGGCGGCGATGGGCGCGCGCGAGGCGGGGCAGATCATCGACCTGATCGAGCGGCTGAAGCAGCGCGGCGACATCGCGATCGTGATGATCGCTCATAATTACGCTCAGACGCTGGAGATCTGTGACCGCATCATGCTGATGCAGCACGGCGAGGTCACCTTTGAAAGCGCCTCGGCCACGACGTCGCCGGCCGAACTTCTCGAGATCGTGCGGCGCGAATATCGCGCCGCACGCGTTAGCTGAGGCATGCGCGTTCTCGTTCTTTACGCCCACCCGCTCCCCGACAGCTTCGCCGCCGCCCTGCACCGCAGCGTTGTCGCGACGCTGCGCCAGGGCGGGCATGAGGTCGACGATTGCGATCTCTACGCCGAAGGTTTCGACCCGGTCCTGACGGCGCCCGAGCGCGCGGCCTACAACACGCCGCATCCCGACCTGGCAGCCGTCGCGGAACATGTCGCGCGGCTGCGGCGGGCCGAGGCTCTCGTGGTGTGCTTTCCGACCTGGTGGTACGGGATGCCCGCCATCCTCAAGGGCTATTTCGACCGGGTGTGGACGACAGGCGTCGCCTTCAGCTTGCCGGAAGGCGGCGGCGCAATCCGCCCGGCGCTGACCAACATCAAAAGGTTCTGGGTCGTAACGACGCTGGGTTCACCCTGGTGGCTGGCCAAATTGGTGTTGCGTGATCCGGTGCGCGCCGTGTTGCTGGGTGGCCTGTCGCGCCTCTGCGGCTCGCGGGTACGTACCCGCTATATCGCGCTATACAACATCGATGGCGCCAGCCGGGCGCAGACATCAGCCTTTCTCACGCGCGTCGAACGCGCCTTCGGCCGCTTCTGATAAGGTTTAGTCGCTGGCGCCGGGCGGATGGGCGCCAAGGCTGCGCCCGATGACGGCATAAAGCGGCTGCCCGCCGCCGCTGGGTGTGCGATCGATACAGCGGATATCGGCCCAGTTGCCCGCTTCCGCGAAATACTGCGCAATCCGGCACAGATGCTGCGTTTCATCGAGCAGGCACCAGCAGGCGATCGCTTTGGTTGTCTGGCAGCGATTTGAGAACGATACGATCAGCGGCGCTCCCGGACGCAGCACACGGGCAACCTCGCGGATGACGTCGCCGGGCCGGGTCAGGTTCTGGATCGCGGCGCAGATTGTCGCCCCGTCGAACTCGCCGTTCGGAAACGGCAATACCGGGTCCCGGTTAAGGTCGTGCAGCCGCCATTCATCAAGAAACGCGTTTTCCGTCAGCGCGCATTGGTCGATTCCGACCCCGACCACCCGCCGGTAGGGCGCCTCGGGCGGCAGGTGCGAGACCCAGCCGGAAAGCACATCGAGAATGGCACCGCCGGGCGGCAGAACCTCGCGGTACAGTTCGGTGATGGCGGCGATCGCGGCATCGTCGATCTGCTCGAACGGCAGCTCGCCACCGAAACCCGAGTCCAGCGCCAACTCCGCCGGCATATACCAGCTCGGCGATATCGGCGGCATGATCCCGTCTGCAGTCATGCTGGTGAAATAGTAGTCAGAGCCAAGAGGCTCAAGCGGTTGGCGGCGAAAGATTCGCGAAATGCAACATGCGTTGCATGGAAGCTGCACCCTCTGAACGCACGGTCGGCGGGCTCGCAGCGTTCAGTCTGCCAGCACCTGCTCGGCATCGACCAGTTCGAGGCCGAGATCGCGCGCCACGGCCGCATGGGTCAAGGCACCGCGGCACAGATTAAGCCCCGCCTTGAGATGTGGGTTGTCGCGCAGCGCATGGCGCCAGCCGCGTTCCGCCAGCGCCAGCACAAAAGGCAGCGTTGCGTTGTTGAGCGCCACTGTCGAGGTACGGGCCACCGCGCCGGGCATGTTGGTGACGCAATAATGCACGACGCCTTCCTCGACATAGGTCGGCTCGGCATGCGTCGTGGGCCGGCTCGTCTCGATGCAGCCGCCCTGATCAATGGCGATGTCGACGATCACCGAACCCGGCTTCATGGCTCGCACCATTTGGCGGGTCACCAGTTTGGGCGCGGCGGCGCCCGGCACCAGCACCGCGCCAATCACCAGATCGGCCGAGAGCACCTCCTGTTCGATATTCTCGACGGTTGAGAACAGCGTATGGAGCTGCGAGCCGAATTGCATATCGAGTTCGTAGAGGCGCGGCAGCGAGCGGTCGATCACCGTGACATAGGCTTCCATGCCCATTGCCACGCGTGCGGCATTGGTGCCGGAAACCCCGCCGCCGAGGATCACCACCTTGGCCGCCGCGACACCCGGCACACCACCGAGCAATATGCCCTTGCCGCCCTGTTCCTTTTCCAGGCAGTGCGCCCCGACCTGTACCGACATGCGGCAGGCGACCTCGCTCATCGGTGCCAGCAGCGGCAGGCCCCCGTGCCGGTCGGTAACGGTCTCGTAGGCGATGCCGACCACGCCCGAGCGCAGCAGCCCCTCGGTAAGACCGCGGTCGGCGGCGAGATGCAGATAGGTGAAGAGCGTCTGCTCACGGCGCAGCATCGCGACTTCGCCCGCTTGCGGCTCCTTGACCTTTACGATCAGCCCGGCCTCGGCGAACACATCGGCGGCGCGGGGGACGATCTGGGCGCCGGCCTTGCAATACGCTGCGTCGTCAAAGCCAATTCCGGCGCCGGCGCCGCTTTCGACGATGACCTGATGCCCCTGGTGCACCAGTTCACGCACGCTGCCCGGCACCAGGCCGACGCGGTATTCGTGCGTCTTGATCTCCTTCGGAACGCCAACCAGCATAATCCCGCCTCCACCACCGCGGCCAATCGGCCTGCCAGGGTCCCGGATTATATGGCGCGCGTGGCCGGATAATATGGCGCGCGTGGCGCGGTGCTGCAGCCGGTGTGACGGAGAAAGCGATAGACGCCGCGGACTATCAGTACAGGCCGCCGGTCCCCGCCAACGGTCGCACCGAACCGGCCGGCGCCGCGTATCCCCGGCCGTAACCCGGGGCACCATAAGGGGCACCATACGTGGTCGGGGCCGGAGCGTACCCATAGCTGCGATACCCCGTAGAGCCGCCATATCCCGACGAGCCGTATCCCGCCGACCCGTAAGTCTGTGAGCCGTAAGTCTGTGAGCCGTATGTCTGTGAGCCGTAAGTCTGCGCTCCGTAAGTCGGCGTTCCGTAATAGCCAGGGTTGGTGTAGCCGGGGACTCCATAAGAGGCGGGCGGAGTCGCGGCGTAGGTCTGCGTCTGCGGGTTCGGCGCGTAGGCGTTTTGCGGTGCTGGCGCATAGGTCGGGGGCACGGCGTAGCCCGGCGACCAGGCCGCGGCGTCATCAGGCTGCGTCGACGGATAACCGCGGCCATTGCGCCGCGCGCGGCCGGCATCCGGGACGTTGTTAACCGACACGGTATTGTCCGGCGTATTCGCCAGATTGTACGAGTAATCGCCGTTAGGTGATGCGTTACTGCCGCCGCCAGGGATGGACATCGCGCCGGTTGTTGAGCCATCGCCGGGCAGATTGGCGGGGTCGTCGTCGGGATTAAGCTTGGCCAGCTTGGTACGACCCGAATTGGCGTTGGACGTGGTCGCCGCATCGACCTCGGCACCCTCCGGCGGGGCGAATGGTTTTGCCGGCTTGTCCTTCAGTGCCGCCATCATGAAGTCGCGGAAGATCGGCGCGGCGACGCGTCCGCCGACCTCGCCATTGCCCAGCGTGCGCGGGTCGTCAAAGCCGACATACACACCGGCCGCCAGATCGGGGGTAAAGCCAACAAACCACGCGTCGAAAAAGTCACTCGTGGTCCCGGTCTTGCCCGCGATCGGCTTGCCCACCTTGGCGACCTCGGTGCCGGTGCCCTTCTGCACGACATCCTGCATCATCGAAATGATCTCGGCGTCGGCGGTCGGCTCGACCAGCGGATCGGGTTTGGTCGGCTTGTAGACGATCGGGTTGTCGGCGTAACTCGCGCCGGCCACCTGCGTCGCGCCAGACGGTGCGCCGCCCGCATGATAAAGCGCGCTGTTGTCGGCGGCATTGCGCTGACCGGCCGCGACATAGCAGGCGGCGCAGCCGTTGACGCCCTTTTGATAGATCACATGACCGTCGCGGTCCTGCACCGTGTCGATAACCGATGGCAGCAGCCAATGTCCGCCATTATCGAGCATCGCGTAGGCGTTGGTCATCCGCAGCAGCGTCGTGTCGCCCGCCCCCAGCGTCATCGAATAATAAAGCGGCATGTGATCCATCACGTCGAACGCCTCGACGGTCTGGGCAATGGGCGGCAGGCCGATCATCGTCGCGAGCCGCGCGGTGACGAGGTTGCGCGAATGGGTCAGCGCGTCATCGAGGGTCGTCGGGCCGACATAGTCGCCCTCGTAATTGCCGGGCGACCAGGGCGGCAGGCCAGGACCCTGCGGGATCGAGATCGGCGCGTCATCCACGACGCTGGAGGGCGTGAACCCGTTCTGCATCGCCGTGACATAGACAAAGGGCTTGAACGCCGAGCCGGGCTGGCGCTGTGCCTGGGTGGCGCGGTTGAACTGGCTTTGCTGGAAGGACCAGCCGCCGACCATCGCGTAGACGCGGCCGGTCTGCGGATCGCTGACGACGATGCCGCCGCTGACATCCGGGATCTGGCGCAAACCATACGCCGGCACGGCAGAGGTCGCGGCAACGGGGATCGCGCGCCGGCCTCTGCCTGCGCTCGCCGGGCCGACGTTGTTCGACATCGCTTCGACCAATATGATATCGCCGGGCTCGACCACGTCGCGCGGCTGGCGGACATAGGCGCCCAATTGTTGATCGGCGATCGTCCGCCGTGCCCAGCGCAATTCCTCGACCGAGATGCGCCCGGTGCCGCCGCCTTTGACAGCAATGCTGGCACCGCCGGCATCGACCTCGGTGACGGCCGCAAGCTGCCAGGGCGCGATGCCGGCGGGCGGCGCCATCGTCAGCAGCGCGGCCTCAGCGGCGGCGGGAGTGGGCTGATGATTGACGGGTCCGCGCCAGCCATGCCGGCGGTCATACGCGACAAGACCATTGCGGAAGGCCACTTCCGACATCTGCTGGTAATTCGGGTCAAAGCTGGTGCGGGCGGTCAGGCCACCCTCATAAACAGCCTTCTCGCCAAACCGCCCGATCAGCTCGCGCCTGACTTCCTCCGCGAAATAGCCGGTGGGGCCGCCGACCAGATCGTTGCGCAGATGCGCGCCGATCGGCTCGGCGCTGGCTGACTTAGCCTGCACCTGTGTGACCGCGCCGATCTCCGCCATTCCCGCCAGTACCCAGTCGCGCCGCGCCTTGGCGGCCTCGGGGTGGCGGAACGGATTGTAGTTGTTAGGCGCCTTCGGCAGCGTCGCGAGGAAGGCGATCTCCGAAAGGCTCAGCTGATCGAGCGGCTTTTGGAAGTAGGTGTCGGCCGCGGCGGCGACGCCATAGGCGCCCGCGCCGAGGTAAATCTCGTTGAGGTAGATTTCGAGAATACGATCTTTGCTGAGGGCCTTTTCGATGCGGTAGGCAAGCAGCGCCTCCTTGATCTTGCGCCCGACCGAAACTTCGTTGGTCAACAGGAAGTGGCGCACAACCTGCTGGGTTATAGTCGAGGCGCCCATCGGACGCTGACCGCGGTGCATGCGCATCACATCCGCCAGCCCGGCCCGGAAGATGGCCCCGGGGTTGACCCCGTTATGGCTGTAGAAGTCGCGGTCCTCGGCGGCGAGAAAGGCCTGGATCACCAGTTTCGGCACATTGGCGAGTTGCACCGGAATGCGGTGTTCCAGCTCGAATTGCGACATCAGGGTGCCGTTCGCGGCGTACACCTTGCTGCCTGTTGCCGGTACATAATTCGCGATCTGCTGCAGATCAGGCAGATCGCGACTGAAATGCGCCAGGGTGATCGCGATAAACGCGCCCACCCCGATCGTGCCGACGACAATCCCGACAAAAAAGATGCGGGCGATAATCCTCAAGGCGCGCAGCATCAGCGTACCCTACCCGACAAAGGGCGCACGCAGGGGCTGGGGTTGGGCCACAGGATTGTCGGCACCGTTATGATCCCTCCCCTGACATGAGCCAGTCGCCACGAAGCGCTGCCCGCCCCGACCACAGCACAAACGGTTGACCGAGATAAAATGGTCCCGGGAATCGTACGCCGAACGGCGCTACCGCCGGTAGAATTGTCGCAGCTGCCTCCGCGTGTCTAGCCCCACGGTCCGGGCGGTGGTCGAAATGCCGTTCCGCTGTCGGGAACGCTGCCGCGATGAAAGGTGCGGCGACCGATGAAGGCGCTCGGCGCCGCGGCTGCCCAGACCGCGGAGCGCTGTGGCTGCAAGAGCCGGACACGCAGCGGCCGCATCAGCAGATAGATCACCAGGCCGCTGCCAAACCCCCCGATATGCGCCCACACCGCGACACCGGGCGAACCCGGCCCGACCGCCAACCCGCGGATCAACTGCAGCGCGAACCACACGCCGAGCAGCACCCAGGCCGGCACCGTGACGATCCAGAAGAAGATTACCAGCCACAGGAAGCAGTGCACGTTGGCGCGCGGATAGGTCATCAGATAGGCCGCGAGCACCCCAGCGATCGCTCCGCTCGCCCCGATCATCGGCACCATCGAATGCGGCGACGCCACTGCCTGGGTCAATGCCGCCGCGACGCCCGCACCGAAATACAACACGAGGAAGCGCGCGCGCCCCAGCAGGTCCTCGATATTGTTACCAAAGATCCACAGGAAAAGCATATTGCCGCCGAGATGCAGCAGGCCGCCATGCAGGAACATGCTGGTAAAGATGGTGGCCCAAGGCGGTATCGCGGCAATGCCGGGTGGCAAGTCGCGATAGCCGAACAGTACCGCCGGGATCATGCCGTATTGATGTGCGACGAGACCGGCATTCTGCCCGAGTTGCCACAGATAGGCGCCGATGCACATGCCGATCAGCCCATAGGTGACGATGGGCGTCTCCCGGATCGGGTTATCGTCATAAAGCGGCAGGGCGAAGATCATAGGTCCGCGGCGGGCGGTTCGCGCCGCCTGAGTAAGCACGAATTCGGCACTATTTGATACTGCCGCGCGGTCGCGCGATTCCGTAAGCCACCCGGCCAGCCGATTGACGACACGCGACGGCGCCGCCACGATCCGGGCAATCGTGGGAGTAAGGGGAGGACGTTATGGCGCCGCCGCGCAGCGAATGGCAATTCGGCCGCATATACCCGCCCGATGAGGCGTGGCTGGCGAGCGGCGCGCCCGAGACGATCCTCGAACCCGATCTGCCGATTGTCGATCCGCACCATCATCTGTGGCTGCGCAACGGGCACCGCTATCTGCTCGACGATGTGCTGGCCGATTTCGGCAGCGGCCATAACGTCGTGGCCAGCGTCTTTCTCGAATGCCACTCGATGTACCGCGCCGAGGGGCCGGCCGAATTGCGCTCGCTGGGCGAAACAGAATTCGTCGCCGGCATCGCCGCGATGAGCGATTCCGGGGCTTATGGCAAGACCCGCGTCGCGGCCGGGATTGTCGGGTCGGTCGATCTGACGCTCGCGGACCGGGCCGAGCCGATCCTGTTGGCGCATATGCGCGCCGGCGGCGGCCGCTTCCGCGGCGTCCGCCACGCCGCCGGCTACGATGCCGACCCGGTGATCGGCAACAGCGCCGAGCAAATGCAGCCGCATCTCTACCGCCGCCCCGATTTCCGCGCCGGCCTGGCGCGGCTCAGCGCCCTGGGCTTGAGCTTTGATGCGTGGCTGTATCACCCGCAGATCGGCGATGTGGTCGAGCTGGCGCGCGCGTTTCCGGCGACACCGATCATCATGGGGCATATCGGCGGGGTGCTCGGCTATGGCGCGGCCTATGGCGGCAAGGCGGCGACAATCATGCCGGAGTGGAAGAAATCGATGGCCGAATTGGCTTCGTGCCCGAATGTCGTGGTCAAGATCGGCGGCATGATCAATCGCGGCGCCGCCTATGATTTCCACGCCGTCGCGACACCGCCCTCCTCCGAGACGATGGCCGCGGTGTGGCGCCCTTATGTCGAGACCTGCATCGAGTTGTTCGGCGCGCATCGCTGCATGTTCGAAAGCAACTTCCCGGTGGACAAAATGGGCGTCAGCTACGCCGCGCTATGGAACGCCTTCAAGCGCATTACGGCGTCGGCCTCGGCCGACGAGAAGCGCGACCTCTACGCCGGCACCGCGGCGCGCGCCTACCGCATCGCGGGTGTCGTATGAGCCTCGCCATTCACGACCATAGCCGCTGGGGGGCGCACGACCAGATCGGCGCCGGCAATCTGCTGACGCCGGAGCGGCGGCTGGCGGCGCTGCGCACGGTGCAGAGCGGCACGCTCTATGATCTCAGCCACGAGATCAGCGCCAACGCGCCCTACATGCTGCCGAACCAGACGCCGTTTCTGCTGTCGATCTGGGCGTCTTGGAAGGATTCGATCAAGCGCCGCCGCAAGATGGGCGCGGTCAACGATGCCGGCTCGAATGTCGAGCGGGCCGAGATGAACATGCATGTCGGGACGCATATCGACGCGCTCGGGCATTTCTCGATCGGCGACCGCCTGTACAACGGGCTCAGCGCCGAGGACACGGTGACCGATTGGGGGCTCGACCGGCTCGGTATCGAGAACGCGCCGCCGATGATCACCCGGGGCGTCCTGCTTGATGTCGCCGGGCTCGATGGCGGCCAGCATCTGGAGCCGGGCCGGCCGATTACCGCCGATGACCTGGCGCGCGCCGCCGAGCGCGCGGGGGTGGCGATCGAGCCGGGCGACATCGTCTGCATCCGTACCGGCTGGGGCCGCTATTTCGGGGTCGACAATGCCCGCTATGTCTCGGGCGAGCCGGGTATCGATGTCGGCGCGGCGAAGTGGCTGACCCGGCAAGATGTCGTGGCGATCGGCGCCGACAACATGGCCGTCGAGGTATTGCCCAACCCGGACCGCACCCTGATGATGCCGGTGCACCAGCATGTCCTGGCCGAAAGCGGGGTCTATCTGATCGAGAACCTGGCGCTGGAAGAGGCGGTGCGCGACGGCCTTATCAGCTTCTGCTTCATCCTGCTGGCAACGAAATACAAAGGCGCCACCGGCTGCCCGGTCCGCCCGATCGCGCTGCTGTAGGCACTCAACAATCGGGCTCGCCGACACCCACAGTCACCTTACCCAGACTTGGTCCGGGTATCCACGGCACCTCTCGGCCGGGTCCTTCGCCGGAAGTGTGCCGGGGATGGCCGGGCCAAGCCCGGCCAAGGGGATTTCAAGATTTGGACACAGTGATCACCAGCCCCGCCGCTGCCGCACGCCCGCGCATCGTCTATCTATATCTGGCCATTGTCGTCATTTCCTGGGCCGGCAACTGGCCGATGATGAAGCTGGCGCTGCGCGATGCGCCGCCCTTCGATTTCGTCTTGATCCGCATGGTCGGCACGCTCGCGCTCATGGGGCCAGCGATGGCCGTGTGCCGGGCGCCGTTGCTGCCGTCGCGCGGCGAGCGCACCGGTCTGTGCATCGTCGGGCTGTTCAACGTCGCCGGGTTTCTCTTGTGCGGCATTATCGGCCTGTCGATCGTGCCGGCCGGGCGCGCCATTGTGCTGGCCTATACGATGCCGCTCTGGGCCATCCCGCTCGAACTGTGGCTGGAGCCCAGCCGGCTCAACCGCATGCATCTGCTCGGCGGTGCGATCGGGTTTGCCGGGCTCCTGCTGTTCATGAACCCGGGCCTCGTCGATTGGAGCGACTGGCGCGTGCTCGGCGGCAACGCGATGCTGATCGTGGCGGCGATCTGCTGGGCGGTGGGATCTATCCTCTATCGCCGGCGGGCCTGGCGGTCCGGGTTCTGGGCCCAGACCTTCTGGCAGATCGCTACCAGCACCCTGGTCATCGCGGTGGTTGCGGTGCCGACCTTGGTGACGCAGCCGATCCACTGGTCGCCGAGGCTCGTCGCGATCCTCGGCTACAATTGGGTGGTTACCACGTCGCTGGGTTATTTCCTGTGGAACCGCGTTCTGGCGGTGATGCCGGCCGGGATCGCCGGGCAGGTCATGGCGCTGACGCCGGTCGGCGGCTTCCTGCTGTCATCGGCGATCTTTGGCGGCGCGGTAACGGCTGACATCATCGCCAGCATCGCGCTGATCGTGCTCGGCATCATCGTCACTTTGCGCGGCTGACACCTCGCCATGCTAGGCTGCCGCACTTAATGCGGGAGGAACGGCATGGCGAAAGG
>JAFAYW010000043.1 GCA_019240125.1 Alphaproteobacteria bacterium
TTAATGCTGAATGGCGGACGCGCCACAAATCCACATGCGAATGTCGGGTCTTCAAGATGCGTCAGCGACGAGGAGCCGGGAATGTTCTTAGGATACGCCGTGAGAATGACTCTCATTTACGGCATTAGTATGACATCCCAGCCCGACTCGGCCGCGGCATGTTGTCTGGCCGCGCCCCGGTCTATTCGACCGTCACGCTCTTCGCCAGGTTGCGCGGCTGGTCGACATCGGTGCCCTTCAGCACCGCGACGTGATAGGCGAGCAACTGCACCGGGATCGCGTAGAGCAGCGGCGCGACAAACGGCGCGCAATGCGGGATCGCGATGCCGAAGGCGAGGCGGCCTTCGAGGCGCGCGACGCCCGCCGCATCAGAGATCATCACGACGCGGCCGCCCCGCGCCATGACCTCCTCGACGTTCGACAGCGTCTTTTCAAACAGCGCGTCGGGCGGCGCCAACACAATCACCGGCACGTTGTCGTCGATGAGCGCGATCGGGCCGTGCTTCATCTCGCCGGCGGCATAGCCCTCGGCGTGGATATAGGAGATTTCCTTGAGCTTCAGCGCGCCTTCGAGCGCCAGCGGATAGGCGGTGCCGCGGCCGAGATAAAGCACATCGCGCGCCAGCGCGATCTCGGCGGCGATTTCCTGGATGCGCTCGTCATGGTTCATGATCTCGCTGGCGCGCGACGGGATTTCCGCGAGCTGTCCAGCGAGCGCGGCCTCCTCATCGGCATCGATCGTGCCGCGCGACCGCGCCACCGCAACCGTCAACGCCGCCAGTACCGCAAGCTGTGTCGTGAAGGCCTTGGTCGAGGCGACGCCGATCTCCGGGCCCGCGAGTGTCGGCATGACGATGTCGGCCTCGCGCGCGATCGTGCTCTCGGGCTGGTTCACGACCGCGACGATCTTCTGGCCGCTCTCGCGGCAATAGCGCAATGCCGCCAGCGTGTCGGCCGTCTCGCCCGACTGCGAGATGAACACCGCGGCGCCGTCGCGGGGCATGGCGGGCGCGCGGTAGCGGAATTCCGAGGCGATATCGATCTCGACCGGGATGCGCGCGATGCTCTCAAGCCAATATTTCGCGACCATGCCGGCGTGGTAGGAGGTGCCACAAGCAATGATCGTGATCTTGCCGATCGCGCCCAGTGCGAACGGCAGGTCGGGCAGGTGCACGCTGCGGGTCGCCGGGTTGATCAGCGCCTGCAGGGTGTCGCCGATCACCGCCGGCTGCTCGTAGATTTCCTTTTGCATGAAGTGGCGGTGATTGCCCTTGCCGATCAGCGCGCCCGACAAGGCGGTCTCGCGGATATCGCGGGTGACGCGCTGATTGGTGCGATCGTAGATCTTCACCTCCTGCGAGGTGATGACCGCCCAATCGCCCTCGTCGAGATAGGTGATGCGGCGGGTCAGCGGCGCCAGCGCCAGCGAATCCGAGCCGATGAACATCTCGCCGTCGCCATAGCCGATCGCCAGCGGGCTGCCGCGGCGGGCGCAGATCAGCAGATCGTGCTCGCCGGCGAACAGGAACACGAGGGCGAACGCGCCCTCCAACCGCTCCAGGGTGCGCGCCACTGCCTGGGCCGGGGTCAGCCCCTGGCCGAGGTGGTGCGTCGTCAGGTTGACGACCGCTTCAGTATCGGTCTGGGTGTGGAAAGTGTGGCCGAGCGCGGTAAGTTCGCGCCGCAATTCCTGGAAATTCTCGATGATGCCGTTATGCACCACCGCGACCTTGTCGGTGGCGATCGGGTGGGCATTGCCTTCGGTCGGCTGGCCGTGCGTTGCCCAGCGGGTGTGGCCGATGCCGATATTGCCCTGCACCGGCTCGCGCTCCAGCCGCGCCGTCAGATTGCCGAGCTTGCCCTCGGCCCGGCGGCGTTCGATCCGGCCATCGATCAGCGTCGCGATGCCGGCCGAGTCGTAGCCGCGATACTCCAGCCGCCGCAGCCCCTCGATCAGCTCGGCGGCGACCGGCTGCTTCGCGATAATCCCGACGATGCCGCACATTCCATTTCTCCTGTACCGAGGGCGCGCCGCACTCCCCAACCTGGCGCGCCAGTCACTCCGCTGCCGTCTTCTTCGCCTCTTTTTTCATTTCAAACCGCGCCCGTATTTTTGCGGCCCGGCCTGGCTTATTGACTTGTTGCCCTCGCCCCAGCATCAGGGCGTCGGCCGGAACATCGTCCACGACGACACTGCCCGCCGCGACGATCGCGCCGTCGCCTACTGTCACTGGCGCCACGAGAGCCGTGTTCGAGCCGATAAAGCTGCGTTCGCCGATAACAGTGCGCGATTTGTTGAAGCCGTCGTAATTGCAGGTGATCGTACCGGCGCCGATATTCGTGCCGGCGCCGATGTCGCTGTCGCCGAGATAGGTGAGATGGCTCGCCTTGACGCCCACGCCAAGCCGCGACGCCTTGACCTCTACGAAATTGCCAACATGCACATCGGCCTCCAGCATCGCGCCCGGCCGCAACCGGGCAAACGGGCCGACGATGGCACCGCTCGCGATGGTGGCGCCCTCGATATGCGAGAAGGCGCGGATGCGCACATTATCGGCGATCGTGACGCCGGCACCCAAGATCACGTTGGGCTCGATCACGACATCGCGGCCAAGCCGTGTGTCGGCGGAGAGCCATACCGTCTCGGGAGCAATCAGGGTAGCGCCGTTCTCCATGGCGCGCGCCCGCAGGCGTTGCTGCAATAGCTGCTCGGCCGCCGCCAACTCGGCGCGATTATTGACACCCAGCAATTCCTCGGCGGGCAACTCGGCGACTACGGCCTTCATCCCTGCGCCACGGGCCAGGGCGACAATGTCGGTCAGGTAGTATTCTCGCTTGGCATTGTCGTTCCCGATGCGCTCGATCAGCGGCAGGGCCCGGTGCGCCTCGAGCGCCATGATGCCGCCGTTGCACAACCCGATCGCCAGTTCCGCGGGCGCGGCATCCTTGGCCTCGACGATCCGGATCAGGTCGCCGTCGCCGTCAAGAACGAGGCGCCCGTACGCCGCGGGGTCAGCCGGCCGAAAGCCGGCGACCGCAACGCCGACATCGCCCCGTCCATGCCGCGCTTCGAGCAACACGGCAACCGTCTCGGTCCGCAGCAATGGGGTATCGCCAAACAGCACGAGGATGTCGGTGACAGCGTCGTCCACGGAAAGTGCCTGTCGCGCCGCGCGTACCGCGTCGCCTGTGCCGCGCGGCGGGGACTGGATCGCGATCGTCGCCGGCGCCACGGCGCGGGCCACCGCGTCCATCCCCTGCCCGGCCACGACGATCGTCTGCGCCGGGTTCAGCGGCGCCAGCGCATCGAGCACGTGCCGCACCATGGGCTGGCCGGCGATCTCGTGCAGGACTTTCGGGCGGGCCGATTTGAGGCGGGTCCCCTCGCCCGCGGCGAGGATGATGGCGGCAAAACGCGCTTGGGTCATCGTGGCAACCGCTGCAAGCGAAACGCGATCAACAAGGCCAGATTCTCCTGTTTCATAACAGCGCGCCAACACACAAATTGTTGCGAACTATGACGTCGGCGGCGCAAAGTTGAAGCGATGACAGAATTTCTCCTGGTCTTCGACCTCGATGGGACGCTGATCGACAGCGTTCCAGATTTGACGAATGCGCTTAACGAAGTATTGCGTGAGCACGGGTATTCGCCGCTGACGCGCGACGAGGTGAAGCCCATGGTCGGCGATGGTGTGCCGGTCTTACTGGCGCGCGCCTTCGCGGCGCGCGGCGGCAGCTCCGACGAAGCGGCGGCGGTATTGCCGCATTATGTCAAGGTTTACGAGGCCCATTCGACGAATCTCACCCGACCCTATCCCGGTGTGGCTGAAACCCTGGCGGCGTTGCGCGACGCCGGCTATCGCACTGCAATCTGTACCAACAAGCTGCAGCAGGCCACTCTTACGGTCCTGAAGGGGCTCGGCCTCGAATCGCTGTTCGACGATATCGCGGGCGGTGACCGTTACCCGGTGCGGAAGCCGGATGGAGGCCACCTGTTGCGGCTGATCGCCGGGATGGGCGGCGACGTCACGCGTTCCGTTATGATCGGCGACAGCGAGAACGACGCCGCCGCGGCACAGAACGCCAGAGTGCCCTCGATCATGATGCGTTACGGCTATGCTCGTGTCGATCCGGCCACCCTTGGTGGCGTCATGACGCTCGACCGCTTCGACGAACTGCCAGCGGCTCTCGACCGGCTCGGCTTTACTGCATCAGCTTGAGATTGACGCCGCGCCCGCGAATTTCAGCGAGATAGGCGTCGACGACCCCGAGCTGCGTATCCATCTGCATCCGCACCGGCACCAGTTCATCGCCGGGAACCAGGCGGGCATACCAGAGAGTACCACCGGTGGCGCCTTCATTTTGCTCGTCATTGTTCGACTCGCGCTCGACACGCACCATGCGGCACGCAATCGCGTCTCCCTGATAATTCTGCCCGCCGGACGGCGTCAGGGCGCGGTGTCCGGCATCGCTGAATTGCAGGTCATAGCGATGCCTCCCGTCGAACACCGCGACACGCATCGCGCAGCTGCCGGTGCGGGCAAGCTGCCGTTCCAGCCGGAAATAGGCGGTCAGATTATCGACGGTACCACGCGTCAACCCCTCGGCCACCGGCTGCGGCAAGGGTGGTGTCGAACCGCCGATGACCGTACCGTCCGGACGGTAATCCACGCGGCTGTGCCGCTCCGTGCCGTTGCGGGTGCTGTCGGCGCGGAAGGAGACTGGCTGCTCCTGGGTCGCGGTCATCCGTCCCTGCACTTCCGAGCGGGTATGTATGTCGACGAATACCTTAGCCATGCCGGTGGTCGCATAATCGACCCCGACGCTGTAGCCTCCGGCGGTCTCATCGAGATGTGTGTGCAGTGTCAACACCGGCACGCCGGCGGGGCCGAACATCTCCATGCGCAGGCTCACCGGTTCGGCCATGGCGATCTGTGGCGCGCCCGCGAGCGCCACGACAATCAGCGATGCCACCCTGCGGCCGCTAACCACTTGCCGAACACCCATCGCAGCTATCCCCCGCGGAGGCCACGCAAAGAGTGTGCCCCCGCCTTGACATGCTTGTCAGCCCCCTCCTAAATGCCGCCCAACGCAAAGGGTTCCTGGCACACATCAAAGGCAAGGTTCCGGGCGGGCGCGTAGCTCAGCGGGAGAGCACTGTCTTCACACGGCAGGGGTCACTGGTTCAATCCCAGTCGCGCCCACCATCATTCTCGGATTGTTGCGAACAACCTGGCTGAGACAGCCGGAAAAACCAAAGAAGCATGAGGGGGAGAGCCATGCGCCGCGCTGTTATCGTCTCGACCGCCCGCACACCCATCGGCAGGGCCTATCGCGGCGCCTTTAACGATACCCAGCCACAGGCTCTCGCCGGCCACGCGATCGCCGAGGCGGTAAAGCGGTCCGGCGTCGACCCCGGTGAGATCGAGGATGTGATCATCGGCGCCGCCTTGCAGCAGGGTGCGCAGGGCTCGAACATCGCGCGACAGAGCGCACTGCGCGCCGGTCTCCCCGACACCGTCGCGGCAATGTCGCTCGACCGGCAATGCTCGTCGGGGATGATGGCGATCGCCACCGCCGCCAAGGAAATCATGCATGACGGATTGCAGATCGCGGTCGGCGGCGGCGTCGAGTCGATCTCGCTGGTGCAGAACGATCACATGAACCGCTACCGGGCGCAGGACCCCGAGCTGGAGGCCCATATCCCAGCGGTCTACATGACGATGATCGAGACCGCTGAAACCGTCGCCGAACGTTACGGCGTATCGCGCGAGGTGCAGGACGAATATGCCCTGCGGTCCCAGCAGCGTACTGCCGCGGCACAGCAGGCCGGCCGCTTTGACGACGAGATCGCGCCCCTGCCTTCGAACATGCTGGTAACCGACCGCAACACGGGCACCACCACCGCGAAACAGGTCACCCTGGGTAAGGACGAAGGCAATCGGCCCGAGACCAACCTCGACGGTCTGTCGGCGCTGAAGCCGGTGTTCAAGGATGGCCAGCGCATCAAGGAAGGCCGCTTCATCACTGCCGGCAATGCCTCGCAATTGTCGGATGGCGCCTCGGCCGCCGTCTTGATGGAGGAGAGCGAGGCGGAACGGCGCGGCCTTGCCCCGCTCGGCATCTATCGCGGTATTGCTGTCGCCGGCTGCGCCCCGGACGAGATGGGCATCGGGCCCGTCTTCGCGGTGCCCAAATTGCTGAAACAGCATGGGCTGACGATCGATGATATCGATCTGTGGGAATTAAACGAGGCGTTTGCCTGTCAGGTGCTCTATTGCCGGGATCGGCTCGGCATTCCGCATGACCGGCTCAACGTCAATGGCGGCGCTATCTCGATCGGCCACCCCTACGGCATGTCGGGCGCCCGCATGGTCGGGCATGCGCTGATCGAGGGAAAGCGCCGCAACGCCAAGTATGTCGTGTGCACGATGTGTGTCGGCGGCGGGATGGGGGCGGCGGGCCTTTTCGAGGTCGCGTAGGTCAGCTGAACCGCGCCGGCACCTCAACCCGCCGGTACAGCGCCGCGAGAAAATCGAAAAACGCCGAGGCGCCGAAGCTCAAGGCAAAGAGCAGCATCAACACCCAGCCATAGGCTGTGTGTCGCAAGTTCTGCAGCGCCGCGCCCACATCGTGCGCTTCATCGGGCCGCGCATGCCAGGCGGCGGCGATCAGATAAAATCCGATCAATGCGAGCGTGACGCCGCGGCCGCTAACCCCATAGCGGCTGATCGGCCGCGTCGCCTTCTTATCGTCCGCCGGCATGTCGAGCTTCTGCTCGACATCGCGCGTCCAGGCCCAGATCAGGAGCCCACCCCCGCCCACGATCAGGGCCGCCCCGGTAACGCCCACCGCCCAGCGGCCAAACGGGTGACCGAACAGCCAGGCCACCCAGAGGTGCAGTTCGTGTTCGCCGCCCTTGTGCCACCCGATCGCCACGCCAAGCAATATGACCACGAGCCCGAGATAAAGCGCTGCATCGCCGAGCATCCCCACGGCCATCATGCCGGTCCGGAAATTGTGGGCGGCAAGGCAGCGGCGCGCGCCTTCGATCGCAAGCCATCCGGCGAAGCACAGCAATCCCAGGCTGATCGCCATGACCAGCACCCCGCCAAACGGCCAGTGCGACACCGCCTGCATTGCATCGGTCAGGCCGTGGGCGTGCTCACCGCTGCGCAGTGCGGCGGCGACCGTAAACCCGCCGATCAGCAGATAGACAATGCCCCGGGTGGTGAATCCGATCCGCGCCAGCAGGGGAGCCGCCGCGGCCGGCGTTTGAGCGATGGCGGTCAATGGTTCGCAACCTCAAGGATAAGCGATTATAAAAACGGCACAGCGGTGGGAAACGGTCCGCTCCCCACCAACAGCGCGTAAAGAAAGGCCCGCGATGACCCTGATCGACGGTATTGCCGAGCGCATCGGCGCGATCCATTACGGCGGTCTGCCGGTCGAGGCGATCGCCCGGGCCAGGACAGCCATCCTCGACACCGTCGGCGTCACGCTAGCCGGAGCGCGGGAGCCGTGCGCGGAGATTGTTGCGCGCAGTATCCGCCTCGGCGCCGACACGAGCGGCGAATGCCTGATCTTCGGCAGCAATCGGCGTACCGGGGCCCTCGATGCGGCGTTGATCAACGGCACCGCCTCACACGCCCTCGATTTTGACGATGTCAGCAACTCGTTGGGCGGGCATCCCTCGGCGCCGATCCTGCCGGCGTTGTTCGCGCTCGCGGAATTGCTCGACAGCGATGGGCGGGCCTTTGTCACCGCCTATGTCGCGGGGTTCGAGACCGAAACGCGGATCGGCCGCGGCGTACATTTCCATCATTACGAAAAGGGGTGGCACCCGACCGCGACGCTCGGCGTGTTCGGCGCCGCTGCCGCATGCTGCCACCTGCTTGGGCTCGATAACGCCCGTACCGCGCAGGCGCTGGCCATCGCCGCGTCGCTGGCGGCGGGGCTGAAGGCCAATTTCGGTACGATGACAAAGCCGCTGCATGTCGGCCACACCGCTCGCAGCGGTCTGTTCGCGGCGCAACTGGCCCGCGAGGGATTTACCGCCAATCCGGGCGCTCTCGAGCACAAGCAGGGTTTCCTGATGGTGTTTAACGGCGAAGGCAATTTCGACGCCGGCAGGATCCTCGCCGATTGGGGCAGGCCCTATGACATCGTCTCGCCCGGCCTCGGTATCAAACAGCACCCGTGCTGCGGCAGCACGCACCCGGCGATCGACGCGATGCTCTTGTTACGCGCCGAGCACGACATCCCCCCCGCCAAGGTCGCGCGCATCGATTCGTGGACGCATCCGCGGCGTCTCGCCCATACCGATCGCCCCGACCCGCAATCCGGCCTCGACGCCAAGTTCAGCGTGCAATACTGCCTGGCGCGCGCCCTGTTGCGCGGCCGCATCCGGCTCGAGGATTTCGAGGGCGAGGCATTCAACGAGGCCGAGCCGCGCGCCTTGATGCAGCGCATCCACGCAGCGCCGCACCCGGAGACGGAAGCCGGCGGCGGCGAGCCTCTCGGAGCCGAAATCCGCGTCACCTTCGATGATGGCCGCACCATCGCAAAGCGGGTGGGTAGCGCATTGGGCCGTGGCGCCGACAACCCGCTGCCGGCCGCGGCACTCACCGGAAAATTCGCTGATTGCGCCGCCCGCGCCCTGCCAAAGGCACAGGCCGAGGAACTGCAACGCTCGCTATGGCAGCTCGACGAGGCGCCAAGCCTGCGACGGATCATCGCGTTGATGGGTGCTGCGTAGCGCTACCCCTCAGTAAGGAACGGCTCGGTCAGCGCGAGAAACACCGCCGGCTGCTCTGCATGCAGCCAGTGGCCGGCCGCGGTGACGCGCTCTATGCGGGCATGCGGGAACAGACGGTGGATCGCCGGCTCGTGTTCCGCCCGCAAATAGTCGGAAAGAGCACCTGCCACAAATAGGGCCGGTCCTTCATAGCGGGCGCCCATCGGCACGGTCGGGGTGCCGACCAGCTCCGGCATGGCCCTGCCGATGGCCGCCAGATTGATCCGCCAACGCGGCGGCTGCCCGGGATCGAATACCAGATTCTGCAACAGGAAGCCGCGCTCGGGCGCGTCCGGCACCGCAACCGCGAGTTGCTGGTCGGCTTCGGCGCGGCGCTTGAGGGCGCCGAGGTCGAGCCTGCGCATCGCCCGCACATAGGGATCGTGACGCGGAGGATAAGCCGCCGGCGCAATATCCACCACCACCAGCCGCGCGACGCACTCCGGATGGGTCAGCGCCAGCAGCATCGCCGCCTTGCCCCCCATACTGTGGCCGATCAGAGCGCAACGAGTGATGCCGCGGGCCTGCAATGTCGCCCGCACGTCCTCCGCCATCTCCGGATAGCTCATCGTGTCCGCCCAGGGCGAGCTACCGTGATTGCGCATATCGAAGGCGATTACATGGAAACGCTGCGCCAGTCGCTGCGCGATCGACGCCCAGTTGCGTGCCGAACCGAAGAGGCCGTGCAGAATGGCGACGGGCGCGCCCGAGCCGCTTTCGGTCGTATTCAACTGCAACGGCATTTGCCCTCGATGTCTGCGTGCGCTACCGAATTCGCCAAACCTAGCGGGAATCACGCTACTAACGCAGCAAAAGCCGGATTGTTAGGATTAGTTCGAATGCCGGACAATTCCGACTGTGAAGCGGGGTATTGCAACCTAATGTTGTGTATACAGTTGACCGGATCGGAATAATTGCTCGCGTGCAATCAGGGGCGGGTTTTGGGGTAGGACGCCGATTCCAAGGTCTTTGCGCTCGAGATTGGCATGTCCGAATACGCTCAAGTGCCGCTGCCGCCAGCGGCGATCACCGAACTGCTCGACGATAATGATGCCGAGCGATGGGCGCGTGACTGCGGTTGGATACCGGGGAGCGGCTACTGCAGAAATCGCGACTGCACCGGTGAGTGCCCGTTCGGGACGCAGCTCGCGGCGGAGCGCGCTCGCGTCATCCGCGCCCGCTTGTCGCGACGCCGCGCACGCGAGCCGGCGGGTTCTCGGCGCACCTTCTTTCTGCCGCTGCTGTTAATGGTCTGCGCACCGATTGCCTGGGGGTAGTCGCCCGAGCGCCCCCAACCAGCGCACCGGCGTCAGCGGCCTGACCGGCGATATCCGCGCAGGCAGCAGTTGCGGCGGCGCGGCGGCACGATAAGCTGCTTTCGACGACATCAGCCGACATGCAGCACGCCGTTAAGCAATAAGATGAGGGAATTACCGATGGCCACCGCTACCGCCGCGGAGCTCGCAGCACGTCTCGACCGGCTGCCGATGACGCGGCACATCTGGGGATTGGTAACGCTGATCTCGCTCGGCGGCTGCTTCGAATTTTACGACCTGTTTCTGACCGCCTATATCGCGCCGGGGCTAAACAAGGCCGGGCTCTTTTCGCCCGAATCGCTTGGTCCGTTCGCCGTCCTGGCGCCGATCGGCGTCGCCGGTGTCGGCACCTTCGTCTTTTCCTTATTCGCCGGGCTCTTTGTCGGGGCGATTTTTCTTGGCCATGCCGCCGACCGTTATGGACGACGTGCCGTTTTCACCTTTTCGCTACTGTGGTATTCGGCGACCACCGCGATCATGGCGGTTCAGCAAAGCGGATTTGGCGTCGATCTGTGGCGCTTCATCGCCGGTGTGGGTATCGGGATCGAGCTGGTCACGATCGACACCTACGTATCGGAAATCGTGCCGCGCTCACATCGCGGCCGTGCCTACGCCTACAATCAGTTTATCCAGTTCATCGCGGTGCCGGTCGTGGCCTTTCTCGCCTGGCTACTGGTGCCGACGGCCCCGTTCGGCTTTGATGGCTGGCGCTGGGTCGTGCTGATCGGCGCGGTCGGCGCGATCTTCATCTGGATTATCCGCCTCGGCATGCCGGAATCGCCCCGCTGGCTGGCGCGCAACGGCCGGCTTGAGCAGGCGGAGCGTGCCGTCTCCCACATCGAGCGGCGGGTCGCGGCCGAGAGCGCTGCGCCGCTGCCAGCGCCGGGCGCGCTCGAGCCGGAGGATACCGGGCAGGCATCGTTCAGCGAAATCTGGCAGTCGCCCTATGGACGGCGCGCGCTGATCCTGTCGATCTTCAACTTCTTCCAGACCTTCGGGTATTACGGGTTCGCCGCGTGGGTCCCCACCCTGTTGATCGCCAAGGGGATCAAGATCACCACCAGCCTTGAATACTCGTTCATCATCGCGATCGCGAACCCGATGGGGCCGCTGCTCTGCACCCTCATCGCCGATAGCATCGAACGCAAATGGCAGATCTGCATAGGCGCTGCGGGGATTGGCATCTTCGGCATGGCCTTTGCCAACGCCGCCGATCCGACCGCGCTGATCATCCTCGGGGTGCTGGTAACGCTCAGCAACAACCTGCTGTCGTACAGCTTTCACAACTATCAGTCGGAGCTGTTTCCGACCCGCATCCGCTCGCGCGCAATCGGCTTTGTGTATTCCTGGAGTCGCCTGTCAGCCGCAATTTCGGGACTTGTCGTCGCCTTTCTGCTCAACCTGGGCGGGGTCAATGCGGTGTTCAGCTTTATCGCCTTTGCGATGCTGATCGTGGTCGCCTCGATCGGCGGCTTCGGTCCGCGCACCCGCGGGCTCGCCCTCGAACGCATCGCCCACTGAAGGCCAGACGCCGCTGCAACTCGGGCGGGAGAGAGCTACTTCTCCTCCGCCGGGGTCGCGGTCGCGGGGCCCTCGCCGACGATCTCAAGGACGGTATCGCCGTCCTTGGCGCCGTCGTAGTGGACCTGCTTGCCGTAATGGACGACATAGCTGCCGGCCGGCATCGGCACCGTCGCGTCGGGGTCGAACCTCGTGCCGGTACCGACCCACCAGGTGCCGGACAGCACCGTGATAAAGCGATCGTTCGGGTGGAAATGCGGATGGCTCATATGGCCGGCGTGCCAACGCACCAGCTGAATGTAGAGCCCTGGCTTTGAGGGGTCGCCGAGCAGCGTCGCGTTATCCGCACCGGACGGATTGCTCTTCCACGGAATCTGATCCGGCGCCTTGAAGGTCACCGCCGCCGGGTTGAGATCGGCGGCACAGCCGCCAGACGCCATCAGACACATTGCGATCAGCGCGGCAGTCGCGCTCAAGGCCATGGATCCGTTCATCCGCATTTCCTCCATTTGATTATTGATGATCGAGACAGTGCGGCCTAGCTCGTTTGGTCGAGTCGCGCCTTCAGGGCCAGCAGATCGCGCCAGGCCTCGCGTTTGCGCTCGGGTGAGCGCAGCAGAAACGATGGGTGGAACATCGGCAGTACCGGCACCGGCGCGTCGAGCCCGGCGACCGCCAATTCAAACCAGCGGCCGCGCAGCCGGGTGATGCCCTCGCTATACGGCAGCAATGCGCTCGCCGCGGTCCCGCCGGCCAGCACGACAACACGCGGACCGGCCAGCGCGATGTGACGCAGGACAAAGGGCAGGCAGGCGGCGATCTCGTTCGAGGTCGGCTTGCGATTCCCCGGCGGGCGCCAATAGATCACGTTGGTGATCTGCACGCTGGTGCGGTCAAGCCCGATCGTCGCCAGCATGCGGTCGAGCAATTGCCCGCTGCGGCCGACAAATGGGCGGCCAAGCCTGTCTTCATCGGCACCCGGCGCCTCGCCGATGATCATCACGCGCGCCGCGCTGTCGCCATCCATGAACACCGTGTTGGTGGCGGTGCGTTTCAGGGGGCAGCCGTCGAATTCCCGCACCAGCGCGGCGAGCGCCTCGATTGTCGGGGCTGTCTGCGCCACCAGCCGGGCCGATTGGGCCGCTTCCGCAAGCGAATCGGCGAGCGCCGGCGGCGGGGCAACCGTGACCGGACCGGCGGCCGACCGCGCCGCAGGCGGTGCCATGACTGGCGCAGCGGGTGCGGCCACTGCTGGCACCGCGGCCACCGGCACCAGCGGCACCGGCGCGGTCAGCCGATCATACGGAATGTCGCCGATCGCCTCGTCCGCGCCCATCGCGATCTGCCATTGCAACAGCGCCAGCAGCGCGGCGCGATCCTGCGAGGCTGAGGGTTGCGGGGGACTGTCCGACACGGCGGAAGTTTACCATCGAGGCGCCGCAACGCCTCGCATATAGTCAGACCGTTAACCAACCGGGCAGAGGGAGATCTTCGTGGCGGATGTCGAGCGCGAGCAGATGGAATACGACGTGGTTATTGTCGGGGCTGGCCCCTCCGGTCTCGCCGCCGCCATCCGTCTGAAACAGCTCGCCGCCGACGCCGGGACCGAGCTTGGTGTCTGCATCGTCGAAAAAGGCTCCGAGGTCGGCGCTCATATCCTCTCGGGCGCCGTTTTCGAGCCGCGTGCACTCAACGAGCTGATCCCGGACTGGCAGGAACGTGGCGCACCGCTCAACACGCCAGCGGCCGAAGACCGCTTCCTGTTCCTGACCGAAAAAAGCTCATTTCGGCTGCCGACGCCGCCGCAGATGCACAATCACGGCAACTACATCATCAGCCTCGGCAATCTGTGCCGCTGGCTGGCGCAGCAGGCCGAGGAGCTCGGCGTTGAAATCTATCCCGGCTTCGCCGCCGCCGAGGTGCTTTATGCCGATGATGGCCGGGTGCGTGGCGTCGCGACCGGCGATATGGGCATCGGCAAGAATGGCGAGGCGACCGACCACTACACCCGCGGCGTCGAATTGCTGGCCCGCGAGACGCTCTTCGCCGAGGGGTGCCGCGGCTCGCTGACCAAGACCCTGGTCGAGCGTTTTGGATTGCGCGCGCATTGCGACCCGCAAACCTATGCGATCGGCATCAAGGAATTGTGGGAGGTCCCGGAAGCGCAGCATCAGCCCGGGCTGGTCGTGCACACAGTGGGCTGGCCGGTGAAGCACAATGTCTATGGCGGCTCGTTCCTTTATCATCTGGAAAACCGTCAGATCTCGGTCGGTTATGTAATCGGCCTCGATTATCAGAACCCATTCCTCAACCCGTTCGAGGAGTTTCAGCGGTTCAAGACACACCCGGCGATCCGTCCCTTTTTCGAAGGAGGGCGCCGCATCGCCTACGGCGCGCGCGCGCTGAACGAAGGCGGCTTTCAAGCCGTTCCGGAGCTCGACTTTCCCGGCGGCGGATTGATCGGGGATACGGCAGGGTTCCTGAACGTCCCCAAGATCAAGGGCAGCCATACCGCAATGAAATCGGGTATGGCAGCGGCCGGGGCCGTATTCGCCCGGCTCAATGGCAGCAACAGCGGAGTGCGCATCCGCGATGCGGTGCGGCAGAGCTGGGTGTGGGACGAACTTTACCGGGTACGTAATATCCGTCCCAGCTTTCGGTTCGGCCTGTTGGGCGGCCTTGCCTACTCCGCGTTCGATACCTACGTGCTGCGCGGACAGGCGCCCTGGACGATGCACCACCACCATGACTACACGCAGCTGGTGCCGGCGAGCCAGATGCCCCGGATCGAGTATCCGCGACCTGACGGCAAGGTATCATTCGACCGCCTATCCTCCGTATTCATCTCGAATACCAATCACGAGGAAGACCAGCCGGCCCATCTCAAGTTGCGCGATCCGGCGAAAGCTATAGCCGTTAATTACGAGATCTACGATTCGCCGGAACAACGCTACTGCCCTGCCGGCGTTTACGAGATCGTCGATGCCGATACGGGTACTCCTCGCCTCCAGATCAATGCGCAGAATTGCGTTCACTGCAAAACCTGCGACATTAAAGACCCGACGCAGAATATCGATTGGGTGGTACCGGAAGGCGGCGGCGGGCCGAATTACCCGAACATGTGACGCCTTCCTTGCGCCAAACCTCCCCACGGTGCGGATCGTAAAATATGGCAAGCTGGACTGATCGAGTTTTTACGCTGCGCCGCGGATTGCCGCTGGCCACTTCGCTGCTGGCTTTGGGCCTCGGCTCTGCCTTGGCGGCGCCGCAGCAAACGACCCCCGCTGCCGCCCCCGCAAAGCCGGCACCGGCAAAACCAGCCGACGCGGGTCCGGACCCGCTTATCGGCGCCTATCTCGCGGGGCGGCAGGCGCAGCAGACGCGCGATTTCACCGAGGCCGCGAGCTGGTATGAAAAGGCGCTGGCGATCGATCCCGATGCCCCGGAACTGATAAACCGCACCTTTCTGACCGAACTGTGCGTCGGGCATTTCGACCGCGCCCGCGAACTGGCCCCCAAGGTGCTGAAGCTCGACCCGTCCGACGGAATGGCGCAATTGACGCTGGTGATCCAGCATCTGCAACAGAAGGACGCGGCGGGCGCCGCAAAACTGGCCGCGGCATTGCCAACCGACGGGGTGCATCGCTTCATCGGGCCGTTCGCCTTGGCTTGGACAAGGATGGCGGCGGGCGACCTCGCGGGCGCCGACATGGCATTGCAGGGGCTCGACAAATTCAACGGTTTCGAACCCCTGAAGGCGTTTCAGCTTGGATTGCTGTACGATTTCGCCGGTCAACCCGATAAGGCGCAGCAATTTTACGACAAGGCGATTTCGTCGAGCCAGCAGCTCAACTGGCGCCTGACCGAGGCGATCGCGAATTTCGATCTGCGCCGCGGCCGCACCGATCAGGCTAAACAGCTCTATAAGCGCTTTCTCGAACAGAACCCGACAAGCGACCTTGCGATGTCGGTGATGTCGTCGCAGGGCACGACCGCGCCGCAGCCGCTGCTGAGAAACGCCTCGGACGGCTTCGCGGAGGCAATGTTCGATCTGGCCAGTGTGTTGAACCAGGCCGAGACGATCGACCTGTCGCTCCTTTACGACCGGTTTGCGCTGGCGATCCGGCCCCAATTCCCGCTTGCCCAGCTGCTTCTGGCCGATACGCTCAGCGCCGAAAACCGGCCCGATCAGAGCCTCGCGCTTCTCGGGGAGATCCCGCAGGGCACACCCTATTACTGGTCGGCGCGGCTGCGCGCGGCGGTTAATCTGGACACGCTCGAACGCAGCGACGAGGCGATCGCTCAGCTCAAGACGATGACCGCCGAGAAGCCGGATCTGATCGCCGCCGATGCCGAGCTTGGCGACATCCTGCGCAACAAGAAGCGCTACGCCGAGTCGGTCACCGCCTATGACGAGGCGTTGAAGCGTACCGCCGCCGATGGACTGCCGGAACGCTGGTCACTGTTTTACGATCGCGGCGTCGCGCTTGAGCGGGCTGGCGAATGGAAACGCGCCGAAACTGACCTGACCCACGCCCTCGACCTCAAGCCCGACCAGCCGATGGTGCTGAATTATCTCGGCTATTCCTGGATCGATCGGGGCGAAAACCTCGATAAGGGGCTGAAGATGATCGAAAAGGCGGTCGAGCTGAAACCCGATGACGGGTACATCGTCGACAGCCTGGGCTGGGCGCATTACCGCATGGGCGATTACGCGGGGGCTACCGAGTACCTCGAAAAGGCCATCGAGCTAGTACCGGAAGACCCGACGATCAACGACCATCTCGGCGACGCTTACTGGCAGACCGGCCGCATGGTCGAGGCGCGTTATCAATGGAAGCGCGCCCTGCAGTTCAACCCGCAGGAGAGCGACGTAAAGCCGATCGAGGCCAAGCTGGAGCACGGGCTCAACGCGTCCGCCTCGCCACCGCATGGCGGCTGACGGACCGGTCGACCCGGAGCGCGTGCCGTCAGCGGTTCGGGCCTTCGCCCCGGCCAAGATCAACCTGTACCTGCATGTCGTCGGGCGGCGGCCCGACGGCTATCACCTGCTCGACAGCCTGATCGCCTTTGCCGATATCGGCGATTGGGTCACCGCGCGACCCGCGGACGGTCTGTCGCTGACGATTGAAGGACCGGAGGCCGGTTCGCTTACCGACCAGACAGCGGACAATCTCGTCTTGCGCGCCGCACGGCTGCTGGCCGAGGCAATGCCGCAGCCGCCACCCGGCGCGGCGCTGCATCTGCATAAGGTGCTGCCGGTCTCATCGGGTATCGGCGGCGGATCGAGCGATGCCGCCGCCGCGCTGCGAGCCTTGTGCCGCCTCTGGCGCTACAGGCCCGAACCACCGCATCTAGCCGCATTGGCACTGCGGCTTGGCGCCGACACGCCCGCTTGCCTCCTGGGCGCGCCGGTCTGGGTTGGCGGGATCGGCGATATGCTGGACCCCGCCCCCGGTATGCCGAACGCCGGGATCCTGCTGGTCAACCCGCGTATCGCGCTGTCGACCCCAGCCGTCTTCAAGGCGCGCCACGGCGATTTCTCGGAGCCGGGGCGCTTTGCCACGATGCCGGCTGACGTGGCGAGCCTGGCGACAGCCCTGGCTGGGCACCGCAACGACCTGACCGCAGCCGCATGCAGCGTGGTGCCCGAGATCGGCCGGATTCTGGAGACCCTATCGACGCTGCCCGGCGGAGCGCTCGCGCGGATGAGCGGGAGCGGCGCGACGTGCTTCGCACTCTTCCGCGATCGCAACGCCGCGCAAGACGCCGCTGCTATGGTGAGACAAGCGCGGCCGGCATGGTGGGTCGCCGCGGGAGCCCTGACCATCGCGCCGCCACCGATCCATACCTGATGTCAGCCTAGTTTCGCGACGCCGTCCTATCGGCCGCGACGGCAGGCCGGTTCAACACCGATGGGGACGCCTCGCCGGCGGGCTGAGCGACCCCCGCGAGGTCGCCTGGTGCCAGGCGGATCATCGCGGCGACCGCTACTGCCTGCGCCTGGGCCTGCTTCTTCCCCGTCGCATCCAGTTGCCCCAAGACTTCGCCGGCCCGCTTTTCAGCGATACCATCGCCGCGTTGCGCCGCCGCATGGTACCAGGCATAGGCATCGATCGGCGAACGCTCCACCCCCTCGCCTTTCTCGTAAAGAATGGCGAAGTTGATCATCGCGGCGGTCAAACCCTGGGTTGCCGCCAGATGATACCAGCGGGCTGCGGCGACAGGGTCCTTTGGCGTTCCCTGTCCTTCCGCATAGGCGATGGCGAGGTTGTATTCGGCGGGCGCGTAACGGTGCTCGGCGGCCTTGCGGTACCAGCGCACCGCCTCGACATGATCCTGCTGTACCCCCAGACCGCGCTGGTACATCACGCCCAGGTTGAACTGGGCCGCCAGGTTGCCGGTTTCCGCCGCCTTGAGGAACCAGGCATTCGCGCTGCCATAATCCTGCGCCAGCCCCTCGCCCCGCGCGTAAAGCACGGCGACATTATATTGCGCTATCGGGTCCCCGGCATTGGCCCGCGCGAGAAAAGAGACGGCACGGGATGCCGCTTCATCGGTTGGAGGCGGCGGCACAGGCACCGTGTCGGCCCGGCTTGGACCCGACAAATTCTCTTTCGGAAGCGCGGCCAGCTTGCCGTCGGTGTAGGGCGTCGATGGTGGCGGCGTTGTCGCGCCGGCGCGACCCGCGACCTGCTCCCCGCCTTCATAGGTGACCCCTACGATCGCGGCGACAACCGCGGCAAACACCCCGATCTGGGCAACCCGGCTCAATCGAGCCGCGCTCAGCGCGTGCATCCCCCGGGTCGCCGACTCCCAGTACTCGGCGAGCCGCGACCGGTGCACGGTGCGATAGGGCGCGGTCGAGAAGAGGGGACGGAAATCATCAATGGCATCCGCCTCGAGCAGCGGATGTTCCATCATCTGGGGCTCGATAATCGGAACCGACTCGGCGTCCTCGACGCGGATTTCTTCGGCAACCCGAACGACAGGCGCCGCCGGTGGCGCCGCGGCCTGGATGACAGGCGGCGGCGCAACGGGCAGCGGCGGCGGCAGCAGTGCCGGCGGCGGGGCCGGAGTGACCGTCGGTACCCGGCTGACAACCCAGGGGTCCGGCTCTACCTCATCGGCCGCCGCGTCGGTTGCAAAGTCGAACCACTGAATCTCCTTCCACCGGACCCCCTCGCGGACAGCCAGCGGGATCGTGCCCGCGGTGCGCGCCACGGGCACGGGTTCGATAAGCACCGGCTCGAACCAGCGCGGTTCTTCTTCGCGCTTGCCCGACGTGTCGCCGAAGGAGAACGGCGTCTGCGGCATCGGTTTCCCGTAACGGTAAGATGCTATTTGAAGGCAAACTGCGGTGCCGATGCAAGCGCCCTCACGCGACGGGTGGCAGGCCGCAGCCAGCCGTGCCTCTTGAGGGCGCTGCGCCATTGGGATAACTCTCAGACGCCCCGTACCATAAAGGGGCCGGGCCGAATCAGCGCCCGACGGCAGGCATATTGGGGCGTAGCCAAGTGGTAAGGCACCGGATTTTGATTCCGGCATTCGGAGGTTCGAACCCTCCCGCCCCAGCCAGGCCGACGGCAAATCTGGACGGCACGGTTTGGCAACCGGGTGAATGTCGGCATCCCCGGAGTGCGGCACGGCAAGCTGCAACATCATCCGATCAGGACAGTCCGGGGTCGGCCCTGCCTTCGGCACGGTGGTGAGGGCAGGTAGACGGCAAACTTGACCGTTGGATACTATGTTCTGGAATGCCTAGTGGCGCCTGTCCGGCAGCCGAGCCACCGGACTCAATTGGATCGGCCGCCCTTGGCTTGAAGAGGAACGCGTGCGGAAACCTAGGATTTTGTGGGCAAACGTATATTGCCTTCTGGATACGACCAGCGGTGCCTCCATGTCGATCCGGGAGATCCTGCGACAGCTCAGCCTGCGCGGATGGGAGGTCGCAATTATCGGCGCGACCATCTTCGACGCCCCTGCGGGCGTAAAACGCGTCGGAGATCAGTGGGATGACATGCGGAAAAGACGCGGGAAAGTCATCAGCGTCCGCGAAGCCCCCCTGGTGCATAACCTGCTCGTGACGGCAAGCACGGACAGGGAAGCAATGACGACAGGGGAACAATCATCCTGGTACCATATGCTGGCAAGGACGCTGAATACTTTTAAGCCGGACCTCGTGTTTTATTATGGAGGCCACCCATTCGATTACGTGATTTCTGATTCTGCTCGAATGCATCGCATCCCCAATATCGCCTACGTCGCCAATGGCAACTATTGGGGAACCCGCTGGTGTCGCGACGTCGATCTTGTCGTTACCGACTCGAAGGCGACCGCGGCTTTGCTGCAGGAGCGATGCCAGGTTTCGCCGACAGCGATCGGCAAGTTCATCGATCCGGCATTCTGCGTCCCGGAGGCACACAGCCGGGAGCGCGTTCTGTTCATCAACCCTCAGCTGGTCAAGGGAGCGGGCGTCGTCGTGGTCCTGGCACTCATGCTCGAGACGCTGCGGCCCGACATAAAATTTGAAGTGGTGGAATCACGAGGATCCTGGGCGACGGTGGTAAGGATGGTGACCGCCGCGCTGGGAACGCCGCGCGACACGCTTCCAAACGTTATCATCACGCCCAACAGCCCGGATCTGCGCGCCGCTTACAGTCGTGCGCGCATCCTTCTCGCGCCTAGCCTCTGGTGGGAGAGCGGGCCCCGTGTGGCGGCCGAGGCGATGCTGAACGGCATCCCTACCCTGTACACCAGGCGCGGCGGCGCCATCGAAATGGTCGGCGACGGCGGCGTCGAGATCACGCTCCCTGAGAAGTGCTATGCGGCCCCGTATACCACCCTGCCGACGCAAGCGACGCTCCGGCCTGCGGCAGAAGCGATCCTTCGCTTGTTCGACGATGAGGCCTTCTACAGCGACAAGTCAGCCAAGGCCTATCGCATGGGCCATATGGCCCATGACCTGCAAGAAAATGTGTCGCGGCTGATCGCGACTCTGGAGCCGCTGATGGCCGCGGCAGAGGCGTAGCCGCTCAGCATCGCGGGCATGCGATGCACAAGTCCGCAAGTGTGACTCACCGGCGCACGCGGAGGCAGCGCGAGCGGCGGAGTCAATAGTGTTTCAGCTATTGCGCAGACTTCGTAGAGCGTTAATTGACGCGGCGCCGCATCGCCCATCCCATACTAAAGTGTACACTGGATATCGGGAAGCGTAGCGCCTTGCGAAATCTATATTTTAGCTGCTGAATAGAGCGGATTTATCGGTTGTTTTACCGATCCGCGTCGGTTAAGACCCGCCCAGAAAATTCGCAATGGCTACTTTTCAGTTCATCTCAGGTCTGCCGCGATCAGGGTCAACTCTGCTCGCCGCGATCTTGCGTCAGAACCCGCGTTTCCACGCCGGGATGTCGAGCTCGCTATGCCCGCTCGTTACCGGCGCCATGAATATAATGGCTGGCGAAGGTCACGCCCTGATCTCCGATGCACGCCGCGAGAGCGTCCTGCGTGGCCTGTTCGCCTCGTGGGCCGCGGGGCTGCCGGCGGACGCCGTCGTGTTCGACACCAACCGGCTATGGACCGCCCGCCTGCCGGCGCTGCTCAAGCTATTTCCCGACGCCAAGATCATCTGCATGGTGCGCAACGTCGCCGCAATCATGGACTCGGTAGAGCGGCTTCTGCGCGCCAATCCGTTATTGCCGGCGCGGCTCTTCAGCGACGACGAGCGCGCCAATATCTACACGCGCACCGAGGCCCTATCGCAGCGCAATCGACTGGTCGGCGGACCGTGGACCTCGCTGAAAGAAGCCTATTACGGGCTCGATGCAGGCTCACTGTTGATCGTCGAGTACGACTTTCTCGCGCGGGCACCACGCAAGGTTCTGTCGCTGATCTACGATTTCATCGACGAAGAACCGTTCGCGCACGATTTCGACAATATCGTCTACGACGAACCGGATTTCGATGAGGAGCTGCGCATGCCGGGGCTTCACAGGGTGCGCCCGCGCGTCACCTTCGAACCGCGCGCCACGGTCCTGCCGCATGATCTTTACGAACGGTTCAGCGCACAGAGCTTCTGGGCAAACGGTCCGGCCAGCCGCGCGCATGTGATCGCACGAGCGAAACCGACGGTTGTTCCGATCGCAAGAATGGCCTAAACGATGAAAGCAAGGATGGAATTCAACCAGGGATGATGGTGGTAACCGTGCCCTACAACTTGGGGTAGGCAAGAGTCGGCAGCATATTTTCGGGGGGATCATAATGAGCGCACCAGCGCCGGTTACAGCCTCGGGTACAGTTACTGCGAGCGGCCACATCGAGGTCACAGGCAGCATACCGAATTCCGTATATACTAGCGGCGACCTTCTCTTCCTCGACGTGTACTATAATGGCGTCGACGAGGGCTCGGCACTCGCCGGGAACGGCACCTCGGCAACCTACGACATCACGACGAGTTCGACCTTCTCGGACGGCACTTACACACTGTCCGTCGTCGAGCAGGATCCAAACGATACCAGCCCGTCAACAACGCTCTTCACCGTGACCGTCGGGGTGACGGCACCGCCAACGCCGGAACCGTCTCCCACCATAACCGGGCTTGGTCCGGAGAGCGCCGGCAGCCCGATCGAGGTCAGCGGCACGGGGACGGCGGACGACCTCGTTACGCTTTACGTCGGGTCGGCCGTCGTCGGCACCGGACTGGTCAATGCCAGCGGTACCTTCGATATCACGACGACCTCCACCTTCGGCACCGGAACTTACACCCTGACGGCGATCGACTCACACGCCGATGGCACGGATCCGAGCGCCGCCTCGACGCCCGTGACCTTCACGGTCGCCTCGTCCGTGACCTACTTCGCCAACGACGCCGCTTCCCTGGAAGGCGACCTTGCCGATGTGATCACGGCAGGCAGCGGTACGATCGACTTCGCGCCCGGTGTCACGGAGATCGACCTCACCTCCACCCTCGTAATCACCAGCGGCAATATCACGATCGATCCTGACGGGCCTCCCGTCGTGCTCAATGGCAACGGCCATACCGTTCTGGACGTTTCCGGCGGCAGTACGCTGACGCTCGACGACATGACCATTACGGGCGGCTCGGCCACCGGCGCAGCCGGATCCGGCGGGGGCACCGGCGGCAATGCCGCCGGCGGCATCTATGTCTCTACCGGCGGCACGCTGATCCTGAACAATTCGTTTGTGGTGAACAATTCCGCGACCGGCGGCGCCGGCGGCTCGGGCGATAGCACCGCGGGGGGCGCCGGCGGTTTTGCCGGCGGCGGTATTTTCGCGGCATCGGGCGCGACGGTGATCGCCACGAACTCGGTGATCGCGAACAATTACGCAAAGGGCGGCACGGGCGGCACGGGCGGCCAATATTCCGGGGGCGGTGCCGGCGGTTTCGCGGCTGGCGGCATCTACCTGGCCCCCAGTGCCACGTTCGAAATCGGGTCGTCCGACAGTTTCTTCAACAACAGCGCAATCGGAGGAATGGGCGGCCAGGGCGGTGCGAATACTTCCGGCCTGTCTGGCGGGGCTGGCGGCATGGGGTACCTGGCGACCGAGGGCAATGCGCCGACCACCGCCGGCGCCACCGGCAGTCCGGGTAACGGGAATTACGGCGGCTCGGGCGGCATCGCGGGAGCCCCCGGCGGAGCGGGATTCCTATACAGCGGCCAATCCAGCAGCTCTGTCATTTTCGCAGCAATTACTACCGGAGACCCCGTCTTCGTTACCGGGCCCGGCGGTGGCGGCGGCGGTGGCGATGCGTGGGCCGACTATAGCGGCATGGCCACGATGGTCCCCGATGCGCCGACGCATCTGATGCAGGTCGGCGCGGCGGGCCCCGGCGACCCGATCGAGGTCAGCGGTATCGGCACTCCCGGTGACACCATCGAGCTCTACATCGATGGTGGCACCACCGCCGTCGGCAGCACCACGCTCAGTCCCAGCGGCGATGGCAGCTTCACCATCACCACGACGCAAACTTTCGACACCGGCGTCTACACGCTCACCGCCACCGACACGTCGTCCGCGACGGGGTTGACGAGCGCGATGTCGGGGGCGGCATACCGCACGCTGGCATCGTTCCCGCTGGTAAACGGCAATGCCTCATACGTTCAGGGACAACTCGCGCAAGATAATGCCGGCGACATTTTCGGGACTACCAAGGCGGGCGGTGCCTATGGTGCTGGGAGTGTTTTTGAGATCAAGGACACGAACGGCGTCTTCAGCGGGCCGATCACTCTGGCTTCGTTCAAGAGCGGCAGCGCCACCGGCAACACACCGTTTTACGGCGTGACCCTCGACGCCAGTGGCAATTTGTTCGGGGTGACGTCGAGCGGCGCTGCGTTTGGCGCCGGCGCCGTCTTTGAGATCACGAACACCAGCGGCACGTATGCCACGACCCCACTGCTCGTAGCGGCTATTGGCACTGTCGACGGCGAGCCGCTATCCGGATTGGTCGCGGACGCGACTGGTGATCTTTTTGGCGAGACGAATTACGGCAGCGGTGGCTATGGCGAGGTTTATGAACTCGTCAACACCAGCGGCACCTACTCCGCCCCGGAGGCTCTGGCTTCGTTCAACTCCTCTGATGGCACAAACCCATTTGGCGGCCTTTACATTGACAGCGCTGGCAATTTGTTTGGAACAACCGAGCTTGGCGGCACGTCCAACGACGGCTCGGTTTTCGAAATCACCTACCTTGGCAGCGGCACCTACGCAACCGTGCCCGAGACGCTTGCATCATTCAATGGCACGGATGGGGTAACCCCGACAGGTAACCTGATCGCGGATGCCAATGGCGATCTCTTTGGCACGACCGAAGCGGGTGGTCAGGGCGCTTTGGCTGGCTCAGGTGTCGTGTTCGAGATCGCGAGCACCGGGTCGGGCACGTATTCCAGCACACCGACGGTGATCGCCGATCTCGCCAGTTCGACCGCGGGTATCGCTGAGCCGATCAGCAGCCTTGTGATGGACACGGCGGGGGACCTCTATGGACTGACGGCTCTCGGCGGCGCCTCGAGCGGCGGCGTGCTCTATGAGATCGCGAACCTGGGTGGTGGTGCCTATCTCAGCACCCCGATTGTGGCGGCGGGTTCCATTCCGGACGACGCCAGTGGATCGAGCCCGGGAACCGGGCTGCTGATCGATGCAGCAGGCAACATTTACGGTGAGTCGACCGACGGCGGTGCGTCCGGCGGCGGCACGGTGTTTCAATTTGGCCTTCCAACGGCCGTGGTGGGGAGTACAGCGGTGGTAGCGACAAACACATTGACACAGGTCGGGACGGCGCAGAACGGCCAGACCATCGAAGTCTCGGGATCGGGCGGCACGTCAGGTGATTCCGTCACCGTCTACGCGATGGATAACGGAAACACGTTTACTGTCGGCACGGCGACCGTCAGCGGCGACGGCACATTCGATATCAATTCCACTCCGACCACCTTCGCCGATGGCACCTACACACTGTCGGAGTATGACAATACGGCTTCCGGTCCGGTCGCCGTGACCGGCACGGCGATCGTGACGGCGACGCCGCCGACCGATCTTGCCCAGGTCGGCACCACGTCGGCTGGCGGCACCATCGAAATCACCGGGAACGGCGACGCGACGGGCGATACGGTCACGCTCTACAATGGCACCGCCGTGGTCGGCAGCGGCACGGTAAATGGTGACGGCACATTCGATATCACGACGCCGACGACCTTCGCGGAAGGCATCTATCGCCTGACGGCGACCAACACCAGCCAGGACGGCACCGAGACAAGCCCGATCGCCGTCCTCAACAAGCTGGCCGATCTTGATTATCCGACAGGAGCCAACCCGCAATCCGGCCTGATCATGGACGCGGCGGGCGATTTGTTCGGCACGGCCAATTACGGCGGCGGCGCGGCACCCGACGGCACCGTGTTCGAGATCCCCTCCGGCGGTGGAACGCCCATCGCCCTGGCCACCTTTACCGGCACGTCCGGCGACGGTGCGAGCCCGGTCGGCGGGCTTGTCGCGGATGCGGCTGGCGATCTGTTCGGCACGACATCGAGCGGCGGCGCGAATGGCTTTGGCACGGTATTCGAAATCCCCCTGACGAGCGGCACCTATGGCCCGGAAGCAACAATTGCATCCTTCACCGGCTCGGGTGGCAGCCGGCCAGAGGGCACGCTGATCATCGACGGTAATGGCGACCTGTTCGGCACGACATCGACTGGCGGCGCACACGGTGACGGCACGGTGTTCGAGCTCGTCAATACGAGCGGCGTCTACGGCGCGCCGGAGGTGCTGAAGAGCTTCAGCGGCGGCTCCGGCGATGGTGCCAATCCGCTTGGCGGCCTGGTGGCGGACGCCAATGGCGATCTTTTCGGCACCACGGCATCGGGCGGCACCGGCAACGCCGGTACGGTGTTCGAGCTGGTGAACGCAAGCGGCAGCTACACCGAGCAGGTGCTGGCGTCGTTCAACTACACCAACGGCATTGGTCCGGCCTCGAGCCTCGTGATCGACCGCGCGGGCGATGTGTTCGGAACGACGCCTGGCGGCGGCGCTAATCAAGATGGCACGGTCTTCGAGGTCGCGGCTGGCTCCGGAATCATCACGGATGTGGTGTCGTTCAACGGCACCGATGGGTCCGACCCGATTGGCGGGCTTACCATTGACGCGGCGGGCAACCTGTATGGAACCACGCTCCGGGGCGGCACCAATGGCGACGGGACGGTGTTCGAGGTGCCGTACACGGTCGGCGGCTCTATGCCGGTATACACCACGCTGGAGGCGCCCGAGATTGAGCCCATTCTGCCAAATGGCGGCTATGCGTCGACGCCGATCGTCCTGGCGTCGTTGGATGGTACGGACGGCACCGCCCCGAGCGGCGCGCTGCTGCTCGATGGGCAGGGTAATCTTTACGGCACCACCAGCCAAGGCGGCGCCAACGGCGATGGCACGGTGTTCCAGGTCGCGACCAACGGCCTGACCGTCGACGTTCCGCCCGATGCCCCGACCAACATTACCCAGGTCGGGACCGCGAGCAACGGCCAGATGATCGAGGTGACAGGTTCCGCCACGGTGGGCGATACCGTCACCGTCTACGCGACGGATAACGGGACGACGATGACCGTCGGTACCGGGACGGTCAATGCCAGCGGCACGTTCGACATTACATCGACATCGACCTTTGCCGATGGCACCTACACGCTGACGGCAACGGATACGAGCGCCGCCAACGGGCTGACCAGCGCGCCATCACCGGCGTCGGGGACCTTGCTGCAACTTGCCGATTTCAACGGTTCGGACGGCGGCGCTCCGACGGCTAACCTCATCGCGGACGCCAATGGCGATCTGTTCGGCACGACCTCGACCGGTGGCCCCTATGGTGGCGGCACGGTGTTCGAGATCACGGACACGGATGGTGTGTTTTCGGCGCCGGTAACGCTGGCGGGTGCCGGCGGAAGCGGCAGCGCCGGCAACGAAGTGTCAGGCACTACGATAAACGCCGGCCTCGTCATAGACGCGGCGGGCGATCTGTTCGGGACGACGGAGTACGGCCCCAGCAGCGGCGGCACGGTGTTCGAGCTCGTCAACACCAGCGGAACCTACTCCCCGGTCACCCTCGCAAACCTGCCGACCGGCTACAATGGCGGCATCTCCGGTCTCTCGATCGATGCCGCCGGCGACCTGTTCGGCACGGTTTCGGGTGATGGCGCCAGCGGCGGCGGCACGGTATTCGAACTCGTCAATACAAGCGGGACCTATTCCGAGCAGGTCGTAGACACGTTCGGCAGCGGCGGGGCCGCCGGTTACCGGCCCGAGGCCGGCGTTATCACGGATGCTGCCGGGAATCTGTTCGGCACCACGGAGTACGGCGGTTCCGGCGGTGGCGGCACGGTATTTGAGCTGGTCAACAACAGCGGCAATTACACCGAGCAGGTCCTGACATCGTTTCAGAGTAACGGGTCGGGTGGCTCAAATCCGAGAACCGCGTTGGTCATGGACGCGGCGGGCGACCTGTTCGGGACGACATCATCCGGCGGCAGCGATGATGGGGGCACGATCTACGAGCTGGTCAACAGCAGCGGTAGCTATGGGTCGCCAATCACGATCGCGGAGCTTTCCAGCAGCGCTGGAACCACCAACATCGCCTTGGATGAGGCAGGCAATCTGTTCGGGACGCTGCGTCAAGGAGGCGATGCCAACGCCGGCGAGGTGTTCGAAATCTCGGCAGCCGCAATCAAACAGGCGGTTGCAACTGGCACGCCCGCTTCCCTGACGGCGCTGGCCTCGTTCAATGGCAGCGGTGGCGCCTACCCCAATGGCGTGACTATTGGCGCGAACGATATCCTGTTCGGTACGACAGAAGACGATGGCAACGAGGGTGGCAGCCAGGGCACTGTCTTCGAATACATCCCCACACCGACAGCGATCGTCTCGGCGAACGCGCCGGTCATCGCGACGGTCGGCTCCGCCAGCAACGGCGGCACGATCACCGTTACGGGCACCGCGGACGACGCCGACGGCGACACGATCACGATCTATTCCGGCACCGCGGTCGTCGGGACCGGAACGCTCACCAGCGGAACCTTCTCCGTCACAACGTCGACCTTCGCTGATGGCACCTATTCGCTGACGGCGACCGATACGAGCGTCGACGGCACGGAAATCAGCTCGGCGTCGATCGCGGCGACCGCGACCGTGTTGGCGACACCGCCCATCAATCTGGCGGAGAACGGCTCTTCAGCCAACGGTCAGACGATCTCGTTTACCGGCACCGGCGACGCGCCGGGCGACACGGTCACGATTTACAACGGCTCGACCGTCGTGGGCAGCGGAACCGTGAGCGGTGGCGGGACCTTCTACATCACGACGAACTCGACCTTCGCCGACGGCACCTACACATTTGACGCGACCAACACAAGCGCGGACGGCACCGAGACAAGTTCGGCCTCGGTGGCGACAACCGTGGTCGTCGCGGCGCCGCCGCCGACCGGGCCGCTGCAGGTGGGGACGACCGTCAGCGGCGACGCGGCAGTCGTAACCGGCTACGGCGACGCGACCGGCGACACCATTACGCTCTACAGCGGCTCGACCGTTGTCGGCAGCGGCACCGTGAGCGGCGACGGGACCTACACGATCACAACCACATCGACCTTCGCCGATGGCGTGTACAACCTGACCGCGACCGACACCAGCGTCGACGGGACCGTGACGAGCGGGCCCTCGAACTACGCGCTGAAGATACTGGCGACATTCGCCCCCGGTGTCGGCTCCAATGCCAACCTCATCGGCGATGCCAAGGGCGACCTGTTCGGGACGACTTACAATGGCGGCTCGGGCGGCAACGTCTATAACGTGCAGCTATCCAACGACCGCCCCGTCTCCGGCGACGGCACCGTGTTCGAGCTGACGCCGAACGGGGATGGAAGCTACACGAACACCACGCTGTACTCATTCAGCGGGGGACAGGATGGCGCCTTTCCCGAAAGCGGTCTGATCGCCGACGCGGCAGGCGATCTGTTCGGTACAACCACCGGCGGCGGTGTGTGGGACTTCGGCACCGTGTACGAACTCACGCCGAACGGCAGCGGGGGATACACGAAGTCGACGCTGTTTTCGTTCAACGGCGAGGACGGTTATGACCCCGCCGGCAATCTGACGCTCGATGCAAGCGGCAATATTTACGGGTCAACCTATTATGGCGGCGGAAGCAACTTCCCCTTATCCTTATCTTACTACGATTACGGTGGCGTCGATTTCGAGCTGACCCCAACAGGCTCCGGGACCTACTCGGAATCGACCATCATCGATTTCAGCAACGAGTCCAATGCGTTTAACGCTGGCGTTGAGCCTCTCGGAAGCCTGCTCGATCTGTCAGGGACTCTGATCGGCGCCAACTACTACGGCTTTATGACCGCAGGTGTGGTCTATGCGGCTCTGCAGACCGCGGCCGGTGACCAACCCGTTCCGCTCGCCTACTTCCCCTATACCTTTGGTTCGGGCGACAACGCCTCGCTCTTTCCGTCGAGCGGCGTGATTGCCGATGCGGCCGGTGATCTGTTTGGAGAAAGCTACACCTCCACGCAGGGTGGCTCCAGTGACGGAACGGTGTACGAGATCCCGAAAACCGCCAATGGCGGCTACGGTACGCCGCTCGTGCTGGCGACCTTCGATAATGCCAATCCCGCCAGCGGGCTGGTCATCGACGCGAAGGGCAATCTGTACGGGACGACTTACGACGGCGGCACCGCGGATGATGGTACGGTGTTCGAGATTGCGTATCTCGGCAGCGGCACCTATGCGCCAACACCTACGACGCTGCTGACATTCAACGGCGCTGATGGTGTCGAGCCCGATGCCAGCCTGTTCATTGGCGCCGATGGCGGCCTCTATGGAACAACGTATGGCGACGGGTTCGGCAGCGGCTCATCGGGGACGGTGTTCGAGATTCTGCCGGCGACCGTGACCGTCGTGCCACCCGCACCGACCAATCTGGTGCAGCAGAATGTCCAGAATACGGTGAACGGCGGTACGATCGAGGTAACAGGATCAGGCGAAACCGGCGATACCGTGCTGCTGTACAACGGCACGACGGTGGTCGGCAGCGGAGTCGTGACGAGCGGGACGTTCGACATCGTCACCACCTCGACCTTTGCGGATGGTGCCTACACGCTGACCGCAACGGAGACGAACGCAGGTCTGACGAGCGAGTCATCGGCGCCGCTGACGGCTTATGAATCGGCTGATCTGTTCGGCGCCGTGACCCACAGCGTGACGAGCGTGGGTGGTGAGGTCTATGCGCTGTACGAGACAATCCTCGGCCGCGCGCCCGACGCAACCGGCCTCGAGAATTTTGTCGCCGAGGTCAACTCAGGCACGCCGCTGACGACGGTCGCCCAGGTCATGCTGTCCTCCCCCGAGTACACGGCCGATTACGGTGCGAACTCGCAAAACTCCAACTCCAAGTTCGTCACGCAACTATATGAGGATGGGCTTCACCGCGAACCGGATGGCCCCGGTTTGCAGAACTATGACAACATGCTGCAAAGCGGCGCCGACACGCGCGCCCAGATCGCTGTTGCAATCGCAACGTCGCCCGAAAGCGACATGGATCTCGCGTCGACATTCTCGGCCGGTGTCTTTGTTCCGGATGCGTCGGACGCCGCGGTTGCCCGCCTCTACTATGGTCTGCTTGGCCGAACCCCGGACACGGGCGGCCTGGAAGGCTGGGAGCAACTCGTTCACGGCGGCAGCCTGACCATTTCGCAGGTCGCACAGGACATGCTCGCCAGTCCCGAATATGAGCAGGCGACAGGCGTTGGCCAAAGCAACCAGCAATACGTGACCGGCCTCTACCAGACGGCGTTGGGACGTGCCCCGGATCAGTCCGGTTTCCAGACCTATGTGCAGGGCCTCGATACGGGCACATTCAGCCGGGCCGACGTGGTCAGCGGTTTCCTGTCATCGAATGAGTTCCAGAACGAAACCCTCCCCGACAACAATGCGATGTACATCAACGAGGTCTACGAGGTGGCGCTCGGCAGACAAGCCGATCCGGACGGTCTGCACGGTTGGGAGGTATTGATGGCAAACGGCCTCTCACGCAGCGCCTTCGACCAGGACATCGTCGCCTCGCAGGAGTTTGCCAACAACGTCACCACGCCAAGCCAGGCGGCCTTCGTCAACGCGATTTACGAAGGCGCGCTCGGACGGTCGGCGGATACACCGGGCCTTCAGGGCTGGGAGGCCATCCTGTCGAACGGTGGCTCGACCGGCGGGATTACCGCGGCCACGAGCGTCGCGGTGGGTATTGCCGAGAGCACCGAGGCGCAAAACCATCTCGCGCCACGGATCGAGACGGGCTTCCATGTCACCTGACGTTGCGGGAAGACGCTTTGCGACAAGCCTCGGGTAATGCAGGGCATGAATAAAGACATGTCCGTACAACCCGAGGTCGATCAGCCCGGCATCGATACCGGGCTGACGTCGCTCTGCGGCGTGGCGGCATTTTTCCGTGTTCCGGCCGATGCCGCCCGGCTGCGGCGCGACCTCGCCTTGCATCAGGGGTTAGCCAGCGCCGACGACCTGGTGCGAGCGGCGCGCCTGCTGGGACTGAAGGCGCGCGTTATCCGCAATGTCTCGGCCGAACGGGTGTTGCGGGTGCCGTTGCCGTCGATCGTACAGCTCAACGACGGCACGTTTTCAGTCTTTATCGCACGCACCGAGGCGGGGCTCTGCCGCATTATCGACCCGGTGAAGAAAGTCCTGCGCGAAGTGGCGCCATCGGCGCTGTTCGACGAGATCGCGCCTGTGATGGTTTTGGTCACCCGCCGCGTTGCCGGCGCGGGATATGACCCCAAGACATTCGGCTTTCGCTGGTTTCTGCCGTCGATCTGGCGCTATCGCCGCCCGATCGCTCACGTGCTCCTGGCGTCGCTGTTTGTTCAGCTGTTTGCCCTCATCACTCCCCTGTTCTTCCAGGTGGTGGTCGATAAGGTGCTGACGCACCACGCCTATTCCACGCTTTACGTGCTTGTCGCCGGCCTGGGCCTCGTCGGGCTGTTCGATGTTGTCTTGCAGTACCTGCGTACGTACGCGCTAACGCATTCCACCAATCGTATCGATGTCGAGCTCGGCCGACGTCTGTTCCAGCATCTCATGCGCCTGCCGATCTCGTATTTCGAGACACGGGCCGCCGGCCAGACGGTAGCCCGGGTGCGCGAACTGGAGAACGTACGGCAGTTTCTGACCGGGCAAGCACTGTTTTCCGGTCTGGACCTCGTATTCGCGGTTGTGTTCATCGGTGTCCTGTTCGCCTATTCCGTGAACTTGACACTGATCGTTCTCGCGACAATCCCGGTCTACATACTGATTGGCGCAGTGATCCGCCCGATCTTGCGTGAGAAGGTCAAAGAGAAATTCAATCGCGGGGCGATCTCTCAGCAGTTTCTGGTTGAATCCATCGTCGGCATGCAAACTGTAAAGGCCAGCGCCGTCGAGCCGATCATGCAATCGCAGTGGGAGGAGCGGCTCGCGTCGTACGTCAGCACATCGTTTGATGCGACGTTGTTGGCGGCCGGTGGTCAGAACGCGATCCAATACGCCGCCAAGCTGACGACCGCCCTGACGCTGTTATTCGGCGCCTATGCGGTGATGCAGGGAGACCTGACCGTCGGGGCGCTGGTCGCCTTCAACATGATCGCCGGGCAAACAATCCAGCCGATCCTGCGATTGTCACAATTGTGGCAGGATTTCCAGCAGATCAGCGTCTCGGTGGAGCGGCTTGGCGACATTCTGAACTACCCGACCGAGAGTGACAGCGTTCCGAGCGTCATGCCGGCGCGGCCGCGCGGCGCGATCGACATCAAGCGCGTCACCTTCCGCTATCGGCCGGACGCCGCAGAGGCGCTGCGGGATGTCTCCCTTACCATTCGTCCCGGCGAGGTAATTGGCATCGTTGGGCCTTCCGGGTCCGGAAAGTCGACGCTGACCAAACTGCTGCAGCGGCTGTATCAGCCGACCGAAGGCGCGATCTTGCTTGACGGAAACGACCTCAACAATCTCGATCCGGCATGGCTTCGCTCGAACATCGGCGTCGTCATGCAGGAGAATCTGCTCTTCAACCGCTCGGTGCATGACAACATCGCGTTTGCCAATCCCGGGCTTCCGCGGGCGCGGGTGATGGAGCTTGCCCGGTTGACCGGAGCCGATGCCTTTATTGCCCGTCTGCCCCAGGGATATGACACCGTCATTGAGGAGCGCGGCGCCAATCTGTCGGGCGGCCAGCGGCAGCGTATCGCGATTGCGCGCGCGCTTGCCACCAACCCGCCAATCCTCATTTTCGACGAAGCGACCAGCGCTCTCGACTATGAGAGCGAGCGCATTATCCAGCAGAACATGGCGGCGATCACCCGCGGGCGGACGGCACTGGTTATCGCCCACCGGCTTGCCGCGGTGCGCCACTGCCACCGTATCATCGGCATCGCCGAAGGGCGGGTGGTCGAGGTCGGCACGCATGCTGAACTGCTGGCACGCAAGGGCGGCCTTTATGCCTATCTCTGGGCGTTGCAGAATGAGGGCGGCCCACAGCCGCACGCGGCATGACCGTACAAACCGACAGCCCCACCAGCCTGGCGGTGGCTCGGCGGGCCAATGTGGATCGCCGACGCCTCGTCATCCAGGGGCCTGACCGCGAGTTCCTGCCGGCAGCCCTGGAGATCCTCGAGACGCCGCCATCACCGGTGCGCCTGTGGCTGATCCTGGTGATCTGCACATTCTTTGCCGCCGCATTGTGCTGGTCCTATGTGAGCCGGATCGACATCATCGCCGTCGCGCAGGGCAAGCTGCAGCCGACCGGTCGCATCAAATTCATCCAGCCGCTGGAGACAAGCCGGGTCCTGAAGACACTGGTGGAAAACGGTCAGAGCGTGAAAGCCGGCGACGTTCTGGTTGAACTTGACCCGGCGGACGCCACCGCCGATTTGTCGGAAACAGCCGCCGATCTGGAATCCTATCGTGCCGAGGCCATTCGACGGCAGGCGGCCATCGACTCCGCGAAGCGAGGCGATCTCGGGCCGCAGCTCAATCTGGAGTGGCCGGCGGCAATCCCGTCAGCAATCCGTCAGCGGGAAGAACGTGTCTATGCCGCCGACCTGACCGACTTGGGTGCGCATCTCGCCAGCCTGCAGGCACAACGCGACCAGAAGGAGGCAGAGAGACAACGGCTGACCGCGATGATCGCCGCCGAGCAGGAGCTGATCTCAACGCACCAAGAGCGCGTTTCGATGACGTCAATGCTGTTCAGTCACCAGGTGGGTTCGCGCGCCGAGCTTCTCGATCAAACCGAAAAGCTGCAGGAGCAGAAGACCAGCCTCGCGCAGCAGCAGGGCGAACTTGCGGAAGCCAACGCTAACCTCATCGTGCTCGGCAAGGATATGCGGCGCGCCTATGAGACCTTTGTCGCCGATAATGCGCAAAAGCTCGCCGCGGCTGAGCGGCAGGTCGGTGAGCTTACCGAAAAGCGCATCAAGGCCCAGGCCCGCCTTGATCATATGGCGCTGAAGAGCCCCATCGATGGAACCGTCCAGGCATCGACCCTGACCACGGTCGGACAGATCGTCACTTCCGGACAGGAGCTGATGCGCATCGTCCCGGAAGGGGCGCAGCTCGAGGTAGAGTGCTATCTACCCAACAAGGATATCGGGTTCGTTAAGGAAGGCGATCACGCGATCATCAAGATCGAATCCTTTCCGTTCACGCGTTATGGCACGGTCGATGCCGTGGTAACCCGCGTTGCGCGCGATGCCATCCCGGAGCCTGATGCCGAAGAGGCTGAGAAGGATGGCACGCGCAATCCGCACGCCTTGACCGCAGCGGGGGCACAACGCACCCAGAACCTGGTATTTCCGGTCACCCTCCGCCCATCGCGCCCAACCATCGGTGCCGACGGTGTCGCGGTTCCGCTTGGCGCCGGCATGGCGGTCACGGCCGAGATCCAGACGGGGAGACGACGCATCCTCGAATACATTTTCTCTCCTGTCGTCAAAATCACCTCGGAGGCCATGAAGGAGCGATGATGCGCTCCGTCGGCACGCCGCGCCCTGCCCCGGTGGGTACCGCGGTGCGCGCCCTGTTCTCCGCAGCGCAGCCGACATACCATACTGCCGAGAGGGCGATCCCCCGCCCCGGCGCGCGGGCAGAAACGCAGAGGGTCAAATATTCCTCCTCATTTGCTGATGGGTTGACACCATGGAGCCGCACATCTTTATCGCCACGCCGGCCTATGGCGGCAAGGTCGATCTTCCCTACCTCGAGAGCTTGCTCAGCCTCAAAGATTTTTTCCATACGAAGAAAATCGCCTCGACTTTCCGGAGCATCTCGAACAGCGACATCGTTATGACACGAAACGCGTTCGCCTCGATCCTGATGCAGGACGAAACCTATAGCCACATCCTGTTTATTGACGCGGACATGTCGTTTCATCCCAGCGCGGTACTGAAGCTGATCAATTCACGCCACGATGTCTGTGGAGCAATCTACAACGGCCGCACTCTCGACTTCGAACTTCTGGTACAAAAAGCCCAGCAACTCAAAGATAAGAAATCGATCTTGTCGCACTCCTTGCGCTACAACGTCAGACCGATTGGAAATCCGCGAACCATTCAGCTTGTTAACGGCTTTGTGAAAAATAAAGGGATCGGCATGGGTTTATGCTTGATCAGCCGTAAAAGCCTGATGGATCTTATAGCAACGGGGCATATTCAGGAAAAGCCCGAAAGCTGGCGCATGAAATTCAAGGATGTCCTCAAGGGAAAGCTTTACGGGTTTTTCGATGTTATCGATAGCGAGGACGGGCCGCTTTCCGAGGATTATTCCTTCTGCTGGAAGTGGATCAATTACTGCAATGGCGATGTGTGGGGTCTGGCGACTGACAAGGTCGGTCACACCGGACCGGTCACCTTCGTATCCGCCTATATCGACTGCTTTCAAAAAGGATCGGAGCAACCCGCCTAAGTAAATGGTCGCGCGTCTTCCTCGCGGCATCATTGTTTGAGCCGGACCTTGACCAACTCCCATCGCGCTGGTCTCTCGGCGAGCGCAGGATCCGATAGCCGATCGCGGCGCAGGATCTCGTAATTCATCGTAGTCAGACCGCCGGCACCCCGCCGCATTCCGCTCTGCGACGACCATCGCTCGTCAAATCGGCGCCGATTGGCAACGGCTTCTTCGGTTGGTTGACCATCGTCCAGAAATCCTCGGTTACCGTGATCGAGCGGCCGGAAAGTGCCTTTCCGATGACCGAAAGGGATACCGGCGCGTTGGAACCTCGTCTTAAGGTCCAGATCTTCGTATCCCCATCCCCAGTAATCGTTGGCGTAACCGTCGACCGCCACAAACAGCGCGTTCGGCGTCAATGTAACACCACCATAAAAATGCTCTAGATCATGCCGAACCCTGAGTTTCGACTGTTTTGAGATCGGTCGAGTTTCGGCGCCGTACCATACGAGACAGGTCGGCACATCCGACCAACTGTAATCTGCCCAAATCGGGAGATAATCCACGTCGTGAAAGCACGTGTAGTCGCTTTCCCCGTGGCCGAGTTCGAATCCGATGTTCCGCAACGCTCCAATATTGAATTGTAGGCCAGCTTCCTGTTCGATGATAAAGACCTGATAGGGGATATGGCGATCAACCTTATCGCGGGCAAAATAGGCGCCTACCATGCCAATGAATTCTTTCAACTGGGAGGGCCGATCCCGGTAGGGAACAACAATTGTAAGTCGCTTCATACCGATCATCACGTTAGATTTTCTTCGCTCGACCCGAGCAATCTCGGCGGCGGGCGCAATATCGGCAGGATGATGGATTGGTCACGGTGTTTGGAGCCGGGGCGAGATGCAGAATCCTAGCCTTGTCGGTACTTAAGCTGCGGTGAGATGACTGGCAAGAAAAACCGAATGCCACGATTTTCTTTCAATGACGGTGCGCCATCGCAACCTTCCGTGCATACGCCTTGACGGCGGGCGCCGCGAAATCCGGCCCTATCCCCGAATGCAGCATGCGCTCTCGCTGCGGCGGCAATCGGGCGGGTGCGGAAGATCAGCCGCAAAGATGCCGTCCCTGATCGGCACCCGCCGCCGCCAGCTGGGGCAGCCCGCGTCTCGCGGCTCTATTCTTCTCCGGTCTGCCGCGTCACCGCTCGCTGCGCCGAGCGGCGCACTTCGCGACTATGGTGTTCCAGTTGGCGGCGGACCGCATCGAACGCGTCACGCCCCTGTCCCTGTGGCGGCCGGTAGACGAACAACCACCGGATCCCCCGAGCACCGGACGGAATTATCGGCGCCTCGCCGATACCGACCAGACAGCGGCAGATCGCCCGCGATAGAAACGAGGTGCCGATGCTGCACAAAGCGCGACCACCGACACGTTGACCCGGTCGATATAGGCGATCACCTGCGACAGCGTCAGCAGCAGCAGGATGTTCCAGGAATAAACGGCGGAATAGGGGCCGAGCCCAGAGGCTCGCAGTTCGCTGAGGGGACGCTCGCCCGCCGAGGGCCCTCTAGAGGGCGTCACCGAAAGCAACCGCTTTGTCGCCAGTTCAGGTTTCTTCACCCCGGATCGTACAAGGATCCTACAAAGCCCGGCATTATCAGGTCACGCCGCGTCGGCGGCACCGATCATGATCGATGCGTCGCCTAGCGGCCCACGCTCGAATCGCCGCCCGCAATACTCGAGCCGCCGCCCGCTATAGCCGATCCGGAGCCGCCGGTTGCCCCGGTTGGGGCCGAGGTGCTGCCGGCGGCGAAGTTCGGCACCGGCTCTACAATCGGGCCGCTCGTGATGCCATTGCCATCCGGAAGCGGAGATGCGGCGGCGCCGGCCGTTGTCGCCGCAGCACCACCCGTCGCGGCCGCACCGCCCTCCGCCGCGCCAAGAGCCGGTGCGGGCGTGTTGACCTGGCCAAAGGCCGCCAGCGGAGCGGCTGCGAACAGCGCGCTTGCAAAAATCACAGCTCGGGACGTCCGCATCAAAACCTCCGTCGAAAAATCGATCGAAGAGTAAACACCGCCGGCCGCCCGCTCTCTCGCCCTCTCCCGGCCGACAGGTCCGGCTGGCTATTGCAGCGGTCGCCCCTTGCGCGCGATGAACTCGGGAAACGCGTCCTCGGCCTTGGCACCGCGCACGACATGCGTCGTGAAGTGCCGCTCCTCGGCAAACTGGTCTTCGATGCTCAGCGTCTTGTGCTTGTTCAGCAAGACCTTGATGCCCTGGATCGTCTGGCGATTGTTGCCGGCGATGGTTTTGGCCAGTTCCATCGTCTTGCCGTAGAGGTACTCACGCGGCACGAGGTGGTTGAGAAGGCCGATGCGATAGCATTCATCAGCCTCGACGATCCGGCCGGAAAACAGCAGCTCCTTGGCCATCGGCCAGCCAATCTGGTTCGGCAATGTCCAGGTCGCGTTGATGCGGCCATAGGCGGCGGCGAGAAAGCGGAACTTGGTGTCTTCGCAGCCGATCCGGATGTCGAGCGACGAACCCAGCACCGAGGCGCCGCCATAGCAGAGCCCGTTCATCATGCCGATCGTCGGCTTGGGGAAGACGCCGATATCGTGCAGCGGGCCATAGGTGCGCATCTTGTCGAGCTCTTCCTGCGAGTACTTGCGGTCGTGCTCGCGCTGCTCGTGGATGTCGCCGCCCGCCGAAAATGCGCGGCCGGCGCCGGTGAACACGACGCAGGCGACCTCGTCATCAGCCGCATAATGCTCCAGCACGTCCTTGATCTCGGACATCATCTGCCGGTTCATCGCATTGAGCTTGTCCGGCCGGTTCAGCGTAATCAGCGCGACGCCGTCCTCGACCTTGGTCAGGATCACTTCATAAGCCATTCTCTCCTCCTTCAGTGCGGGATGTTGCCCCAGACGGCGTAGCGGTTGCGGCGGCGCGGTTCGCGGCCTTCGGCACGCGAGCGCTCGGCCTGCGCGGCGATCAGATCGTGCAATGGATCGGCGCCGATATCGATCAGGTTGCGGACGCGCAGCAGCGCCTCGATCTCGCTGTGTGGACGGCCGTTGAAAAACGGCAATTGTTCGGTGATGCCCGCATACTCGCCGCTGGTGCGCGCATTCTCGGTTTGCCGCGGCGCGGTATCGGCGTCATACTGCGCGCCATCGATGATGACGAGGCGCCCGCCCGGGCGCAAGACGCGGATCCACTCGTCAACAGCCGCTTCGGGATGCGGCAGCGTCCACAGCACATGCCGGCTGATCGCCAGGTCGAAGCTGTGTGCCGCAAACGGCAGGCTCTCGGCATCCGCCTCCTCGAAGCGGATCGCCCTCCCCTGCTCCCTGGCCTTGCGGCGGGCTGTCGCCAGCATCGAGGTCGCCAGATCGACGCCGGTCACCCGATGGCCGCGCGCCGCCATCTCCAGGCTCAGGAACCCGGTGCCACAGCCGATATCGAGCGCGTCGAGCGGCCCCGCCGGCACCACTGCGTCGAGGATGCGGTCCCAGGCGGCACGCTCGGCAGCGGTAGCAATGCTGTGGCCGAAATCCGTGTCGAAATGCGCGGCGCGCTTGTCCCAATGCGCGGTAACCCGCTGCTTTACAGGATCGGTGACGGACACAGCCATGCTTTGCCTCCCTACTTCAATCCGACGATCTCCGCCAAGGCTTCGACCTGTTCGGCGTAACGCGACACGGGGTTCAGCATCAGATGATTGGCCCCCATGCCGACCATCTCCTCCAGCCTGGCGCGAACCTGCTCGGGCGTGCCGTGGATGCCGCAGGTATCGGTGCCGGGCGGGTTGCGATAGACGTCGGTAAACCAGCGCAACAACTCGCGACGCGCCACCGCCGGGTCTTCATCCACCGCCATGAAGATGCGCTTCGAGATCGGGAAATTGGTCGTGTCGCGGCCATTGGCGGCGAGCGCCTCCTTGAGGATCGGCACCGAGGCGGCAAAATCGGCGATGCGCGAGCCGCCCGACCCCATCCAGCCATCCGCGAGCTTGGCGGTACGCCGCACCGCGTCGGGGTGTCCGACCCCCATCCAGATCGGCGGCCGCGGCTTCTGCACCGGCTTTGGCCACATCGGCTCGTCGTTCAAATGGTAGAACTTGCCATCATAGCTGATGGTCTCTTCGGTCCACAGCGCCTTGATCAGCTCGATTTCCTCGCGGAAACGGCGCACCCGGCCGTCGACGGGCACCTCAAACTGGCGGTAATGATGCTCGCGCCCAAGCCCGGCGCCGAGGATGACACGGCCGCCGCTGATCTGGTCCATACAGGCCCATTGATGCGCCAGCATCAGCGGGCTGTGTACCGCCAGTACGACCACTGAGCAGCCGACGCGGATCTTCGAGGTCACCGCGGCTGCGTAGGTCAGGATGACGACGGGATCGAAGCAGTTGACGTGGTCGAGGGTGTTTTCGGTGACCCAGAGGTCGCTGAAGCCGAGCGCCTCGGCGCGCTGCGCGACATGCCTGATGGTCGCGACATCGATCGGGTCGGGCGAGCGATGCGGCAACGAAATGCCGAACTTGATCTGGTCCTTTAGCGCCATCCACAACCCCCGCCCTGCGATCCCGATCCGAGTTTAGCCGGATGCGGAGCGTCAGGGCGAGAGCGCGTTCGGCGGGGCGCCTATGCCCGCGCTCAGAGGATCAGCGCGGACGATGTAGCGGCTAGTACGGCCGATAGGCCCAGGGTGGCGGTGGCGGATAGCCCATCGGCGGACCGCCATAGCCATAAGGCGGCGGCGGATAGCCCGCCTGCATATTGCCTGGCGGGGGTGGGTAACCACCTTGCATCTCCCCCTGCGGCGGGTAACCCGCCTGCATGTCCCCTTGCTGCGGCCCGCCCATCGGAGGCGCGCTGCCGGCGGGCCCCGGCCCGTATTGCATGCCGCCGCCGTTATCGCCGCGGCCCAGCTCCTGCGCGTTCAGCTGGTTGGCGACAAAGTCGCTATCAGGCTCCGCATACCCACCCGGCCCATAATAGCGGCGTGTGGTGTAATGCGTCTTGTGCCGCATCGGGCGCTTGGGAGGCTGCGCCGTCGCGGTCTGGGCCGGGCTTCCGTTGGTCGTACTGACCGCGGCCGGTGACGCCGCGGAGGCCCCGGGTCGCGTCATCTGCATCGGCCCGGCCTGGACCGTTGGCGCCGCTGATGCCGGGGGCGCCGCTGATGCCGGGGGCGCCGCTGCTGGCGACCCCGCCGACATCGACGGGGCGGACGGCATCGTTCCCGGCGTGCTGGGCGCGGCGGCATTGCCGGCGGGGGTGCCGGTTTGCGGCGTGGTAGGGCTCATCGATGTCTGCGCCCAGCTCGGCGCGGCGAACGCGACCACGGCGGCCAGCGCCGCGCCACTCAAGGTATATCTCATTCCTCACCTCTCGATCGGAGTAACGCGCTGTTCCGCTCAGGGCCCGCGGGTTCTATGATCGGTCCCGCCGACCCTGCCGCGAGTGCGCGTCGCGATTGAAACGCCCGGCTAACCGGGTCGTCCCAAAGATTTTAGGGCATTCCCCCAACCGGTATGCCTAACGCATCGGCGACGTGACGCGAGCATATAATTCCTCGGTGAAATCAGGCGGAACGTCAGCCGTCAACCGGCGCTGGTGCGTCGCGAGATCAGCGAGAAACAGATCTCGGCTGATACGGCCGACCACGGTCGGGATGCCCCGCTTCATGCTCGGCACATCGCCGATCGGCCAGCCGCCGCTGACAAACCCGGCCGGGTTGTGCACGTGTATGTCGCGCAGGAAGGGTGCCGCGCCCGGCGCCTTTTCGAGATATTCCTGGCCCGCGCCCAGATAGGGATGCGCGCCGAGATAGGCGTCCGTCTCATCCGGCGGCGGCGTGAAACGGTCGCGCCACAGCAGTATCTCGCCAGCGAAATCGGCGAGTTCGGAGCGCGCCTGCGGATCGACGAAATACCCGGTTCCGGCGATCGCGAAGTCGAAGCGCAGAGTCTCGCCACCCATCTCCGCGACGATCTCGTCGGCGTCCATGCCTGTCACCGGCCACGGCGTCCCTAGGTGCAGGTGGAAATTGTCAAAGCGCATGACACGCTCGATCGCATCGGTCGGTGCGGTCGAACCGGCGCGGCGATAGCGGATCGCCTGGTGCCACCGCATCGTGTCGGGCAGATCGTGATAGTTGTCGTAAGCGCCGGGATAGCCGCGCACCCGCGAGATCGGCGTCGCCGCCAGCGTCGCGCGCCGGGCGAACAGATGCACCGCCCTCACCCCCGCCTCAAGCGCCACCCCCGCCGCGTCGAACGCCGACGCGGCGCCACCAACGACAGCGATGCGCTTGCCGCGCAGGGAGGCGAAGTCGATGTCATCGGCGGTGTGCGCATAAAGATGCCGTGGCAGGTGCTCGGTCAGTTCCGGCGGGATGTAGGGACCGCCATTGCCGGCGACGCCATTGGCCAGGATCACCTTACGCGCAGTCTCGACGGCACTGCCCTGGCGCGACTCCATATGCAGCCGGAACAGCCCCCCGGCTGGTTCGATGCGGCTGAGGCGTGTGCCGTAGCGCACCGGAATGGCGAGGAATTCGCGATACCAATGCAGGTATTCGGCCCAATCCTGGCGCGGGATCCGGATGATTCGGGCATAGGCGTCGGCACCGTGGCGTGCCTCGTACCACGCCTGAAACGATAGGCCTGGAACCCCGAGCTCCGGACCCGGCAATGTCTTGGGCGTGCGCAGTACATTCATCCGTGCCGCGTTGAGCCACACCCCGGCCCGTGCCTCGTCGGGGGCCATGTCGATCACCGATACCTCGCCGATCCCGGCGCGGCGCAACGCCCAGGCAAAGGCGCATCCCGACTGCCCGCCGCCGACGATGACGACGTTATGATCGACCCCGGGAAGCTCCGGCACCCAGTTGGGCGGGTCGGCGCCGATCAGCCGCAGCGCCTCGCGCGCCCCGACATCGGGGTCGGGATCGGCATCGGGATCGTTGTGGGCCGCCATGGTTCTCGCCTCGTCGTCATCGCTGCAGCCGCGAGCGTAGCGAAGCCGGGCGGCCCCGACTATGCTGCGCTGCGCCGCGCCGCGCCCGACCAACGAGGACGACGCCAGGGAGGACAGCATGCCCGGCACGCAGGGGGTCTCGATCTATATCGACTTCAAAAGCCCCTATGCCTATCTCGCGAAGGACCCTGCCGAAGCGCTCGCCCGCGACTTGGGTGCGACGCTGGACTGGCTGCCCTACATTCTCGACATCCCGAGCTTTCTCGGCTCGGCGCGGCTCGACAAGCAAGGCAATGTTGTCGAAGAGAACCGCAATGCGCATCAATGGCGCCGCGTCAAATACTCGTACATGGATTGCCGGCGGCAGGCGCATAAACGCGGCCTCGTCATTCGCGGCACACAGAAAATCTGGGATTCAACGCTCGCGGCGACCGGGCTGCTCTATGCCAAGCGCCAGGGCGAGAGCGTTCGCCGCCGCTACACCGATCTGACCTTTGAGCGCTTCTGGAAGCGCGAACTCGATATCGAGGACACCGCCACTATCGCCAGCGTATTGCGCGAAGCTGGTGCCGATGCGGCCGGCTTTGCCGCCTACGCCACCGAGGATGGCCCGCGCGAAGTCTCTCGCATATCGCGCGACGCCGAGGCGATGGGTGTGTTCGGCGTCCCGAGTTTTGTGATCGACGGCGAATTGTTCTGGGGCAACGAACACCTGCCGGATATCCGGGCAAGGCTCGCTGACTGATCCGCTGTCATTGCGAGGCGCGCAGCAACGAAGCAATCTCGCGCAACGAGCCACATCGGCTCAGGATTGCTTCGCTTTGCCCGCGAAGACCTCGTTGCGCTGAGGAGTCATGTTGCATGGCCGATGAACTGCCAACCGCCGCCCGCGTCGCCGATCCCGGCATCCGCGCCCTCTATCGCCTGGAAAACCGCTGGCAGGCCTGGCTCGATGTCGAGGCGGCGCTGGCAATTGCGCAGGCCGATCTCGGCATCATCCCGCGCGAGGCCGCCGAGGCCATCGCCAAATCGGCGCATTACGAGTTGCTGGACCGTGCCCGCCTCGATGAGGGCTTTGCCCGCACCGGCCACACCATCGTGCCGTTGGTCTGGGAATTGAGCCGGGTCACAGGCGAGAAGCACGGCGGCTGGGTGCATTGGGGCGCGACGACCCAGAACATCACGCAGACCGGTGACCTGCTGGTGTTGCGCCAGGCGCATCGCATCTTTCTGAAGCAGATCGCCGACGCGCTGACCGCCGCCGCCGATCTCGCCGAGCGCAGCGCCGACATGCCGCTGCCCGGCCGCACGCACGGTCAGCACGCATTGCCGGCGACCTTTGGCTACAAGGTCGCGGTGTGGATCGACGAATTGATCCGCCATTCCGAGCGGTTTCGCCAGGCGGCACCGCGCATTTTTGTCGCGATGCTCGGCGGCGGCGCCGGGACCTATGCCTCGCTCGGCGAAAACGGACCCAAGGTTCAGGCCGGCATCGGGCGCTATCTCGGCTTTGGCTCGATGAATGTGCCGTCGCGCGTCATCCTCGACCATCTCGGCGAGAATATCTGCCTGCTCGGTATGCTGGCGGCAAGCGTCGGGCGGATCGGCCGCGAAATCTATACGCTGATGAAGACCGAGTTCGGCGAGGTCGAGGAGCCAGTGCCGCCGGGCACGGTCGGCAGCTCGACGATGCCGCAGAAACGCAACCCCAAGCTCTGCCAGGACATCAT
>JAFAYW010000016.1 GCA_019240125.1 Alphaproteobacteria bacterium
CTCCGCCTCGATCCGGCCGTCGAGCAGGTTCATCGCCGGCGAGCCGATAAAGCCGGCGACGAACACCGTGGCCGGGCGCTCGTACAATTCCAAGGGCGGGCCGATCTGGTCGGCGACCCCGGCGTTCATGACGATCAGCCGGTCGGCCAGGGTCATCGCCTCGACCTGGTCGTGGGTCACGTACAAGGAGGTCGTCGCCAGTTCCTGCTGCAACCGCTTGATCTCGACCCGCATCTGCACGCGCAATTTGGCGTCGAGGTTCGACAGCGGCTCGTCGAACAGAAAAACCTTGGGGTCGCGCACGATGGCGCGGCCCATCGCAACCCGCTGCCGCTGTCCGCCCGAAAGCTGGCGCGGCTTGCGCTCGAGCAATCCGTCGAGCTGCAATATCGCGGCGGCGCGCTCGACTCGCGATTTGATCTCGCCGCGGCTCATCCGGCGCATGCGCAACCCGTAGGCCATGTTGGCGTAGACGCTCATATGCGGGTAGAGCGCGTAATTCTGGAACACCATCGCGATGTCGCGGTCCTTCGGCTCGACCGAATTGACCACGCGCCCGTCGATCGCGACGGTGCCGGCGGTGATCTCCTCGAGGCCGGCAACCATGCGCAACAACGTGGATTTGCCGCAGCCCGACGGGCCGACCACGACGACCAATTCGCCATCGGCGACGGCGCAGCTGACGCCGTGCACGACCTCGCGCTCGCCATAGGATTTGCGCACCCCGTCGAGGGTCACGGTCGCCATTACTTTTCGCTCTCGACGAGGCCGCGGACGAACCAGCGCTGCATCAGCAACACCACCGCGACCGGCGGCAGCATCGCCAATATCGTCGTCGCCATGACCAATTGCCAATCGGTCAGCGAATCGCCGTTGCCGATCATCTGGCGGATGCCGATCACGATCGTCGTCATCGCCGGCGTGTTGGTGACCAGAAGCGGCCACAGATACTGGTTCCAGCCATAGATGAAGAGGATCACGAACAAGGCTGCGATGTTGGTGCGCGACAACGGAATGACCGTGTCGATGAAAAAGCGCAGCGGGCCGGCGCCGTCGATCTTGGCGGCCTCGACCAATTCGTCGGGGATCGTCAGAAAGAACTGGCGGAACAGCAGGGTCGCGGTCGCCGAAGCCACCAGGGGCAGGGTCAGTCCGCCATAGGTGTCGATCAGCGACAGGTCGGATGCGATCTTGTAGGTCGGAATGATGCGCACCTCGACCGGGAGCATCAGGGTTACGAAGATCGCCCAGAAGCAGACCCGCCGTAGCGGAAAGCGGAAGAACACCACGGCGTAGGCCGAAGGCAGCGAGATCGCGATCTTGCCGAGCGCGATCGCCAGCGCCATGACCGCACTGTTCAGCATCATCGCGCCGACCGCCATGCCGCTGGTCTTGGCGGTGCCGGCGGCCAATGCGTCGCGGTAGTTGGCGAGCAGGCGGGATCCGGGCAGCAGCGTCATCGGCGCGTCGAGGATCTGCTCCAATCTCAGGCTCGACGCGACGAACGCGACATAAATCGGAAACAGTACGATGACGATCCCGGCGATCAGCACCGCATGCGGCACCAGCGCGCTGCGCCGACCGATCACCATCGCCGCCGCCGCTCAGATCGGCTCAATGTCGCATCCGGGGTTAAACCTTGGCCGGCATCGACGTGAAATGTTGCCGATGCCGCGGTGCTCGCGGTCAGGAATGCGCCAGCGAACGAGTGCGTGCAGAAAATACGCGCGGCAGTGGCGCATCGGCATGGGGACGTTCCGGTTCGCCCGGATGCCGATCGCATCCGCCCGCGGCGGATCGGGCATCCGACCTCGTTCCGGCTCGCCGCCATGCGTATTTCCCGGCCGGCGGCTATTCCTGCATGATCTGCTGCTTTGCCTGCTCGGCGAAGTGGTCGAGTTCGAATTGCAGTTGCGCCGGGGTGCAGCTCGCCCCCGTGGCGGCGAGGTCGGCGCATACTTTCTCGATCACATGACGATCGCCGCCCTTGTCGAACTCGGCGTTGACGACCTCTCGCGCATAGGCGTCGGCCGCGTCAACCGCCAAGCCCATACGCTGTGCCGCCCACAACCCGAGCAGCTTGTTGCGCCGGGCGGTGACCTTGAAACGAAGCTCTTCGTCGTGCTTGAACTTTGCCTCGAAATCCTTTTCGCGTTCCTCGAAGGTGGTCATCGTGCTCGGCTCCCGTGCGCTGCGCCTTTTGCGGCCACAATATCACAGTCGATTTGCGGCGAGACGAGGACGCTGATGTGCACTTTGGTCATGCTGCGCCGACCCGAGCACGATTGGCCGGTGCTGATCGGCGCGAACCGTGACGAAATGATCGCTCGCCCGGCAAAACCACCCGGCCGGCACTGGCCGGACCGGCCCGAAATCGTCGCCGGGCTCGACGTGCTGGCCGGCGGCTCCTGGCTCGGCCTCAACGATTGGGGGGTAGCGGCGGCGGTGCTGAACCGCCACGGTTCGCTGGGGCCGGCACCGGGTCAGCGCTCGCGCGGCGAACTGGTTCTCGAAGCGCTCGACCACGCCGATGCGGTCGCCGCGGTGGCGGCGCTGTCCGATCTCGACCCGGCCGCCTATCGAACCTTCAACCTGATCGTCGCCGACAACCGCGATGCATTCTGGCTGCGCCATGCCGGGACCGGCCGAATCGAGGCGCATCCCGTGCCGGAAGGGTTGTCGCTGATCGCCGCGGGCGACCTCGACGATCGCGAGACCCGGCGCCTGGTGCTCGCCCGCCCGCGCTTTGCCGCAACCCCGCCGCCCGATCCCGACCATCAGCAATGGGAAAGCTGGCAGGCGCTGCTCTCCAGCGCCGAGGCGCCGCCCGGCGAGCCGGAGAATGCGCCGCTGCGGTTTCGGCTGCCGGACAGCGGGTTCGCCACCGTATCGAGCGCGCTGATCGGGCTGCCGGGAACCTGGCGGGCCGAACGGCGGCCGGCCTTCCGTTTCGCCCAATGGCTTCCGGAGGAATTGCCCTGGCATGACGTTCCCCCGCCGGCCTGAATGCCTTTATCGCCACCTCGGCCCGGTGCCGGCACGATTGTTCCGGTCCGGACGGCCTGTTATATCACCAGCCGGTGATGCCAAGCTTTCCCACCCAGCACCGGCGGTGCGGCTTCGCCGCCGCGCCGGCGACGGCGCCACGGCCATGTCTCGCCTTCGCGATATCGGGGCTGACCGCGTGAAAGCGCGCGTGCATATCCGGCTCAAGCCGGGGGTGCTCGACCCGCAGGGCAAGGCGATTGGCAATGCCCTGACCGGCCTCGGCTTTCCCGGGATCGGAGAGGTCCGTCAGGGCAAGCTGATCGAGCTGGAACTGGCCGAGACCGACCCGGCGCGCGCACGCGAACAGGTCGAAGCGATGTGCCGGCAATTGCTTGCCAACCCGGTCATCGAGACCTTCGCCATCGAACTCGCCTGAAATCGGCCGCGCTTGATCGCCGCTCGGCGACCCGCTATTTAAGCCGGGCCGCGCCTCGTGTCCCCTTCGTCTAGAGGCCCAGGACACCGCCCTCTCACGGCGGCAACACCGGTTCGAATCCGGTAGGGGACGCCAGACACCGATCTAACCGTCGGCCTATGCACCAGGCGTTCAACCTTCATCGACTCGTCGTTGCAGTTCGATAACTCGATGATCGGTTCTTGTCGCTCCGGCGCGGCGCGTTCGGCGGCCCTATGACCGGATCTGTCTAGAAATGAATATTTAGCCCCAGCATCGGTCCGTGGCTTACATAATGGCTGCCGTTTCCCGGCGGCGCGTCGACCAAAAAACTGACGATTGCGCGATAACGAGCATCAAGTGAAATGTCTGAGGCAAAAAGATACTGCACTCCCACCGCCAAGTCAGTTCCTACCAATCCATTGGTGACGCTTCCGTTTTGCAGTTCTACCCCGCCTAAAGCTAATATGTTGCCGAACATCCGAACGTCCGGGGATGCGCTTATGGGTATCGCCCCAGTCATCCCCGCCTTTACCGTATAATCGTTCAATGACGGTCCTGTTAATTTCGTCGCCACGGGAACGATCCCGAAACTTACCGACGATTCAGGTGTGGTCTCATGTTCATATCTCGCGCCGACGATCCAGGACCAATTCGATCCATATATTGCAGTCTGGGCGAGAAATTCGAGGTCCTGCCGATTTATATTTTCGCGAATGTGCCCAATCTGCGTATCTCCTACACTCAGTTGATCTAATTTCTCGGTGCCCGGTCCGTCGAGCGCGCTGAAGACGAAAGTCGTATCGGGGAGCACCCCTAATCGCGCCGAGATCGCGGCTCCCGCCATCGGAAAACTGACCGAAGCCGTGGAGGTCAACGACTTCTGGCCCGGCAAAGCCTTTCCGTTTGCGAAGGTTGAAAACATATACCAAAAACGAGGTGTGGCCGTGAGGTCCACCGCGGTATCGCTTGTCAAAGGACCTTTGACGTCGGCGTCCGGAGCCGCGCCGAAAGCCTCTTGGGCCAGCGACGCCTTCGCGCATGCGAACATCAGTGCGCCTGAGACTACCAAGGCTCCCACCGTCTTGCTCATCTTTCCCCCCTTGCTACGACTAAGCTATCATCCAGATCACGTCTCTCATTACAACGCCGACGCGGTCGTTGTCCGACCCGATTTGTACCAGTCGGCCCGCCGTGCGTTATGGTGGCGGCGGCATCACTCGTCTCTGTAACAGGCTGCCTCCAGTCCCGTTCAGGTAGAGATCGCCCACCATAGCGGACTGGCTCCAAGGCAGTTGTCTATGCTGTGTCGCCTCCCATACCTCCTGCCGCACTCGGTTGAAAACGGAATTGATTTCTAATCCCGAAGATCCCAGGTTCCTGAGCAATGCTGCCGTGAACGGGCTATGGGCGCCATTTCCATCAGCCGCTTCCGTGCCGGGACCGGTAGCAAATGCTATGAGGGTCCCCGATGCAGCTCCATTGCTGTCAGTCGTGCCCCCGAGAGAGGAGCGGTTGAGGTTTACCTCGGCGAGTCCACGACTCACGCGGAATCCACGCGCCGCGGCAGTCTGCTCGAAAGGATTGGTACGGCAGGCATCAAGAATGATTAAAGTCGCTCGACGGCTCCGTTCGGTTATCTGCATAAGAAGCGAATTCAAGGGGACGAAACGCGTCTGTACATCGGCCGCATCGGCGAGCTGGGCGTCGATCGGTGCGATATAATTCTGGCCGTTAACGGCCATTGCGTGTCCCGCGAAGTAAAATACGGAAACGTCGGCAGTTGGTATCTGCGATATGAATTGCGCTATCGCTCTTTGGAAAGCATTCAAATCGACATCAAGCGATAAAGTGGTGCTAAATCCGAGTTGCTGAACCACCGCCGCGAGCGCACGCGCATCATTGCTGGGATTTGCCAGAGCGGGCACATATCTATAACTCGATTCACCGACAACCAATGCAACTCTTTGATCGGCATTGGCGGGGGCACGCGCCGACATCAGTCCTATGGCCACGGCCATCGTGGCGATGGCGGCAATTTGGTTCCTCGGCAACAAGGTCATAGCGATATCATCCTTTCCTCTCGTTCGTCTTTGATCGACGACTTATCGCCTAAGGGGGTGGAATAGTATAGCGCAGGGAGCGCTCCCGACGCCTTAATTCAAAAATTTGCCGGTTCAGTTGGTTGATTTTCGCAAGAGTACCTGGCGTCAATTTGTCCGCGGGATCTAACACAATAGGCTGCAGTTCTTGTGAGCTCGCCATCGTCGGTCCGTGCAACATAGAACAGCCGGCTCCGAAGCAAAGCAGCACAGATATCCATCCGATTTTTTTCATAGCTCGCAACTCTGAGCGCCTATTTGCTCGTCCCGTTGCAATCTGAATCGGCTTACATTTTACGAACTCAGATTTGGGTTCGATCGTTTCACAAATCAAAGATATGCTGAGAGCGGCACCCGCGAGCCCGGTTTCGACCGGTACTGCACGCACAATCTCCGGCTTCGACTCAGGTAGCGTATTTGCGCCTGCGGCCATCTGAACCCTCGGACAGGAATACGCGTGATCGAGCGTGCATGCGGTTCAGCGCGGGTGAATCACTCCACCCGCAGGATCAGAAGAGATTTGCCGTACCCCGCCGAGCGCGCGACGAAAGGAAGGTCTGATGATCTGGTTTGATCACTGAAGTTCACCCGGAGGAAATATCGCGCGCTCGGCACTAACGGTGTAGGCGCACTGAGCAAGTTCGCGCGTCGGTCGGCAATTCCCAAGCGCAGCATCGGCTGGTCTGGTTGGTTATCGGCATAGATTGCAGCGCTTGTGACCCGATTTGCATGTCGCCCGACTAAAATGATCTCCGAATCTACGGGAATCGAGGTGACCTGCAGCCCGCGCGTCATTGATCGACCATCGCTTGAACCCAGCGGTAGTGTCTGAATTTCGGGGCACGGACCGGGTTTATCGATTCTGATCACGCCCGTGGACGTATATGCACTTTCCGTTAGCGTAACCGTGCCGCCCGATACCGTTACAAGACGACACGTACTATAGTGCAAGAGAGTTAGTTCGCTCCCTGGGCCGATTGAGATAACGGTATTGGGAGTAACCTCGGTCATTGCCGCCAAACTCGCGGTTGCGGGACCGCTTACATTGGTGATCAAGGCTACCGCAGCACTTGAGGCTGGCGCGGCGTGTGACAAGAAAATCAACGCCATAAGAAGCAGGATCCATCGACTTCTCATTACTTATCCCCGCTGTGGATGTCAGCCGACAAAGAATTCAACGTTAGCCTTTGCGTCGCATTCTTTTGCTTCACGAATTGACGATAAATAGTCCCGTGACAAGGCTGCTTTGTCCACAACGCATCCGAAACTAACGAGTGACGCCAGGGCAGAGCAGCGGGTGTGTTATCTGTATTGACTGCCTAACCCGTGGCGAGCGATACTTCAACTGCAAAACGTTAGGTAGCGAATAAATCTTGGGCGACCCACTTTTTTAAGCCGGGCCGGGCCTTTGCGCCCCTTCGTCTAGAGGCCCAGGACACCGCCCTCTCACGGCGGCAACACCGGTTCGAATCCGGTAGGGGACGCCAGCCGATAATACCGTTTCCGGCCCGCTGCAC
>JAFAYW010000193.1 GCA_019240125.1 Alphaproteobacteria bacterium
GACCAATCCGCTGACGCCGGCCCGTCCTGCAATGCACGGAGGCCGGCGATGGAACGACCCGAATCCCCCCTCGAACCCTGGCAATGGCCGGAGGAGCACTGGCGCAAATTGGTCGATCGTGTGCGCGCCGGCCGCTCGCTGCGGCCACGCGAGTGGCCGGGCGGGGCGCGCTGCGCGGTGGCGCTGTCGTTTGACAGCGATCATGAAACCAGCGACCTGCGCGAGGGCGGCAAGTCGATCGGCCGACTCGCCTGGGGCCAGTTCGGCGCGCGTGTCGGGGTGCCGCGCATCCTGAAGCTGCTGGAGCGCTATGGGGTCAAGGGGACGTTCTACGTGCCGGCCGTCACCGCGCTGATCCACCCCGACGAACAGCGCCGCATTGTCGCCGAAGGGCACGAGATCGGCATTCATGGCTGGATTCATGAGCTGAACTCGATCCTGGCGCAGGAGGATGAGCGCGACCTGATGCTGCGCTCGGCCGATGTGCTGGAGAAGGTGACGGGAGTGCGGCCGGTCGGTCTGCGCACGCCGTCATGGGATTTCAGCTGGAACACGCTGGCGATCGAGGCCGAGATGGGCCTCCTCTATGATTCGTCGCTGATGTCCGACGAGGATTGCTACGAATTGCTGCTCGATGGCACGCCATGCGGCGTCGTCGAATTGCCGGTCGAGTGGGTGCGCGACGACGCAGTCTATTTCATGATGAACCGGTTTTCGTCACTGCGCCCCTATACGCCGCCGGCCGATGTGTTCGACATCTTTCGTCGCGAGTTCGAGGCGGCCTACGAGGACGGCGGCCTGTTCCAATTGACGATGCACCCGCATGTCATCGGCTATCGCTCGCGCATCTGGATTCTCGAAGAAATAATCCGGCTGGCACAGAGCAAACCGGGCGTGTGGTTCGCGACGCATGCCGAGGTGGCGCGCTGGGCCAAGGAGCACGCGGCCTAGCGGTTCCAACCTGTCATTGCTGCATGACCGCTGTGCCTGGGGGGCCGCCTTGACGGCGGAATTTCGGCTCCCCTAATGTCAGGGCAGGTTCAGAAAGGGATACTCTTATGAAGCCGACGCCGGTCAACGACACCAATTTCGACGCCGACGTGCTCCGCTCCGACAAGCCCGTGCTGGTCGATTTCTGGGCCGAGTGGTGCGGACCCTGCAAGATGATCGCACCGTTTCTTGACGATCTCGCGACCGATCTGGTCGACAAGGTCAAAGTCGCGAAGGTCAATATCGACGAGAACCCACAGACCCCACGCAAATACGGGGTGCGCGGCATCCCGACAATGATCCTGTTCAAGGGCGGCCAGGTCGCTGCCACCAAGATCGGCGCGCTGCCCAAGAGCAAGCTCTACGAGTGGGTCGAGTCCGTTCTTTAGCGCATGGGGCGGAGTAGGGCGGATAAGCGCTAGCGTCATCCGCCATTTCGTTGAACGCCGCTCGTGGCGGATGGCGCTTTGCTTATCCGCCCTATGGCACCTCAAGCTAGAGCGCGCTGCGGCGGCTGGAGCCGCCACCGTCGATCGTGATGATCGTGCCGGTGGTGTAGGCCGAGAGGTCGGAAGCGAGGAAAGCGGCCATGTTGCCGATCTCCTCGGGCTTGGCGGCTCGGCCAAAAGCGAGTGGCTTCATCAATTCGGTCCATTTCTCCGGATCGCCGAGGCTGTTTTCGGCCCGGGTCCGCATCAATGTGATGAGCCGCTCGGTCATCACCGGGCCGGGGTTGATGCCGACAACCCGGACATTGTCGCGCGGTGAGCTGCCGCCCATCGCCAGCGTGAACGCCATCAGCGAGGCGTTGCCAGACGAGCCGGCGATATAGTCGGAATCGGGGTTCTGCCCGGCGGCGCCGAGGATGTTGACGATGACGCCACTGCGCCTCGCCGCCATGTGGGCATAAAACCGGCGCGTCATGTTGATGTAGCCGAACACCTTGAGGTCCCAGGCCTGGCGCCAGCGCGCCTCGTCGATCTGGGCGATATTGCCGCCGGGAATGGCGCCGGCATTGTTGACGAGGATGTCGATGTCGCTGCATTCCGTCGCGACCGTGTCGACATTCCTGCTATCCGACAGGTCGAGCGCGAATACCCGCACGCCGACATTGTGCTCGGCGGCGATCTTCGCGCGCACCGTCTCCAGATCGGCTGATGTGCGTGATACCAGCGTGACATCGCACCCCTCGGCGGCCAGGGCCTCGGCGCAGGCGCGGCCGATTCCCTTCGAGGCGCCGGTCACCAGAGCTTTCCTGCCGCGCAGTCCGAGTTCCATGTGTGCCTCCTTGGTTGCAGAGTTTGTTCGGGCTGGCCGGTGGCGAGAGTGCGTCGTTGCCGCGCCTCCGGCAATGCCCCTCACGTGAGCTTCAGCCAGGTCAGCTCATGCTTGTTGTGGAACAGGTGGCGCACCTGCGATCCGGGGATCGCGGCGAATTTCCCGGCGATTGCGTGATCGGTCTCGCCCTGGAACTTGATCGTGCAGACAAACCGCCGGCACAGCCCCGCCGCCAGCCAGCGCTCGACAAGCGCGAGCAGCCGTGCCGGGTAGCACACGACATCGCTGAACAGCCAGTCGATCGGCCCGATGGCCGCCGGATCGAGCGCGAACGCGCTGTCTCCGCGGTAGTCGACATTCGGCAGGCGTGCCACCTCCGGCGCGAGCGGAGCCTTATCGACGCTGATCACCCGCGCGCCGAGCCCGGCCAAGGCCCAGCTCCAACCGCCCGGGCTGCTGCCGAGGTCGAGACAGGTGTCGCCAGCCGCCGGGTACTGCCCCGCCACGGTCAGCGCCTCCCATAGTTTGAGATAGGCGCGGCTTGGCGGCCCGGTGCGGTCCTCGACGAAATGCACGTCGCCATTGGGGAAAGGGTTGCTGCAATGGGGCGCAGCCAGAAGCGTGTTGGGGTCGAGCAAGGTCCACGAGCCGAGCGGCGCGGTCGGCGCGGGAGCAGGAAACGCCAGAGGCTTTGCGGAGACGACCGGCAGGCGCTCCTGGATCAGCATCGCGCGTCGGTGCAGGATCGGCGCGTAGGCCGCCCAGTTTCGCTGGATCGCGCGCAGACGGCGCGCCGCGTCGCCGATCGAGGCAATCTCGATTCGCTGCGCGTCATACCAGATGTTCTGGGCCCAGGCCGACGGTCGCGGCGCGCCCGGCGCGATCAGCAGCCGATCGTGCGCCCGTTCGACGGCGCCAAGCTCAGCGGCCAGTTCGTCGACAAAGCCTTCAGCCGCGAGATAGGCGGTGCGGGTCAATCAGGGTCAGCCATCCAGCAGGAATTTGCGGACGGCGCCGATCTGGTCATGCGCCATAAGAGCGGGGGCATGCCCGACACCGGGATATTCGGCAAGTTCGGCGCGCGGCCCGCGTTGCTGCATCGCCGCGGCGTCGGCGGCGCGCAGAATGTCGGATTCGACGCCGCGCAATACCAGAGTAGGGCAGCGGATCTGGTCATAGAAATTCCAGAAATCCACATCCTGCAATTTCTCGCCCTCGGTGGCGCGGAAGGCGTCGCCGATCTTCGGATCATAAGCGAGGCCGAGCTTGCCGTCACCGCGGGTGCGGCCGGAATGCGCCAGCAGGTGCCGCCAATGCGCCGCTGAAAGCGGGCCGAAGCCCTGGTAGTTCTCGCGCAGATAGGCGTCGAGCTCCTTGCGGTTGAGGAAAGATGGGTCGCTACCGACGGTCCTGCCGATGCGCTCCAGACCCTCCTTGGCGACAATCGGCCCGACATCATTGAGCACGAGGCTGCGCACCGGCGAGTTCGGCAATGACGCGAACAGCATTCCCAGCAGCCCGCCCATTGACGTGCCGACCCAATGCACGGTCGGCGTATCGAGCCGCGCGTAGAGCGCGCCCAGAACTGAGAGGTAGAAGGGAAAGCCGTAAAGCTGCGGGTCGTCCAGCCAATCGCTGCGGCCGCGGCCCGGCATGTCGGGGCAGATCACCCGGAAGCGGTTTGCCAGCGCCTCGGCCAGGAAATCGAAATCGCGTCCATTGCGGGTCAGCCCGTGCACGCACAGTACGGTCGGGGCACCCGAGGGGCCTTCCCATTCCCAATAAGCCAGGCTGATAAAGCCTTGCGGCCCCAGTACCGGCAGGTTGCGCGCCCGCATCGCCATCCACGATTTCTCCCGCTGACCCAGCCACCATTACCTGCATGGAATAAAGAGACAAGCTCTCACGCGAGCTGGACCGCATCGGGCCCTATCGCCGGCTGGCGCGCCAGCAACGCCGTGACGATGCTGAGGGCCGCGACAACGGCGAATACCATTAGCGACAGCCGGTAATCGCCGGTCAGATCACGCAGCGCGCCGGAAATCAGCGGCCCCGCGGCCTGCGCCAAGACCTGTGCCGGCAAGGCGATGCCGCGGATCGCCCCAAAATGCGCGCGGCCAAAATAGTCGGCCCAGGCAATCGGCACCAGCGTCATCATGCCGCCCAGGCCGAAGCCGAACACGGCGGCGCCTGCATAGCCGGTCGCCGGACCGTGCACCTGCAGCATGATCAACGGACCCGTCGCCAACAGCGCACCGGCCGCGGCAAGCGGATAGCGCACCGGGATCGCTCGCGGCAGGGTGGCGCATACCAGCGAGGCCAGCGCCGACGCCCCCGAAAAGGCGCTGACGATCGTCGCCGCGATTGTCGCATCAATGCCGCGCTCGATCAGAAACGGTGCCTGGTGCAGGCTAACCCCCGCCTGCACCGGGTAGACCAGCATCGTATAAAGCAGCAATAGCCAGAAGGCTGGAGTGCGCAGCGCTTGTCGCCGCGAAAATGCCGGCTCCGCTGCTGCGATGCGGCGCCGTGCCGATCGGGTCACGGGCGGGGTGGGGCCGTCAGGCACGAGACCCAGATCTTCCGGGCGTCGCACCAGCAACAGCCAGGCGGGCACAAGCCCGACGGTAAGGGTGACGGCCCCGAGCGCCAGCCAGCCGGCGCGCCATCCCTGATGCAGGATGGCCCCCTGTGCGACCAACGGCATCGCCGCCAACCCGACGGCCTGCGACAGGGCCGCGATCGACGCGGCGAAGGTGCGGCGCGCGACAAACCAGTTGCTGATGGCGCCGTATAAGCCGAGTTCGAAGGGCGCGGCCCAGTTCAGCCGGATGATGCAGAATAGCAGGTAGAACATCGTCAATGAGCTGGTCAGCGACAACGCCGCGAGCACGACGCCATTGACCAGAACAGCGGCGCACAACACGAGACGGGCGCCCCGGCGATCGAGCAATGGCCCGATCCACGGCGCCGCGACCGCCGCGAGCAGGCCGCCGAGCGAGGCGGCGCCGGAGATCGCGGTGCGTGACCAGCCGAATTCGTGGCTCAGCGGCGCGACAAAGATCGACAGCGTCGCAACCGCCGGCCCTTGCCTTGCAAAGCCGGCGCAGCAGACGCAGGCAAGCACCACCCAGCCGTAATAGAACGGCAGCCGCGACCGCAGCGTTGTTGCAAATATCGGGAGCGCCATTCCGGCAAGATGTCTCAGCCGGGCAGGAATGTCTCTGCCGTGAGGCGCGCTTTCAGCTGCTCGGCGTGCGTGCGGATCGCGGCAAGCTCGCCGCCGCTCTTGCGCGCGAGGTTCTTGTACATCATCGCCATCCGCTGGTTTCCAGCGAAGCGTCGGCGATGGCGCGCCAGAAAATCCCAGTAGAGCGTCGTAAACGGGCAGGCGTCGTCGCCAACCGCCTTGCCCGGGTCATAGCGGCAATGCCGGCAATGATCGCTCATGCGGTTGATGTAGTTGCCGGAGGCGGCGTAGGGCTTGGTCGCGATCCTGCCGCCATCACCGTATTGGCTCATGCCGAGCGCATTGGGCAGTGACACCCAATCGATCGCGTCGGCGAACATCGACATGTGCCAGCGATGCACATCGTAGGGTTTGACGCCGAGCAATAAACAAAACAGCCCCAGCACCATCAGCCGCTCGATGTGATGCGCATAGGCGTAATCGATTGTGTGCCCGATGGCCTCGGCGAGGCAGCGCATCTCGGTCTCGCCGGTCCAGAGAAAGCGCGGCGCCGGCAGATTGGCGCCGAGCGCGTTTTCCTCGGCGTAGCCAGGCATCAGGTGCCAGTACACGCCGCGGACAAATTCGCGCCACCCCAGGATCTGCCGCACAAAACCCTCGACCGCGTTGAGCGGCGCCTCCGCGGGGTTGGCGATCGCCGCATCGAGCATCTCGCGGGGCCGCAGCAGGTGCAGGTTGAGCGCGGCTGAGAGGCGCGAGTGAAACAGCAATGGCTCGCCGCCCCGCATCGCATCCTGGTAGCGGCCGAAATTCGGCAGGCGATGTGAGACGAAATCGCGCAAAGCGTCCCGCGCCTGGGCGGCGGTGACCGGCAGGTCGAAATCCTTGAGCCGGCCCGGGCTGTCGGGTAATTTGCGCTCTACCAGCGCGATGACCCCGTCTGTCACAGCATCGGGCGGGAAAGGGCGCGGCCGGGGGATGTCCGGCGCGGCGCGGCCCAGCGGGGCGCGGTTTTCTGCGTCGAAATTCCATTTGCCGCCCTCGGGTTTACCGGACTCGTCGACCAGGATGCCGAGCCGCGTGCGCATCATCCGGTAGAAGGTTTCGAGAATCATGTGCGGGTGCGCTCTGGCGAAATCGTCGAACACGCCGCTTGGGCACAGGAAGTGATCGTCGCTGCGGATGTCGAGAGGCAGGTCGAGCGCGCGCAAGGCTTCGCGCACCCGCCAATCGCCAGGGTGCAGCACGAACAGCCGTTCGGGACGTAACTCCCTGGCGTGACGCCGAATTTCGTCGCCTAAGGTGCCGTGATTGGCCGAGTCATCGAGCGCGCTGTAATGCACTGTGCGACCGGCGTCGCGCTGTTCGTCCCGGAAATGACGCATCGCCGCGAAGAACAGCACGAGGCGCCGCTTGTGCTGTGGGATGTAGGTCGCTTCTTCGCGGGCCTCGATCTGCAGGATCGCGTCCTGCGCCGGGTCGAACCCGTCAAACGCCGCCGATTTTCCGTCGAGCTGGTCACCGAGGACGATGACGAGATGCCGTGTCCTGCGCCCGGCCCGTCGCCTCAAGCGGCCAACTCGCGGATGCGCGCTAGATCGCTGCAGAACTGCTCATAGGCGGCGCGCTTCGCTGTTTCGTCCGGCAGGCGCAGCAGGTAGGACGGGTGCACTGTCACATAGCCCGCAAACCCATCGAACTGCGCCGGTCCGCGCGCCCGCAAGACCGACACCGGCTTGTTGGCCAACGCCAATGCCGCAGTGCCCCCGAGTGCTACGACGAGGCGGGGGCGGACAAAGTTCAGTTCCTCGACCAGCCACCAGCGATAATGTTTCACCTCCGAGGTGGTCGGCTTCTGGTGAATGCGGCGCTTGCCGCGCTGCTCGAATTTGAAGTGTTTGACGGCGTTGGTGACATAGGCCTTGGCACGGTCGATGCCGGCCTGCTGCAATGCCGTGTCGAACAGCCGGCCGGCGGGACCGACAAATGGACGCCCCTCGCGGTCTTCCTCATCACCCGGCTGCTCGCCGACAAAGGCGATCGCGGCACCAAGCGGACCCTCGCCGAGCACGGCACGGTCAGCACCCGGTGTCAGCGGCGCCGAGGCGGCGATGATGCGGTTGAGGGCTTCCAGGTTCTGCGGTGTTTGTTGTGCCATCGCTGCTACTGCCTTCACCGGATCGCGTTTGATAGGAGCCGCGGCCTCGCGCTCGACCATCTCGCGCATCCGCGTCTGGGCGGAGCGCACCATCTCTGGGATCGCCCGCGTTTCCGGCATGTTTCGCCAGTATTTCTTGGGCATTTCGGTGCGCATCGCGGTCGGATTGACGCGCGCCGGGTTGAAAATGCTTTCGTAATAGCTACGCCAGGCACCCTCAAAGGCATCGCCCTCCGGCGAGTCATTGCGCTGGGCTGGCGGGCCGGGGATCAGCCGCTCGCGATTCCAGTGCAATGAGCCGAACGGCGTCAGGATCGACCAGGCGAGGCTGCGGAAGCGGTTGACGAAAAACGGCGCGGCGGCGTCGAGGATGTAATGATCGGGCTCGAACCATGCGACATAGCGTTCGCCACCGTCGGGGTCAGTGGTCTCCCGAAAGCGCAGAAACGCGTGCATCTTGTGGATGTCGCGGCGGATCGCCTTGCGCATCAATTCGAGGCGATGCACCAGCGGGTCGCTTTGCACGTCGAGCACGGCCCGCTCGCCATGCAGAACGCGCCACACCAATGTATAGAGCAGAGCATAACGCTCGGGGTTGCGATGGCAGACGACGCTCTGGATCAGTTCGGCGATGGGGCGCGGCACGGAGACCGGTGGAGCGTCGGGCGGGAGGTCGCCAAGAGGTTCATTGCCGAGCAAGTCGCTGCCGCCGGTGGTGTTCCACGCGACGGCGTCCGGCGGTATCTGGCGCGCCGCCAGTCCGCGCACGGCGTGGCGGAAGCCGTCGAGGTCGGCGCCGTCTTGCAGGGCGACGGCGACGGTACCGCTATCCGGCGGCCGCATCAGAACAGGCTCAGCTGTCGCGCGGGTTCAACGAGACGGCTGCGCAATTGCAGGCTGTCGGTCAGGCCGGCGGGGTGATGATCGGGGGTGATGACAAACGGCAGTAACCGTTTAACGCCGGTGCTGAGCCGGCCGAGATCGTCGAGCCTCAGGCTCGTGTGCCGCCGCGCCTTGACGATGCGGTTGACGGCACGCACCCCAAGCCCGGGCACCCGCAACAGCATCTCGCGATCGGCCTTGTTGATGTCGACGGGAAAGCAATGGCGATTTTTCAGCGCCCAGGCGAGTTTCGGGTCGATATCAAGGTCGAGCATCCCGTCATCATTGCCGCCGCTGGCAACCTCGTCGGCGCTGAAGCCGTAGTAGCGGAGCAGCCAATCCGCCTGATACAGCCGGTTCTCGCGGCGCAGCGGCGGCGGTTTTAGCGGCAGAACGACACTTGCCTCCGGGATCGGGCTGAACGCCGAGTAGTACACCCGCCGCAACGCGTAATCGCTGTAAAGGCTCGCACTGGTCTGCAATACCGTTGCGTCGGTGGCGTCATCGGCGCCGACGATCAGTTGCGTGCTTTGCCCGGCCGGTGAAAAGCGGCGCCGCTCGGCCTTGGCCTCGGTGATGCGCTCGCGCATCTGGCCCATCGCGGTGGCGATCGTGCCGGCATTTTTTTCCGGGGCCAACCGGCCGAGGCTCTGCGCCGACGGCAGTTCGATGTTGATCGACATCCGGTCGGCCCACAGCCCGGCCTGTTCGATCAGCCACGGATTGGCCTCGGGGATGGTCTTCAGATGAATGTAGCCGGCAAACCCATGCTGTTGCCGCAGGGATTTCGCGACCAGCATCATCTGCTCCATCGTGTAATCGGGTGAGCGGATGATGCCGGAGGACAGAAACAATCCCTCGATGTAGTTGCGCTTGTAAAAGGCGAGGGTCAGCCCCACGACCTCCTCGACCGAAAAACGCGCCCGCGCGACATTCGACGAGCGGCGGTTGACGCAATAAACGCAATCGAACAGGCAATAATTGGTCAGCAGGATTTTGAGCAGGGAGACGCAGCGCCCATCCGGAGTATAGGCGTGGCAGATGCCGTTGCTAGTCGAGCCGATCCCATCCTTACCGGCCGAACGCTTGGGTGCTCCCGACGAGGCGCACGATGCGTCGTATTTCGCCGCGTCCGCCAGAACGCGCAACTTGCGCTGCACCCGCTCGTCCAAGCCCGCACCAACAATCGTTCATGTTGTGTGCTCTATTTAGGCGGGCGGCCTCGTCAGCGCAACCCCGCCCCAGGGTCCGGTGCCGGTTGACGCCGCGAGTTGATCGGAATGCGCTCAGGCTGCCTGTGCCAGGGTCGGCGCGGAGTCGGCCACCGTCGTGCGGTGCAGTTCGCGCACCTCACCCGGATTATAGCGACGGGCACGGTGCATCATGCAGCGGTTGTCCCACATTACGAGGTCGCCAACCCGCCATTCCTGGGCGAAGACGAATCTCCGCTGCGTCGCGTGCTCGTTGAGGTCGCGCAGAAACGCGCGAGCCTCGGGCATCGGCCAGCCGACGATCTCGCCGGCATGCGCCGACAGGAACAACGAACGCCGGCCGCTGCCGGGATGCCGCCGTACCAAGCGCTGCGGCACCGGCTGGTTGCGCGCCAATTCATCCTCGGTCCACTCGGAAAAGCCCAGCGTGCCGCGCGAATAGATCTGGCTGTGCATGCACACGAGATCGCGACACATCTCGCGCGTCTCATCGTCGAGATTGTCATAGGCGGCGCGCATATCGGCGAACTCGGTGTTGCCGCCCTTGCCCGGAATGATGCGGGCGTGCAGCAGCGAGTATTTCGCCGGGGTCGGCTTGAACGAGCTGTCGGAGTGCCACAGCATGTTGCCGAGGCTGAACAGCCGCCGCCGGTCGTCGCGCGACATGATCTCGTTGTTGCGATTGAGGTTGGAGATATCGGCGACCTCGGAAGCGAGACGCCGGTCTTCGGGACGCCGGATATCGGCATTGGCCTGCTCCAGCGGGCCGAAATGCCGGCTGAAGGCGAGTTGCTGCTCGTCGTTGATGTGCTGGTCGTGAAAGATCAACACCGCGAACTTGTCCATCCCCGCACCAATCGCCGCGGCGGTCTGCGCCGATATCGGCTCGCGCAGGTCGATGCCATCGACGACACCGGCGAAATCAGGCAGGCGCTCCGGCTCGGCCGGGCGAATGGTGAGCGTCATGCCGCACCCCACGTGACAAGTTGATCGCACTGGCGGGACGATAAGCCGCGCCCCCTGGGGTCAGCAATGCGAAACCCACCGGCTCTGCTAAACTCGGGCGATGGCGGATGTGGTCGATCTGCGCGATTTTTATCGCAGCGCACTGGGGCAGGTGGCGCGCCGCATGATCCGTCGCGCGGTACAGCGTGTCTGGCCCGATCTGCGGGGGATGCGCCTCCTCGGCATTGGCTACCCGACACCGTTTCTGTCGGCCCTGTCCGCTTCCTCGGAACGCACGCTCGCGTTGATGCCGGCCTCGCTCGGGGTATTGCGCTGGCCAGGCGACAGCCCAAACCTCGTGACCCTCGCCGATGAGGGGGAATTGCCATTCGCCGATTTCTCGATCGATCGCGTCCTGCTGGTGCATGCCCTGGAGACCAGCGAAGAGGTGCGGTCGCTGCTGAAGGAGATCTGGCGTGTCCTGGCGGGTGGCGGGCGGGTGCTGATCGTGGCGCCGAACCGACGCGGGATCTGGGCGCGGCTCGACCGCACGCCATTCGGCTCCGGCCGCCCCTATACGGTTTCTCAGCTCTCGCAATTACTGCGCGACGAGCAGTTTACGCCGGTCGGGACCGAGGCCGCGCTGTTCGTGCCGCCGGCCGGCGGGCGCATGGTCCTGCGCTCGGCGCTCGCCTGGGAGCGCCTCGGCCGGCGCTGGTTTCCCCGGCTTGGCGGCGTGCTTCTGGTCGAGGCGACAAAGCAGATTTACGCCAAGCCGGCGGCGGCGAAAGCACCCCGCCGGCGGCTTGTTTATGCGCCGGCACCGCATGGCCTATAGCGGCATCGCGCCGCGTGCGTGTAGATTGCCGATCCAATGGCGCAGATTCTCGTCATCGATGACGACCCGGTCCTGCAGCAGGTGATCCGCCTGACGCTCGAAGCGGCCGGGCACACCGTGCTTCGCTGCGACAATGGCCGCAAAGCCATCGACATCGTGACCTATGATCATGCCGATCTGATCGTTACCGATATCATCATGCCGGAAATGGATGGTATCGAGATGGTCCGGGCGGTTCGGCGGGTGCGGCCGGAATTGCCGATCGTCGCCATCTCCGGCGGCAGCAACGGCAACGCGGACGATTATCTCGGCATGGCCAAGGTCTTCGGTGCGTCAATGACATTGACGAAGCCGTTTCGGCCCCAGGACCTCGTCACCGCCATCGCCGAGCTGCTGGAAAACGGCTCCGGCTAGAGCAGGAGCTGCCGTCGAAACACCGCAGGTTCCAGAACTAAAAATGATTTCCACGGTCGGCTGTTTAAACTACTCAGCTGCACCCGCTCGTTGAGCCGCAGGTGTCGCATTTCAGGCAGGTGCCGTTGCGGTCGAGGGTGAAGTTGCCGCATTCGCCGCAGCTGTCGCCTTCGTAGCCTTTCATGCGGGCTTCGCGGATCTGTTCGAGGCGGGTGTCGCCCGGTGTCACCGTCGCGACGGTGACGGTGGTGGTTTCGGCGACGGCCAGCGCGCTGGCGCCGGCGAAGAGGGGGAGCGGTACGTCGATGGGCGCGGTCGCCTCGCCGCGGGTGGTCGTGGCGCCGCGTTTGCCGCCGCCTTGCAACACCCGGAGGTTGTTGCGGACGAAACCCTGG
>JAFAYW010000216.1 GCA_019240125.1 Alphaproteobacteria bacterium
GGTGAAGTACTGGTCGACGAATTTGCCCTCGAGCCCGACTGCGTCAAAAATCTGCGCGCCGCAATAGGACTGGTAGGTCGAGATGCCCATCTTGGACATCACCTTGAGGATGCCCTTGCCGACCGCCTTGATGTAGTTCTTCTGCACGTCATAGGCGCTGAGCGGCAGGCCGGTTTCGGTGCGGATCTGCTCCAGCGTCGCGAAGGCGAGATAGGGGTTGATCGCCTCGGCGCCGTATCCGGCAAGCACGCAGAAATGGTGCACCTCGCGCGCGTCGCCGGTTTCGACAACGATGCCGGTCGAGGTGCGCAGCCCCTCCCGGATCAGGTGATGGTGCACCGCCGAGGTCGCCAGCAAGGCCGGGATCGGCACCCGCTCCGCCGAGACCGCGCGGTCCGACAGGATCAGGATATTGTGCCCGGCCTGCACCGCCAGAGTCGCCTCGGCGCAAAGCCGGTCGAGCGTCGGCTTGATGCCCGCCGCGCCGGTGGCGACCGGCCAGGTGATGTCGAGCGTGTCCGTCTTGAAGCGCCCGTCGATCAGCCCCTCGATGTTGCGGATCTTGGCGAGATCGGCATCGGTCAGGATCGGTTGCGCAACCTCAAGACGGTGGTGCGTGCCGACCTCGTGGCTCAGCAGATTGGGGCGCGGGCCGATCATCGAGATCAGCGACATCACCAATTGCTCGCGGATCGGGTCGATCGGCGGATTGGTTACCTGCGCGAAATTCTGCTTGAAGTAGTTGTAAAGCAGCTTTGGCCGGTCTGAGAACGCGGCGATCGGCGTGTCGGTGCCCATCGAGCCGATCGGATCATCCCCGTCGCGCGCCATCGGCTCGAGGAAGAACTGCGTGTCCTCCTGAGTGTAGCCAAAGGCCTGCTGCAGATCTAGGCGGGCCGCCGGGTCGTTGGTGACCGCCGGCTGCGCCGTTTCCGCCGCCTCGGGCAGTTCCTCAAGCTTGTACTGCGTCTCTTTCAGCCAGTTGTCGTAGGGGTGTTCGGCCGCGAGCTGATTCTTGATCTCGTCGTCGCTGATGATGCGGCCCTGCTCGAAATCGATCAGCAGCATCTTGCCGGGCTGCAGCCGCCACTTCTTGACGATCTTCTCTTCTGGCACGGGGAGCACGCCGGCTTCCGAGGCGAGGATCACGTGGTCGTCGTCGGTCAGAATGTAGCGCGCCGGCCGCAGCCCGTTGCGGTCGAGCGTCGCGCCGATCTGGCGGCCGTCGGAGAAGGCGATCGCCGCCGGCCCATCCCACGGCTCCATCAGCGCCGCGTGGTACTCGTAAAAGGCGCGCCGGTCCGGGTCCATCAGCGGGTCGGCCCACGCCTCCGGGATCAGCATCATCATCGAGTGTGCCAGGGAATAGCCGCCGCCAATAACGAGCAACTCCAGCGCGTTGTCGAGGCACGCCGTATCCGACTGACCGTAGCCGATCAGCGGCACCATCTTGGCAAGATCGTCGCCGAGCAGGTCAGACGACATCGCCTGGCGGCGCGCATGCATCCAGTTGGTGTTGCCGCGCACCGTGTTGATCTCGCCATTATGGCAGATGAACCGATAGGGGTGCGCCAGCCGCCACGACGGAAAGGTGTTGGTTGAAAACCGCTGATGCACCAGCGCCAGCGCCGATACGGTGAGCGGGTTGCGCAGATCGTCGTAGAAGCTCTCGACCTGGCCGGCGAGCAGCAGCCCCTTATAGACCATCGTGCGAGTCGAAAACGATGGCATGTAGAGTTCGGGCAGACTCGGCAGCCCCTTCTCCTGCGCCAGCTTGAACAGGCTGTTCAGGGTCTGCTTGCGGATCGTCAGCACCTTCCGCTCGAAGGCGTCCTGATCGGCGATGTCGGCCGACGCGGCGACGATGGCCTGCGCCATATGCGGCATCGTCTCGATGACGCGCTTGCCGAGCCCATCGAGCGTCACCGGGACATCGCGCCACCCCACCAGCCGCTGCCCCTCAGCGCGGATGAAATGCTCGAAATGCGCGATGGCGAAGGCACGCACCCTCTCATCTCGCGGCAGAAAGCACATCGCGACCGCATAGCGGCCTTCCGGCGGCAATTCGAGGCCGCGCTCGCCGGCCCAATGGCGCAGCAGCTTGTCGGGCATCTGGATCATGCAGCCCGCGCCGTCGCCGACCAGCGGGTCCGAACCCACGGCGCCGCGATGATCCAGGTTCAACAGGATCCGCAGCCCGTTCTTGATGATGTCATGCGATTTTCGGCCCTGAATATTGGCGACAAAGCCGACGCCGCACGCGTCGTGCTCGTTGCGCGGATCGTACAGTCCAGGGCCCCTAGTCGGTTCCATACGCGAATGCTCTACGAATTGTGCGTTGCAACACGGGCGCATCGCGTCGCGGATGTGCCCATCTAATCATTATGCATAGACTGGGCCTGGAACGCACACGGTTAAACGTGTGCACCGGAATCAGATTCGTCGAAGGAGCCTGAATTGCGAGCAACGTTCATGACCTGGCAGGCATGGGCCGTGTTGTCGGCGATCTTCGCGGCCTTGACCGCGATCTTCGCCAAGATCGGCGTTTCCGACGTCAATTCTGATTTCGCGACCTTTATCCGCACGATCGTGATCCTGCTCGCCTTGACGGCCTTCCTGACCGGCACCGGACAATGGCAGGCACCCGGTGCGGTCACTGGCCGCACCTACGCCTTCCTGGTGTTATCAGGGTTGGCGACCGGCGCCTCATGGACCTGCTATTTCCGCGCCCTCAAACTGGGCGAGGCCGCGCGCGTCGCACCGATCGACAAGCTCAGCGTCGTGCTCGTCGCATTGTTCGGCGTGGCGTTTCTCGGCGAGCGGCTCACCGCGCCGAACTGGCTCGGCGTCGCGCTGATCGCCGGCGGCGCCGTGCTGATCGCCTATCGCGGTTAGGCCACCTTGATCGCCGCCGAGAACTCGGCCGGGTTGCGCAGCGTCTGCAGCACGACGCAATAGCGCTCGGTCAATTTCAGCAGCGTGTCGATGCGGTCTTGCGGCTCGTCGGTATCCAGATCGAAATTGAGGCGGATCGCGCGGAACCCGACTGGCGCGTTGCGATCGACCCCCAGCGTGCCGCGGAAATCGAGATCACCCTCGGCGTGCACACGGCCCCCATCGAGCTTGAATTCGAGCGCCGTTGCGACGGCCTTCAGCGTCACCCCGGCGCACGCCACGAGCGCTTCGAGCAGCATGTCGCCGGAGCAGGCCTCAAGACCGCTGCCGCCGGTGGCGGGATGCAGGCCGGCCTCGACCAGCGCCCTCCCCGTCTCGACCTTGCAGGCAATTGCGCCATCCGACAGATCGCCCTGCGCCTTCAAGGTGACGACGGCCGCCTCGGGCGCATCGCGGTATTTCGCCTTGAGCGGCGCCTGCATCTCCCGCAGCGCCGCGGCGTCCGACGCCTGTTTTGCCGCTGGCTGGTCCATCGCAGTCCTGCTCCATCCGCAAAATCCGATTGAACCGCACTATGGCAAAGGCTGTGATGCCGTGTCGCGCTCTTTGCGCCCTCAAGCCATAACGCAACCATCGAGGAGTCGCCGTATGCACGAGCACCGCAGCTACCGTGCGCTGAACATCGGGAAACGCGGCGCCGTCACGGCCAATCACCCGCTGGCGGCGCAGGCCGGACTGATGGCCCTGCGCGCCGGCGGCAACGCAATCGATGCAGCGGTGGCGACGGCGCTGGCGCTGGCGGTGGTCGAGCCAATGATGTCGGGCATCGGCGGTGACGCCTTCTATCACGTGCTCGACGGCAAGACCGGCCGCACCGTCGTCATCAACGGCACCGGCCCCGCCCCAGCCGCCGCGACACCGGAGCGTTATGCCGCCGGTATACCGCGTACTGGGCCGCTCTCGGCGTCGGTCCCCGGCATGCTGGCGGGGCTCGGCATCGCGCATGCTGATTACGGCACGCTGCCTTGGGCGAGCCTCTGCGCTGACGCGATCCGGCTGGCGCAGGAGGGTTTCGGGGCGACGCCGCACTACCATCATTTTGCCGGCGAGCACGCCCGGACGTTGCGCGCCGGCGCGGCGAGCGGCGACATCTTCCTGCATGGCGGCACCGTTCCGGCGGTCGGCGCGTGCATCCGCCAGCCGGCCCTGGCGCGGACGCTGGAGGAGATCGCCGCCGAGGGCAGCGACTGTCTGTACCGGGGCCCGCTGGCGCGGCGCGCGGCGGCGGCGATGCAACGTTGCGGCGCGCTGATCTCCGAGGCTGATCTGGCGGGGTTCACCGCCGAGCGGCAGGCGCCGATCGCGATCGATTATCGCGGCCTGACGGTGCTGGAGGCGCCGCTCAACTCGACCGGCTTTGTGCTGCTGCAGGAGCTGAAGATCCTCGAGCATTTCGATGTGCATGCGATGGGGTTGGGCTCGGCCGAGCTGGTGCATGTGATGGTCGAGGCCAAGAAGCTCGCCTTCGCCGATCGCGAGCGCTGGGGAGCCGACCCGCGCACCGTCGACGCGCCGTTCGACCGGCTGCTTTCGGCCGATTACACCGCCCGACTCGCCGCTCGGATCGACCGGCAGCGCGCCGCGCCGACCCACAGCATCCCCGATGCGGCCGGCAACACGACCTATTTCTGCACCGCCGATGGCGACGGGAACGCGGTCTCCGGTATTCAGAGCATCAATAGCGCCTGGGGTTCCGGCGTTACCGAGCCCGACACCGGCATTCTGCTCAACAACCGCATGGCCTATTGGCACCTCGACCCGGCGCACCCGAACCATCTGCGGCCAGGTCGCCGGGTGCGCCATACGATGAACCCGCCACTGGTCCTTAAGGACGGCAAATTATGGGGCGTGTTCGGCACGCCGGGCGCCGACAATCAGGTGCAGATCAATTTCCAGATCATGTCGGCGATGGCCGATTTCGGCCTCGATCCGCAACAGGCCGCCGAAATGCCGCGCTGGACCTCGAACGTGCCGGGACAGTACGCCAATTACCCGCATGACGGGCCCA
>JAFAYW010000255.1 GCA_019240125.1 Alphaproteobacteria bacterium
CTGCAGCGCCCGGCGCAGTTCGGGGTGCAGCGGAATGGTCCGGCCGCTGCGCTTCTTGGCGGCGCGGTCGTGCAGCTCGATGCTGTCGGCGAGCCGGCCATCGGCGGTCAGCAGCATCGGCCAGGTTAGCTTGGCGATCTCGCCGGCGCGCAAACCGGCTTTCACCGACAGCAGGATCATCACCCGATCACGCTGCGGGTAGCGATTGCGGCGGACGTGGCGCAGCGCGGCGGCGACTTGCGAGCGCGTCAAGGTCTTGGCCTGTTTGCCAGCCATTGCCGCCGCTCAATATTCTTCGGCCAGCATGACGGTCAGCACGCGCATCGTGACCGCCGGATCGCTGGCATCGGGAGAATGGTAGACAAGTTGCCGGTCGAAATAATCGATCTTGAAGATGATAGGCCGGCCGCTGACGGTGAGCACAGCGCAATCGTGCTCGTCCAACGGATCGTTGTCCTCGCTGAAGTTGTCGAACGCGGAGATGGCCGCCAGCACGCAGCACATCTCTTCGGTGCCGAGCGCGTTCACCCCAGCGGTGATGACGATGCGGCCGCCGGCATGCTCGCGCCGGAGCTGATCGTTCAACTCGCGGATGCGGGCGGTCTTGGGAGGCGAGCGCTCGCTCATTGGCCGATATCCTGGGCCGCCTGGTCGAGCGTTGCCGGCGGCGCATCGTGGCCATCGAGTTCGATCAGCGGACAAGAGCCCTCGCCGGCCGGCTGCATCGTGAGCCGCAGCAGCAGCCGGTCGGCCTCGTACTCGACCGGTGGCGGCTTGCCGGCATCGAACCAAGCCTGCCAGAAGCAAGCGAACGGTCGGTGATCGACATGGATCGTGACCAGTTCGGTGGTTTCGGTGTCGATGCCGACCAGGCTGATGACGGTGCCGAAATCGACGATGCGGTCGACGCGCATGCGCTAGGGCTGCATGAAACATCCTCTGGATTGGTGATGGTGAAATGACAAGGGCGCCGCACGCGTAAGCGCACGACGCCCTTGGACCTCGCACAGGGGCCGCGATGGTTCTTGGTTTGTTGCTGTCCGGCGGTGCCGGAAATCAGATCGGCGGTGGTTTACGTCACCGTATTGGCCTCAATGGAGCGGATCAGCTCGCGGGGCTCTCGAAGCTGCTGGGATGCCGCAAGCCGACGGTGCGGCGCGATGTCCGAAACGGCCGTTCGCTCGGATCATCGGCCCACCGCAATGTGAAATCGTCGCCATCAACTGCCACCACGACACATTGCCACCAGCCCGGACCGTACAGCTCGGGCCGGTCAGCTAGCACCATCGTGCCGATCTCGATCTTCGACTATAGCGCGTCGGCCGTGGTGGTGGCGTCGGGCTGGTTCATCTTGGCACTTGGGCCTTCGGCTGCGGCCCGCTCGGTGTTGATCGGCTCGCCGCCTTCACTCAGCGGTGCCAGCTTCTGGAACACCGGACCGGCGACGAACGGCACGAAGGCCTTGCCGCTGGCGAAGATCTTGCCGACCGGCAGCGCTTCGGCGAGCGCGTGCAGCTCGGCGTTGTCGGTCTGCACACGCACCACGTAATACCCCATCAGATCGGCGGCACGGCGGACCAATGCTAGTTCGCTGTCGTCGAACCGAGAGGCATGCCATTTTCCCTCTACATCGGTGCCGAGCACCACCAGTATCGGATACTTTTTCGCTCGTTCAGAACTCCGGAAGCAAAGCAGTTGCGGTCGTTACGGCCGGCACTCACACGCCGCCGCATCGTGCACATATAGAGAACACAACGATATGCAAATGATTTCTGGGCGCCTTATGTTTACGCCGGTTTCATCGGCACGCGAGCGCGGCGCGTGAACACTGGGCAATCAAGCTGCTCGCACGCGGCGCGATCATCGATGCGGTTACCGTTGCAGCGGTTGAAACTCGTCTGGGCGCAGAACCGCCAGATAGCGTGCTGCACGAACCGCGGAAAGACGGCGGGGTAAGCCGGATTAAAGCGCCGGGCGTCGATCTTGTTGGCGATTCGTTCGATGATCGGGGCGCAGCCGTTCGGCGCGTAGCAGCGGGAGCCATAAGCGTGCTCGGCAGCAAGATCGCGCAGGATGCCGGTGCGGTGTAGGAAGTTGTGCACCAGCGTGTCGATCGCAATCATCACCGTGCCGGCTTCGATCCACGCCGGCCGCTTGGCGTCGCCACTGAGCAACAGCTCGGCCAACGCCATCGCCAGCACCTTGTTAGAAACGCCGTAGATGTTCGCGAGCGGCCCGAGTAGCGCTTGCCGCAGACGCGCCGGCCGGCTGGGTTTGGGGCACTCGCCGACAGCCGCCAACTGTCCGTCGCTTTCGGTGACGGCAAATGCATTGTCAGCGTAAGACGGACTGCTGGTTTCCATTTCGAGCACGCGGCAGCTTTCTGGCGAAACCGGTCACCCGGCGGGACACCGCCAGCGGCAGTAGAGCGCCGATAGCGGATAGCGGGAACGATTGTCCAAATGCCGATACAACATCGCCTCAGATTTCGAGCATTGGGGCGTCGAGGAGCTTTTCAAGGCGGATCGGAAGTTTGCGCACCCGCACACCGGTCGCATGGTAGACGGCGTTGGCCACCGCGGCGTTGGTGCCGACATTGCTGAGTTCGCCGAGACCCTTGATGCCGAGTAGGTTGACGGCGCTGTCTTCCTCGGGAACGAAGATCACCTCTGTATCGCGCGACGCGACCGAGATCGATCGTCGGTTTGCCCGCTACATCAATACCGATCTGAAGGAATGTTCTCGGCATAAGTCTCGATGGCGCCGTTGGCGGGGCGAGCAACCGCGTCATCCAGCTTCTCGGCCTGTCCGTCCGGCGCCGTCAGCATGTCCCCGAAGGGCGTCAGGCTTGCGGCGTCCTTGCCGGCCAAAGGACCGCTTGACGCGGCGGCCGCAGCCACTTCGCCAAACGTTCGCGGATCTGCTCACACGCCATGGCGACGACATCGCAGACGCTCCGGTGGTATGACCGGCGCCGCGGCGAAGGCTGCTGCCGCATTACCGACCGCCGGGTCTTCGTGCGTTTTGGACACGGCCTTGACAGCAACCGTCTCCGCGCCATCACTGCCGAAGCCCGCTGCCGGTTTCTCCTCCGCATAGTCGATCTTGAGGCAGTGGGCGCCGTCGCGGGCTGCAGGGCGCCAAGGCGCCATTTATGCAAACGATAGCGATGTCGGTACGTTTGTCTCCGAGGCGATACCGCGAGGCGCGTCGCATGCCGTGAAGCGCCGGCGAACGCAGGAGTATGGGATGCCAGACAGGCTGCACCGCCGAGGCTTTATTCAACTGGCAGCAGCAGGCGCAACGCTGGCGGGTGTAGCGGGCGGCGCACAGGCGGCGGGGCCGTCGGAAACCACGGCCGATATAACGACGCAACCCGCGCCACAATTCGGCGACGACTTCAACACCTCCGACATTATCGTCGAGACGCTGATCCAGTGGGGCGCGACCCATGTCTTTGGCGTCGTTGGGGACGGCATCAACCCGCTCATTGAGGCGCTCCGTAAACGGCGCGACCGCGTTGCCTATATCGGCGTGCGGCACGAGGAAGCCGCTGCTTTCATGGCGTGCGGGATGGCAAAGCATACCGGTCGGCTCGGCGTCTGCGTCGGCACCACCGGTCCCGGCGCGGTGCATTTGTTAAATGGCCTCTACGACGCTTACTTCGACGGGGCGCCGGTGGTGGCGCTAACTGGTCTCACCTTTCATGATCTGATCGGCGTCCGCTTTCAGCAAGACCTCGACACCGTGCGTCTGATGCAGGAGGTGGCGCTCTATAATGTCGAAGTCACCGGGCCAGAGCACGCGATCATGGTCGCAAACCGTGCCTGTCGTGCGGCGCTGGGCGACCGCGGCGTCGCCCACCTCACGATCGCCAAGGATGTACAGATGATGCCGCTTTCGGTCGACAAGCGGTCGATGCGAAATCCAGGCGCGCGAACCTCCTCGTCATGGGAGCCCCCGATAATCACGCCTTCCGCGGGTGAGCTGAAGGCCGCTGCCGACGTTCTGAACGCCGGCACGCGGATCGCGGTGCTGGTAGGACAAGGAGCGCTCTCGGCACGCGATGAGGTGTCCCGGCTCGCGGATACGCTGGCCGCGCCGGTGGCGAAAGCCCTCCTCGGCAAGGCGGTATTGCCCGACGACTCCCCCTTTACCACCGGCGGCATCGGTGATCTCGGGACCTCGCCGTCGTCATGGGCCATGAAGACATGCGATACTGTCCTCATCCTCGGCTCGACGATGCCCTGGGAGGAATACTACCCGAAGCCGGGCCAAGCGCGCGGAGTGCAGGTCGATCTAAAGCCCGACCGGCTGGGGCTGCGATATCCAGTTGAGGTGGGCCTGATGGGCGATGTCAGGGCGACACTGCAGGCATTGCTCCCGCTCCTGCAACGGAAAGGCGACCGCGGCTTCCTTACCGAGGCACAACACCGGATGGGCGAGTGGAACGCTCTGCTCGATGCGGTCGAAACTACGGCCCGATCGCCGTTGCGGCCGCAGATGGTAATCCGCGCTGTGAGCGACCTGATCGCGGATGACGCGGTCATTTCGCTGGATTGCGGCGCCAACACACATTTCTCGGCGCGCTGCCTGCGGTTGCGGGCAAACCAGCGGATCACCGGCACCGGTATGCTTGCCTCGATGGCGCCGGGAATGTCCTATGCGATCGCCGGGCAACTCGCCTATGGCCGGCAGTCAGTGGCGATCGTCGGCGACGGCGGCTTCGCAATGCTGATGGCGGAATTGACCACCGCCGTCGCGCATAATCTGCCGATCAAGGTCATCGTGCTTAAGAATAACGCGCTGGCCGAAGTCATGTTCGAGCAGCGCGAGATCGGCTACCAGAATTACGGTTGCGAGCTCTCGCCGATAGATTTTGTGGCCTTCGCCAAGGCGTGCGGCGCCGATGGTTTTCGTTGCGAGCGGCCGGAAGAGGTGCGACCGGCGGTTCAGGCTGCATTGGCTTCACCGCGCGCGGCGCTGGTCGAGGCGGTTGTCGATGCAAACGAGAAACCGACCAAACCTGACGAATTGCGCGCATAGCAGACCCGCGGTTGTGCGAGAGTGCTGATCGCTCGGGTCAGGCGGGCAGTACTGCCAAATTCGCCTTTGGAATATTTCCCAGTGTTTCCGCTGAAATCCCGAGGTGCTGCATCACCAGCTCCGGGGGGATGTGGGTCATCCAGTCATTGAGGGAGAGATCCTCGTATTTCGGCGCCTTGAACATCTCCAGGAAGACGAGATCGTCGGTTCCCGTGTTTTCGATGTAGTGGCCGAGCGTCTTCGGCACGTATCCGACATCGCCCGGGTTGAAATCGGCGGTGCTAGCCTCGGACTTGTTGTGGAAGAGGGTCATCCGGCCGCTGCCTTGCAGGTAGTACTGCCATTCATCCGCGTTGGGGTGCCAGTGCAGCTCTCGCAGCCCGCCGGGTTTCAGCCGAACATGCGCCATTGCGATATTTGTCGAGATCGGGAAGTTGGTTGAATCGACGATGCGCACCTCGCCGTTGCGGCCGGACTTAGTGGGCGGCATGCCCTGCATCGCGAACTGGAACTTGATCGGTGTCGCCGGCCGTCCATTGGCCGCGGCCTGCTGATCGCTCGCCAGCGATCCCGGCACCGGCGCCTGGAAGATGTATTTGCCTTCGCGCGGTATCGATCGCAGCGGTTCGAGGGCGCTTTGCGGCGCGTTCCAGTTTTTCGCCAATACCTCTGGTGGGGTGTGGATCGCCCAATCCGAGATCAGCGTCGTATTGTCTTCGGAGAACCTTCCGTCGTCGAAGACCAGCAGAAACTCGCACCCTTCTGGGCCAAGGCCCTGCAATGAGTGGGGAATGCCGGTGGGGAAATACCACAAATCGCCCTGTGCCACGTCGGCGACATAGGATTTGCCGTCGAGGTCGATTGCGGTCAGCCGGCAATTCCCCGACAGCATCAGCGACCACTCATTTGCCGCGTGCCAATGCAGTTCCCGGATGCCGCCGGCGTTGAGCTTCATGTTGACTCCGGCGATCTCGGTCGAGATCGGGAAATCCTCGACATTGACCTGCCGCGCCCAGCCGCCATCCTGTACGCGCCGGTGCACCGCCGAAAACGAGTGCCAGAATTGCGGCACGCTCCCGTGATCGGTCGGCGGCGGCATGAAGCCGTCGGCGTTGATCGACTTCATCGCGTTGTTTTCGGGTCCCATATCGGCGGCGCTGCTGTTTGCCTCGCCTGTCATGATGGTTTGTCGCGACTGGCCGAACACGGTGGTGGGCGCCAGGGCCGCCGCCGTTGCAACCGCCGTTCCGGCGCCGACAAGGTGCCGGCGGGACAGGGTTTCGCGCAGGATGTTGATCGCGACATCACGTTTGACCATGACGAGCCTCCTTCAGGTTCGGTTCGAGGTGTGCGGAAGTTCAGGCGAGCGTGGTCCAGACGAGCCAGGCATTCGCGCCGGCGATCGCCACGGCGCAGACCCAGCCGATCAGGCGGACACAGCGGCGGTTTGCAAAGCTGCCCATCAGCCGGGCGTCGCCGGTGAACATCAGCAGCGGCACCACTGCGAAGCTCAGTTGCAGGCTGAGCACGACCTGGCTGAGAATCAGCAGCCGCCCGGCGCTGCTCTCGCCGCAAATGCCAATGACGACCACCGCGGGAAGGATCGCCAGGCCGCGCGTCACCAGTCGCCGCAGCCCCGGCGACAGCGACCGCCGCATAAAGCCTTCCATGACGATCTGCCCGGCCAGGGTGCCGGTGACCGACGAGTTCTGCCCCGCCGCCAGCAAGGCCAGGCCGAATAGCAGGCTCGCCAATCCGCCGCCCAGCACCGGGGTCAGCAGGCGATAGGCGTCCTGGATCTCGCTGACATCGGTGTAGCCGGCGCGGTTGAACGCGGTGGCGAGGATCAGGATCGCAGCGTTGATAAACAACGCCGCGATCAGCGCAGTCGTCGAGTCGATCGTCGCAAAGCGGATCGCCTCGCGTTTGCCGCGCTGATCGACCGCGTAGTTGCGGGTCTGGGCGATCGAGCTGTGCAGGTAGAGATTGTGCGGCATCACGGTCGCGCCCAGGATGCCGATCGCCAGATACAGCATCCCGGGGTCGGCAACGATCTGCCGTGACGGCAGGATCGCGGCGGAAATCCCGGCCAGATCGGGGCTGGCGATGACCATTTCCATCGCAAAGCACGCGGCGATTGCGCAAAGCAGCGCCATGACGAGCGCCTCGATGTAGCGAAAGCCGCGGCTCTGCAGCCACAGCACCAGAAACACATCGGCCGCCGTGAGGCACACGCCGGCGATCAGCGGCAGGCCGAACAGCAATTGCAGCGCCACGGCGGCGCCGATCACCTCGGCGAGATCGCAGGCTATGATGGCCAGTTCACAGCCGATCCACAGCCCGGTCGCGACCGGGATAGAGAACCGCTCACGCGAAAGCTGGGCGAGATCGCGTCCGGTGGCGATGCCGAGCCGCAGCGACAGTGTCTGCAGAAACACCGCGAGCAGGCTCGACAGGATGATGACCGACAGCAGCGCATATCCGTACCTGGCGCCCCCGGCCAAGTCGGTCGCCCAATTGCCGGGATCGATGTAACCGACGGCGATCAGGTAGCCAGGACCGGTAAAGGCGCCGATCTTGCGCCAGAACCGGGCGCCGCTTGGGACCGGTATCGAGCGAAATACCTCCGGCAGACTCGGTGCGGACAGACCGTCCCAGTCGCTGCGCGTGACTGAGACCGGTGATGGCGTGAATGACTGAGAGGGCATGAGGCACTCCGGCATCTATCATTGCCGGAATAAACTTTTGGTTTTTCGTGTGGTTCTCTGAGTAGTATAAAAATAAATGACAATGTTAAATTGGAACACGCCCTCTAAAGCCCCGTTGAAATTGATTCCAAGTTTTCTCTATTTATGATTTATTTCTTATGAATTCAGGTGCTGAATTGGCGTCATCAACGATAATGACCCGCAGGGTCATTGATTTTAATTAAACAGTCAAATTACGGGTGACCCAGTGAGAGGGGCGGTATCCGGGCCAGCATCCAGGAACGAAGGGAAGGGCGTCGCGTTCGCCGCTCGGGAGGAATGGCGATGGCGCATCTGAACCGTCGGCAGCTGATGGGGTCGATCGCGGTCGTCACCGCAACCGCGCCATCCGGCGCCTCAGCCGCGGTTATCGAAGGCGCGCTGCCGTGGATGCCGCATCACACCGCACCCCCCGAAGCGGTTAGGCCGGGCGGCTGGGCCTATTTCAGCCCGGCGGAGGCCGAGGCGGTCGAGGCGCTGGTCGACCGGTTGATCCCGCCCGATCCGGAAACGCCGGGCGGCCGAGAGGCTGGCTGCGCGGTCTTTATCGACCGCCAACTTGCCGGCCCGTATGGCCGCTCGGAGGGGCTCTACACGGCGGGTCCGTTTCATGACGGCACAAAGCAACAGGGGCCGCAATCGCCGGCGACACCGGCATCGCACTACCGGCAGGCCCTGGCCGCGCTCGACAAGCATTGCCGCACCGCCTTTAACGGCGCTGGCTTTGCCACGCTCAGTGACGCGCAGAAGGATGCGGTTGTCGGGGATCTCGAGAATGGCAAGATCGATCTCGACGATGAGCCGGGCAGCTTTTTCAAGCAGCTGTTGAAGGATACGCAGGAAGGATTCTTCGCCGACCCGCTCTATGGCGGCAACAAGGATATGTGCGCCTGGAAGATGATCGGCTTCCCCGGTGCGCGATACGATTACCGCGACTGGGTGGAGCGGCATAACGAGCGCTTTCCGTTGCCGCCGGTCGGCATCGCCAGCCATCCGCGCTGGAAGGGCTGACGGCCGTGGCGCGCAAGCTGCCGCATCGCGATGTGGTGATCATAGGGCTCGGCTGGACCGGCTCGATCCTCGCCCATGAGCTGGCGCAGGAGGGGCTCGACATCGTTGCGATCGAGCGCGGCCCGTGGCGCGATACGCCGACCGATTTCCCGTTGTCCTATGTGCAGGACGAACTGCGCTACCGGGTTCGCCACGATCTGTTTCTGCGCCCGGCCCAGACCTCCCTGACCTTCCGCAACAACAAGGACCAGACAGCGCTGCCGGTGCGCGACTGGGGCGCCTTTATGCTGGGCAACGGTGTCGGCGGCGGCGGTGTGCATTGGAACGCCGAGACGTGGCGCTTTCTGCCGACCGACTTCACCTTGAAGTCGCATGTGACACAACGCTATGGCGCCGGCTTTATCCCCGCCGACATGACGATCCAGGATTGGGGTGTCACCTTTGACGAGCTGGAACCGCATTATGACCAGTTCGAGTATCTGTGCGGCACCTCCGGCACCGCCGGCAATCTGAAAGGTGCGATCCAACCGGGCGGCAATCCATTTGAGGGGGCGCGTTCGCGGCCTTACCCGACACCGGCGCAGCGACAGCCCTTCAGTCACACGCTGTTCGCCAAGGCCGCGGCGGAAATGGGCTACAAACCGTTCCCGCAGCCGTCAGGTAACCTGTCGCAGGCCTACACCAATCCGCTTGGGGTGCGCATGGGGCCGTGCACCTATTGCGGTTTCTGCGAGTGGTTCGGCTGTGCCAATTATTCAAAAGCGAGCCCGCAAACAACGATATTGCCGGCGCTGCTGCGCTTTCCGAACTTCACCGCCCGCAGCGAATGCGAGGTGACGCGTATCAATCTCGATCGCTCCGGCAAGCGCGCCACCGGTGTCACCTTTGTCGACACCTCGGGTGTCGAATGGGAGCAGCCGGCAGATCTCGTCATCCTGTGTGCGTTTCAGCTGTTCAGTGTGCAGTTGCTGATGCTGTCCGGTATCGGCAAAATCTATGACCCGAGCACCGGCGATGGGCAGATCGGCCGCAATTTTTCCCACCAGACGATCTCGACCGCGATCGGCTTCTTCGACAAGGACAAGTTCAACTTCAACCCGTTTGTCGCCTCCGGTGCCATCGGCATGTGCATCGATGAGTTCAACGGCGACAATTTCGATCACGGCCCGCACGGCTTTATCGGCGGCGGCTATATGGGGCAGGTGCAGACCGGCGGGCGGCCGGTCGACATGCTGAAGGCGCTGCCGGAAGGCACACCCGCCTGGGGCGCCAAGTGGAAGCAGGCGGTGCGCGACAACTACCTGAGCACGGTTTATGCCGGCACCGGCGTGCACGGCTCCTGCCAGAGTTACCGCAGCAACCATCTCGATCTCGACCCGACCTACAAGGACCGGTTCGGCCGCCCCTTGCTGCGCATGACGATGGATTTTCCGGAAAACGAGCTCAAGATGAGCGCGTTTCTGACCGACCGCTATGCCGAGATCATCAAGGCGATGGGTGCCCGGCAGGTGGACAAGAAGCCGCGCAAAGGCCCCTACGACGTCACGCAATACCAGACCTCGCATCTCTGCGGCGGCGCCATTATGGGCGTCACCCCAAAGGAGAGCGCACTCAATCGCTACATGCAAAGCTGGGACGTGCCGAACCTGTTTGTGCAGGGCGCCGCCGCGTTTCCGCAAAATGCCGGCTACAACCCCACCGGCACGGTCGGCGCTTTGGCCTTCTGGTCGGCCGCCGCGATCCGCTCGAGCTACCTGAAAAACCCAGGGCCGCTGGTCGATGCGTAGGGCGCTGCTCTTTGCCGCGGCGCTGTTCGCGGTGAGCGCGTCGCGGGTTGCCGTGGGGAGCGACCCACAGGATTTTGCACAGATCGAACGCGGCCGCTACCTGACGATCGTCGGCGATTGCGCCGCCTGCCATACCGCGACAAGCGGCGCCGATTTCGCCGGCGGCCGGGCAATCGAAACACCCTTCGGCACGATCGTGTCGACCAACATCACACCCGATCGGGAAACCGGCATCGGCGACTGGAGCAACGACCAGTTCGTCTCGGCACTGACCGAAGGTATCCGGCGTGACGGCGCGCATCTCTATCCGGCGATGCCCTACCCATACCTGACGAAAATCACCCGCGACGACGCGCTGGCGATCCGCGCCTATCTCACCACCGTTCCGGCGGTATCGAACGCGGTGACAGCCGACCGCCTGCCGTTCCCGCTCAGCATTCGGGCCGACATGGCGGCCTGGAACAAATTGTACTTCACTCCCGGTGCGTTTCAGCCGAACAGCGGCAAAAGCGACGAATGGAACCGTGGCTCCTACCTCGTCGAAGGGCTGATGCATTGCGGCGCCTGCCACACGCCAAAGAACACGGCCGGCGCCGACAAGGATAGCGAGCGGCTGCAAGGGGGCGTGATCCAGGGCTGGTTCGCCCCCAACATCACCAACGACCAGCGCCGCGGTCTCGGCCGCTGGTCTCTCGACGATATCGTCACCTACCTCAAGACCGGGCATAACGCGTTCTCCGCCGCCACCGGACCGATGGCCGAGGAGATTGCGGAATCGAGCAGCAAGATGACCGAGGCCGACCTGCACGCCGTCGCAATATATCTTAAAGACCAACCCTCCGCCGACAACCATTCCCCCGTGCCGCTTCCCGCCGGTGATCCCGCCATGCAGACGGGGGCCGCGATTTACGCCGATGAATGTTCGGGGTGTCATACGCCCCGCGGCAGCGGTATCGCGGGGTTGTTCCCGAGGCTGGCGGGATCGCCCTCGGTGCAATCCGATGATCCGACATCGTTGATCCGCATTGTCATCAATGGCACGCGCAGTGTCTCGACGCCCGCCGCCCCGACCGGCCCGGGCATGCCCGCCTTCGGATGGCTGCTGAACGACGGCGAGGTCGCCTCGGTGCTGACTTACATACGCAACAACTGGGGCAATGCCGCAACCTCCATCGCTGCCGAGCGCGTCACGAGCCAGCGGAAGGCCCTGGTCCGGACAAGCGAGTAGAGCGGCAGAGACCAAATTCGCCGGGTGCCCTCTTGCTCCACCCGATTTGTGGGGAATCATCAGCGAGACGACCTCGCTGTCACCAGCATCCGTGCGGCTCCTCGTGTCATGAATTAAGACCGAAGCCCCGGAACGCTGGCGCGATTGGTGACGCCCTACGACCCGGCTTTATCTCAGCGCGGGATGTCTGCTCAGGGGCAATCTTGGCGCTCGATATCGGATTGACAGCGACAGCTAAGGGTCCAAAAGCGGGAATTCGCGATAAAATATGTTCTCCCGGCCCAACCAAACTCGCTTGCCTTGGTGGCGAGCCGCAGCTGCGACAGCCGCGTTGGCGATTGCTCGCGGCCCGACTACAGTGTCGGGACGCAGTGGATAGTTTTGTCGCCGGCGCAGGCCGGGCTTGATGGCTGCAACGCAGCCATGTCTAAAACGCGGGAAACGATAGGTTGCGTGACCATTAGCGTACTTCGACGAACTAGCACCTTCGCCCTCAAATGGCTTCGCGCATGCGTAGCAAAAATATATGGGAGGATGCCATGCGTGGTCTAGCGCTCGCGCTGCTCGTATCCATTATTTTGTGTTGCGGGAACGCCTTTCCGGCCCATGCGCGCGGAGCGACCTGCAGCGACACCTTGAGCGGCATCATTGATGGCGATGTCAACGTGCCGCGCAACTCATCCTGCACGATGTCCGATGTCACAGTTAATGGAAATGTGAAGGTCGCAGAGAACGCGAGCCTCACGATCGATGCGACGCAGCAACCAGCGACGATCAACGGCGACATCCAAGCGCAGGGGTGCAACTTCGCCCTGCTCAAGGGCGGTGTGAACGTTGTTGGCAACGTGCAGATTCAATCCTGCGCGTACCAGAGCGGGTTTGTCGGTCCTGGAATCAATATCGACGGCAATTTCATCTGCTGGCAGAATTCCGGACCGTGCGAGGCAGACCTCGGCAGCGTCGGAGGCGATGTCCGGATAAAGGGAAACCAGTCCAGCGAGGCCTCCGATGTCAGTCTCGTCCAGATCCGCGGCGATCTCGTGTGCCAACAGAATTCGCCGGCGCCGACGCATGTCTTCGGACCGGACTGGGTGCGCGGCAGCCCCTCAGGGCAATGCACGATTCATCTCGGGTTTACGCCAACCGGCGCGGCGCCAGCCTGTACGACAGCAAGTTTCAACGTTCCCAATCTGACGATCACGTCCGCAACTCCCGTTGCGACGGCCGGCACGGTTCCGGCGCATTGCCAGATCATCGGCGCCATCGCCACGTCAGGCGAGGGAGCGGATCCGGGCTCGGCCCTGTTTCGTCTCAATCTGCCAACGACCTGGAACAACCATTTCATGTTCGAGGGTTGCGGCGGCAATTGCGGCTCGATCACATCGGTGTCTGTCAACGCGGTCGACAATAACGAGGCGCTCGGCCTTGGCTATGCCGTCGTTAACACGGACACCGGCCACGAACAGGATCCGAGCACGCCCGACCCGACCTGGATCCTGTTGCCGAACGGCGCGCCGAACGAGCCGGCGATCATCGACTTCTATTACCGCGCCGTGCATCAGGTAACTGTAGCGACCAAGCAGTTTGTGGAGGCTTATTACAGCCAGCCGATCTCCTACGCTTACTTTGATGGCTGCTCCACGGGCGGCCGCCAATCGATGATGGAGGGGAAGCGGTATCCGGTGGATTACGACGGCCTGGTCGTCGGGGATCCCGCGATCTCGCTGGCCTATGCAAGAACCTCCGGATTCAAGCAAGCTCAAGCGTTCAAGACACCAAGCGCCTGGATACCCTATTCCACGGTTGCGCTGGTCGATCAGGCCGTGAAAGAGAACTGCGACGCGCTTGATGGCGTGGCCGACGGACTTATACAGAACCCGGCATACTGCTCGGTTAACCCGTCCGCGTTGGTATCGTCGGGTATCCTGACGTCCGGTCAGGCGGCGGGATTGCGCAGCTACATCACCCGCAATACCGATCCGAGCGGATTACCGGTCTATCCCGGCATGCCGATTAGCGATCTCAGCACCTCCGGGTTTGAAGGGATCAACGATTACAGCGCACCAGCATCGGACCCAACCGGAGCGGAGCCGTGGGGTGGCGTTGGCAAAGGACCGGTTGCCTGGACGCTGACCGCCGATCCTGGCATCCGCTACTACGTCGAGCAGAACGTGTCGTTCGACGTCAACAACGATTGGCCGCAGCAGGCCAACGTGGTCCAGGACTCCGCATTGGCGCTATTGCGTGAACGGCAGGGGGCAGCGAATTCGGATAACCCGTATCAGATCGCCAACTTCCTCGAAAAGGGTGGCAAGATCATTATGTACCACGGCGGCAGCGACCCCTTGATTACGCCGTTTCGGACGGTCTGGTACTACCAAGAGCTGGCATCGCTGCACGGCGGGTATGATCGACTGCAGAATAGCGTCCGGTTCTTCATGGTGCCCGGTATGGGTCATTGCAGCGGCGGTGTCTCGCCAAACAGCTTTGAGACCCTGCAGGCGCTTGACGATTGGGTGACGAAGGACATCCCGCCCGATGGCATCGTCGCCTCGGCGACGAACGGCCGGACGATGCCACTTTGCAAATACCCGGAAGAGGCCAGCTACAACGGCTCAGGCGATGTCAACGCCGCCTCGAGCTGGAGCTGTCGCCCGGACGATCGGCGAATGCTGCTGGTGGGTCCGGATGGACGATTTGCGGGCGCGACGCGCGAAACGGCGCTGGAATATCTAAATTCTCCAATTGGGATCGGCGGCGAATAGCACACCCGTAACTCGAGTAAAGAGGCGCACGGAATTGTGCGCCTCTTTTTCTTTGATCAGCCAGACGGGCAAAGCCAATGCGTATGTTTCCTGCTGTTATTATCGGGCTCATTCTCTTTGGATTTGCCGCCCGCGCGGACGACTACGGCGTAGACGCCCCTCACGAGCACCTGAGTTCAGTTTCCGACCCCGTCTTCGATCAGAAGATCCGCGATTACATCCTCGCGCACCCTGAAATCATCGTCGAAGCATTGCGCGAGGCCAAGAAGCAGGAACTCGCAAGCCGCTCCGAGGCGGCTCGCGAAACGCTAAAAAGCCATCGGCGAGAGCTGCTTGATGATCCGGCGTCGCCGATTGCCGGAAACCCACGCGGGGATGTCACGATCGTCGAGTTCTTTGATTACCGGTGTCCGTTCTGCAAACGCGTGGAACCGGCGCTGAAGGCTCTCCTCAAGGAGGATGC
>JAFAYW010000335.1 GCA_019240125.1 Alphaproteobacteria bacterium
CGTTGATGTTACCCGGACGCTGCGCCGACGAGCCGGTGTAGTCCAGCACCAGCTTGTCCGGCGATACGGTGACAGCGAGGCTCACCCGCACCGGCTCGTCGCTGTTGCCGTCATCGTCAAGAAAATCCTCGCCGCGATACGTGCCGGCCGGCAACTCGGCGAGGCGGCGGCGCATGCGGCGCTCGGCATAATCGAGGATCGCGGCAAATCCGGCAGTGACCAGATCGGCCCCGTACCGGGCGGCAAGCTCCGTCAGGCGCTGCTGGCCGACCCGCAGGCAGGCGAGCTGCGCGTTGAGGTCACCGCGCCGCTCGATCGGGGTGCGGACATTCGCGAGGATCAGCCGCAACACGTCATTCTGCAATTCGCCGCGGCGGTAGAGCTTCACCGCCGGGATAATCAGGCCTTCCTGATACACCTCGCTGCTTTTGCCGGGCATCGAGCCTGGCTCCATGCCGCCGACATCGGCGTGGTGCGCGCGCGTCGCGACATAGCCGAGGTGGCGGTTCTCGAAATGCACCGGCGCGACGATCGTGATGTCGGGCAGGTGCGAGCCGCCGGTGAACGGGTCGTTGACGATCACGACATCGCCTTCATCGGTGGCGCCGACCGCGTCGATCGTCGCCCGCACGGCCCGCAGCATCGAGCCGAGATGCACCGGCACGTGCTCCGCCTGCGCCACCAACTGCGCCTCGGCATCAAAGATCGCGCAGGACGCATCCATGCGCTCCTTGATGTTGGGCGAGAACGAGGTGCGCTTCAGCACCGCGCCCATCTCGTCCGCCACCGATTCGAGCGCGTTGCGCAATACCTCCAGGGTGATCGGGTCGATCGTGTTGGGAAGGGCCGCTGCCATCGATCAATGCTCGCGCATCAGCCGGCCATAGCCGGAGATGGGGTTTGTCACGCCAGCGATGCGCAGAATGTGCCATAGCGTGGCCTGCGTCGAGGTGACGACGGGTTTGCCGATGCGGTGTTCCAATTCGTCGATGATCGGGTGTGAGCGGAAGTTCAGGCAGGCGATAATCATGCCGTCGGCGGCCGGGTCCCAGACGCTCAGCGCGCGATCGAGGATCTGTTCGGGCGATGGCTCGGCAAGCCGGAAGCCGTCGCTGATCCCGAAACAGGTGCCGGCGATCGTCTTGATACCAGCCTCGGCGAAGAATTTGTGCTCGGCGCTGTCAACCTCCTCGATGTAAGGGGAGATCGCGGCGACCCGCTTCATGCCGAGTTTGCCGCAAGCGGTGATGATCGCGTGCGTCGCGCTGGTGCCGGGAGCGCCGGTAATATGACGGATCTCCTCGCGCACATGGATGTCGAAATCATGCCCCTGCACGATGCTAGATGCGGTGCAACCATAGGCAACCGCGTGCGGCTTGCAGCTCGCCAGCTGATGCATCGAATGCACGCCGTCGGTACGGTCCATCTCGATGATGCGTTCGGGCGAAGTGCCGGCCGGCATCAGCATGCGCGCGAAATGCACGCTGACATGATCCGGCACGACACGCGGGTACCAGGCCTCAACGACCGAATTGACGCTCGGCACGATTACGCCCAGTCGAATGTCGCTGATCATCCACCCCTCCGTCGCCGCGGCTCAGTCTATCACCGACCGGGCAGGCCGCACGATCCGGCGTGGCGTGCGGGATTATCGCGTGGGGACGGGCTTGTCGCCGCTGTAATCGTAGAAGCCGCGACCCGTCTTGCGGCCGAGCCAGCCGGCCTCGACATATTTCACCAATAGCGGGCAGGGCCGGTACTTGCTGTCGGCCAGGCCCTCGTACAGCACCTGCATGATCGATAGACAGGTGTCGAGTCCGATGAAATCCGCCAGTTCGAGCGGCCCCATCGGGTGATTGGCGCCAAGCTTCATCGCAACGTCGATCGCCTCGACCGAACCGACCCCTTCATACAGCGTGTAGACTGCCTCGTTGATCATCGGCAGCAGGATGCGGTTGACGATAAAGGCTGGGAAATCCTCGGCCAGCACCGGCGTCTTGCCGAGCCGCACCGCGAGATCGCGGGTCGCGGTAAAGGTCGCGTCGTCGGTGGCGATGCCGCGGATGACCTCGACGAGGGTCATCACCGGCACCGGGTTCATGAAATGCATGCCGATAAAGCGACCGGGCCGGTCGGTAGCCGCGGCGAGGCGAGTAATCGAGATCGACGATGTGTTGCTGGCGATGATTGCCGACGGCTTCAGCACCGGCACCAGCGTCCTGAAGATCGCGCGCTTTACGTCTTCCTTCTCGGTGGCGGCCTCGATTGCCATGTCGCACTCGGCGAAGGCGGTGTAATCGGGCGCGAAGCTCATCAGATCGAGCGCCGCCATCTTGTCGCCTTCGTGGATGCGGCCGCGCGCTACCTGCCGGTTGAGCGCCGCCTCGATACCACTCCTGGCCGCCGCCAATGCCTGCGGGCTGGCATCGGTAACGATGACCTCGATCCCCGCCAATGCGCACACATGCGCGATGCCGCGCCCCATCTGGCCCGCGCCGATAATCCCGACACGGTTGATCCCGCCACCGACACCCGACAGCGCGCCGTCACTCACGATTTTACTTTCCCCAGCTCCTCGTCGAGCTCGGGCACGACCTTAAACAGATCGCCAACCAGGCCGTAATCGGCCACCTGGAAGATCGGCGCTTCTTCGTCTTTGTTGATCGCGACGATGACCTTCGAGTCCTTCATGCCAGCGAGATGCTGTATCGCACCTGAGATGCCGACCGCGATATACAGCTCTGGCGCGACGATCTTGCCGGTTTGGCCGACCTGATAATCGTTCGGCACAAAACCGGCATCAACGGCGGCGCGCGACGCACCAACCGCGGCACCGAGCTTATCGGCGACCTTCTCCAGGATCGGGAAATTATCGCCCGATTGCATGCCGCGTCCGCCCGATATGATGACGCGGGCGCTGGTCAGTTCCGGCCGCTCTGATTTCGACAATTCGGCACGCACGAATTCGCTCAGGCCCGCTGCGCCAGCCCCTTCGATCGTCTCGACCGAACCGGAGCCGCCGGTCGCCTCGGCCGGCCCAAAGGCGGTGCCGCGCACCGTGATGATCTTGATCGCATCTTTCGACTGCACCGTCGCCAGCGCATTGCCCGCATAGATCGGCCGCACAAAGGTGTCGGCCGACACGACAGCACTGATGTCGGAAATCTGCATTACATCGAGCAACGCGGCGACCCTCGGCATCAGGTTCTTGCCAAAGGTCGTGGCGGCCGCGAGCACATGGGTGTAGCCACCCTGTGCCAGCTTCACAACCAGCGGCGCCCAGTTTTCGGCGAGCCCGTGATCGTAGGCGGCGTCTTCCACCAGCAACACCTTCGCGATGCCGGCGATCTTTGCCGCGGAATCAGCCGCTGCGCGGCAGTTCACGCCGGCCACCAGCATATGTACATCGCTGCCGGCGGCACCGGCGCATTCGACAGCGGCGGTCACGGCGTGCAGAACGGCCGCCTTGACCGTCTGGTTGTCGTGTTCGGCAATGACGAGGACGGACATCAGATCACCCGCGCTTCATTCTTCAGCTTATCGACCAGCTCGGCGACCGAGCCCACCTTGACGCCGCCGCCGCGCTTCGGCGGCTCCTCGACCTTCAACGTCACCAGCCGCGGCGCGACATCAACGCCCAGCTCATCTGGGGTCATCGTTACAATTGGCTTTTTCTTGGCCTTCATAATGTTCGGCAATGACGCATAGCGCGGCTCGTTGAGGCGCAGGTCGGTCGTTACGACCAGTGGCATCTTCAGCGAGATCGTCTCAAGGCCGCCATCAACCTCGCGCGTGACCTCGGCCTTGCCGTCGCCGCCAATCGCCACCTTTGAGGCAAAGGTCGCCTGCGACCAGCCGAGCAGAGCCGACACCATCTGGCCGGTCTGGTTGCAATCGTCGTCGATCGCCTGTTTGCCGATGATGACGATCTCCGGCTGCTCCTTGTCGATCACCCCCTTCAGCAACTTGGCGACCGCCAGCGGCTGCAATTCGACATCGGTCTGCACCAGCACGCCGCGATCGGCACCCATCGCCAGCGCCGTGCGGATCGTCTCCTGGCATTGCTGAACCCCGGCCGAGACCACGATCACCTCGGTAACCGTCCCGGCCTCGCGCAGGCGCAGCGCCTCCTCGACGGCGATTTCGTCGAAGGGGTTCATCGACATCTTCACATTGGCGGTTTCGACACCCGTATGGTCCGCCTTGACGCGTACCTTGACGTTGTAGTCGACGACCCGCTTGACCGCGACGAGCGCTTTCATGTCGTCCTCATTTCGATCTAAAGCATGGCATGTATATGGGCGCGGAATAGTGCATGCGACTGGTTGCAAGGCAAGAGGGCTGGGGCACCACGGCTGGGAAACTTGGTCTTGGCGGCAGAATTACCGCCTGCAACTGCTTCGCTTTCGCCTCGCCACTGTTTATCTATCGGGAACACACTCTGGTGCCCGACATCGCGGGGTAAGCAGGCGGGGAGTTCATGATGTCATTCAAGCCAGGGCTGAGCGCCGCCGCCCTTCTCACCGTTCTGCCGCACCTCGCACTCGCGCAGGCGCCACCTTCGGCGCCCTATTACGCGATGGACCCGAGATCGCCGCTTACCCCGAGCGCTAATAGCCCGGTGCAGCAGCAGGTTCTGGAGAATTATCGTACTCAATTGCAGAGCACGCAGCGTTCGTTGATGCAGCAGGATCCCGGCGGCACCAATGCCAATAGCCGTGCCGTCACGCAGCAGTTGAATCAGTTTGGCGGCGCGCCGCCTTCCGCGCTCGGTCCTGCGGGGCCGCCGGGCGCAGCGGTGACGCCCGGTCGATGAACACCGCCTCGATCGCGCCGCCAATCTACGCGCCCGGCCCGCGCCGCCTGGGTTCCGACTCGATGCGTTCCCTGGAGGATTGGCTAACCCGCGAAGCCCGGTTCATGAACGGAAATTCCGCCGTGTTCAGCGGGTTCTGCCGCCGGCTCGTCGCACTCGGTATCCCGATTGACCGCGCGACGCTGCACCTGCGCGCCTTGCACGCGCGATATCGCGGCGTGTCGCGCATCTGGCAGCCCGGGGAGGAACTCGACGAGCGCTTTCTTGACCATGGGATTGAGAAGACGGCGACCTACCTTGAAAGCCCGGTGCGGGCAGTCGCGGATAGTGGTGACAGCTTCGATTGGCACCTGGATGATGCGCATGCGCTGCCCTTCGCCATCCTCGAGGAGATGCGCGAAACCGGCTACACGCACTATTATATTGCGCCCGTGACGTATACGAGCGGCGCGATCAACGCACTTTCCTGGGCCACCAAACGGCCGGGCGGGTTTACCGCGGACGAACTGGCACTGCTCACCGGGCTACTGCCGGCATATTCGATGGTCACCGAGCTGAAAGCGGTGCGCCGCTTTATCAACAACATGCTGACAACCTATGTCGGCGAGGAGCCGATGCGGTTGATCCTCGACGGCCAGGTAAGGCGCGGCGACATCCGCACGATCGATGCGGCGCTGATGCTGGTCGATCTGCGCGACTTCACAATGCTGTCGGATCAGATGAGTCCGCGCGCCGTAATCCGCCTGCTGAATGAATATTTCGATTGCGTCTTTCCGGCGGTACGCTCGCACGGCGGCGAGATCATGGAGATCATGGGCGACGGGGTGTTGGCCATCTTTCGACCGCCGGAAGGCGAGCGAGCGGCGGATGCCTGCCGCGCCGCGCTCGCGGCAGCCCAGGAGGCGCTGGCCGATATCGAGCACCGCAATGGGCGCGAGCGAGCCGGGCAGACGATGATGCAGGCGGGCGTCGCGCTGCATTACGGCACGGTCTCCTATGGCAACATCGGCTCCGGCGACCGGCTCGACTTTACGGTGATCGGGCCGGATGTGAACATGACGAGCCGCATCGAGCGGTTCTGCCGCGATCTCGAGCGTTCGCTGATCATGTCGGAGATCTTTGTTGAGATGCTCGGCGAACCGATGTGGGAGTTGGGGCATTTCGAGCTGCGCGGGTTCTCCCGCATGCAACGCCTGTTCGAGGTGCCGCACCACGAGCCCTAGCCTGCCGCCGGGTCAACGCCGCGTCAGAAAAAATCGCCGAAGCAACGCCGCCGCCGCCGATTCTGCGATGCCGCCGTAAATCTCCGGCCGGTGATGGCATGTGGGATGGTCAAAGATGCGCGGGCCATGCTCGACGCCGCCGCCCTTCGGATCGTAGGCCGCGAAATAGAGGCGGCGGATGTGTGCGAGCCCGATCGCGGCGGCACACATCGGACATGGCTCGAGTGTCACATAGAGATCGCAGCCATCGAGCCGCTTGGCCCCGAGGCGCGCCGCCGCCCCGCGCAAGGCCAGCATTTCGGCATGCGCCGTCGGATCATGGTCGCGCTCGACACGGTTGCCAGCCATCGCGACAACAGCACCGTCCGAATCAAGCAATACCGCGCCGATGGGCACCTCGCCCGCCGCCGCCGCGGCCGCGGCCTCAGCGAGGGCGCAGCTCATCGCGGGCGGTGGCGCAGTGTCAGCCAATTGCCGATGCCTCCGGACTCGCCTATCTCTCGTCGCCATGCCGACCAGCGCAAACATCGCACAGCCCCGCCCGAAACGGCCACCCCGTGTCCGCGAGAAACCAGCCGCAGCGTCAGAAGGCGAGCTCCCAGTCGATACATCCGAGGCCCCCGAGCGGATCGCCAAAGTGATGGCGCGCGCCGGACTGTGCTCGCGCCGTGATGCCGAGCGCTGGATTGCCGAAGGCCGCGTCTCCATCGATGGTACGATCCTGACCAGCCCGGCGGTGACCGTAACCGGAGAAAGCCGCATCGTGGTGGATGGCAAGCCGTTGCCGGAGCCCGAGCGCGCCCGGTTGTGGCGTTATCACAAGCCGACCGGGTTGGTTACCACACATCGGGACGAGCGCGGCCGTGCGACAGTGTTCGCCGCATTGCCGGCGGAGCTGCCGCGCCTTGTATCGATCGGCCGTCTCGACCTCAATTCCGAAGGGCTTTTGTTGATGACCAATGACGGCGCCCTGGCGCGCCGTCTCGAATTGCCGTCGACCGGGTGGGTGCGGCGCTATCGGGTGCGGGTGCATGGCACGGTTGAGTCCGACCGCCTGGCGAGCCTGGCGCGCGGCGTCGCGATCGATGGCGCCTCCTATGGCCCGATCCGCGCCCAGCTCGACCGCCAGCTAGGATCGAACGCCTGGCTGACTCTGTCACTGCAGGAAGGAAAGAACCGCGAGGTGCGCCGGGTGCTCGAATATCTCGGCTATCCGGTGACGCGGCTGATCCGGCTGTCTTATGGCCCTTTTCAGCTCGGCAATCTGGCGCGCGGTGCGATCGAGGAGGTGCCGAAGAAAGTGTTGCAGGACCAGCTCGGCACCGGCGGCGGACCAAAAGCGCCGCGGAAAGGTTGAGGCCGCGCGTCCGCGGTCTATACTATGCGGCAAACGCTACCGTGCTATGGGAGGAACCCACATGAACGACGTGATGAGCCTGAGCCAGCGGGCCGACGCGCTCGAAGAGAACATGGCTCGCCAGCTTGACTATATCGTGATCAAGTCGCGGCTCTATACGCTAGCCGATGGCGACATGAGCCCGCCGCCCAATGCCGGCGAGCTGATGAAAAAGCACCCAAACGCCCACGTCATCATGGGCGACGACCCGCGCCTGCCGGAGATGCCGGCCAAGCCCACTCTGGCCGATTTCTTCAAGTACCGGTTTGGCCCCAGCGCTCACCTCCTGCAGAGCGCACGGCACGCGGTGAAGGGGGGTCTATCGGAAAAGATGGTGCTCGCCTGCCTGCTGCATGACATTTCGACGATCGGCTTTATTCGCGGCGATCATGGGTATTGGGGCGCGCAGATGGTCGAACCCTATGTCGATGAGGAAGTGACCTGGGCGATCCGCGCGCATCAGGTGCTGCGCTTCTACCCCGACGAGTCTGTCGGCTACGAGTATCCGCAAGCCTATCTCACCGCCTTTGGCGAGGAATACCGGCCCGATCCGTATATCGAGGCTGATTACAGGCGGATGCGGGATCACAAATGGTACATGTCGGGCCGCATGATCACGGTGCACGACATCTACTCCTTCGATCCCACGGTCAAAGTCGAGCTGGACGAGTTCACCGACATCATCGGACGCAACTTCCGTCAGCCGGAAGAGGGGCTCGGCTTCGATAACAGCCCGGTAGCCCATATCTGGCGGACGATTATCCGACCCGCCAAGTATCTGTAGATTCAGATACCGAACGGGCTTGTACTTGCATAGTTCGTGCGCGGGTGGGCTGCATCAGCGTCGAGGAATGATCCGCCAAATCTGATGTTGGAAGGGAAGCCGGCTCATTTGATCAGGCGGTGTACCCAGATGCTCTATTCGATAACGTATGTCAGTGCTGCGGTCCGACTCTTCCAAAGAGGCGAGCTTGCCGATCTTTTAGAGCATGGCGCCTCGAACAATCGGCGTCGCGGTATTACCGGTCTGCTGCTGTACATCGACGGTAACTTCATTCAGCTCATCGAAGGTGAGAAGGATGTTGTCTCCGATCTATTCGAGCAGATCAGGCTGGACCCTCGTCACCGGACTGTCATCACACTCACGCGAGGGCGAATTGAGCAGCGGCATTTCGCCAATGTCTCGATGGGCTTCATCGACGGCAGGCGTCTGCCTCCCAGCGACCGCCGCGCCATGTTGAGCCTGCTGGATCAGACCAGCATCCATCCCGATGTAGGGAAGATGCTGTTCCAGAGCTTTGCTAACACGATGGCCCTATGAGGCCGCTCGTAGCGCAATTGAGTGCGCCGGACACAACATGGGAAAACAAAACGGGCGCCTCGCTGATGCGAGACGCCCGAATTGTTCCTGCTGTGCCGGCTAATCAGCAAGCATAGTAGCGGCGATAATACGGATCCCAGCAGCTGCGGGGGTAGTAAGCCGGCGCCGGGGGATAGTACGCGGCCGGCGGCGGCGCGTAATAGCCCGGTGCGCCGTAGTAATACGGGTTTGCCGCCGCGCCGGCGATCGCCGCCCCGGCAACCAAGCCCCCTGCGACGCCGAGCGCCACGCCGGCACCATCACGGGCCTGCGCGGGTTGCGGTGCGGTGCCGAGCGACAGCGCGCCCGCGACCGCCGCCACAACCGCCAGCTTGCGTCCGTGCCGTTTCAATAACTCCACAACTGCCATGTGATCCTCCGATCCGTTACCGACACCTTGGATATTATACGACGATCATATGGCGATCGTTCAGCATCCAACAACGTTAGAGACGAAAAGAACCGCGCCACCTTGATAGGGCGGCGCGGCTCATTGGCTGCTAGTACCCGTAATAGTACGGGCGAGGAGCGTAATACGGGGACGGCGCGTAGCCGTAACCGTATCCATAGCCATAATATGGCGAGTAGTAGGGGTTTACCGCCCCAGCAATCGCCGCGCCGGCCAGGGCACCACCCACGACGCCGAGCGCCACGCCGCCGCCATGCCAGCCGCCACCGTGATGCCAATGGTCGGCCCTCGCGGTTACCGGGGCCACGCTCAGTGCTGCTGCGCCGAGCAGGCCAGCGGCCAGGGTCATGCCGCGACCAGATTTCTTAACGGTGTCGATAATCGACATCTCGTACCTCCATTCTTCAGATCAGGACCAATGCAGGGACCAAGTCCCGATGTCCTGCTGCTATCTAAAGAACGCCACGAGCCGCCACGGCATTCCCATTTTAACGCAACGGATGTGTATCATTTTGTGAACATTGCGTCAGGCTCGCGTCCACACTCCCTCGGCTGTGGTCACAAAGTCGACGCGGTCTTCATGCAGAGCCCGCAGGCAATCGTCGGGCCGGTTAACGATCGGCTCCTCGTGCACATTGAAGCTGGTATTCACCAGCACCGGCAGCCCGGTTCGCTCCTTGAACGCGGCCAGGATGCCGGCGTAAAGCGGATTATCCTCACGGCTGATGATCTGAGGCCGGGCGCTGCCGTCGATGTGCACCACCGCCGGGATCCGCTTGCGCCATTCGGGCCGGACGGCGCAGCAGATCGTCATGAAACGTGCGGCATAGCGGTTGCCGGCACCTATATCGAAAACTTCCGCCGCATCCGCCTCTAACACGACCGGCGCAAACGGCATGAATTCGCTGCGCTGCAGCCGCACGTTCAGCGACTGGTTGACCCCCGCGTCAGCCGGGCTGGCCAGAATACTGCGCGCCCCCAGGGCGCGTGGGCCGTATTCCATGCGGCCGTGGTACAGCGCCCCGATACGTCCTTCGGCGAGCCATTGAGCAGTCAGGGCCGCCGGGTCGCCTTCATGGCGCGCTACACCGGCATCGGCGCCGAAGAGCGTAGTGGTCTCGGCATGGTCGCCGCCCCAATAAACATTCCCGAGACGGAAGCGCTGGGCGAGCCAGTGATGCAGCCCGTCGCGCTCAAGCAGGAACTGCAGGGCGCCGCCGATAACAAGTCCGTCATCGCCCATCGGCGGCACGATGAACACTTCATCGAGTGGCAGACTTTCGGCAATCACGCGGTTCAGCCGAACATTGGCAAAAACACCGCCGGCCAAGCCGACACGCCGCACCGGATGCGCCTCAAGCAACCGCGCCAGGGCTTCGCGGATGCCCCATTCCAGCAGGGCCTGCACCGACGCGGCCGCGTTTTCCCGCGTCTCCGATTGCGCCAGTTCATGGAAGCGGCTGCGCATGGCGAGGTCATCGGTAAACCCCATCTCGACCCGGCCATCATGCGTCACCGCAAAGTAGCGCTGCATCTCAGCCAACAGGGTCGGCTCGCCATACGCGGCGAGCCCCGTCAGCTTGCCTTCATGGCGGTTCATCCGAAAGCCGAGCGCCTCGGTAACATAGCCATATGCGAGACCGAGACTGCCGGAAGGCCGCGCCCGCCCGAGCCAGCGATCGTCGCCGTAAAGGTTTGTCAGGACGCCGTCGCGCAGCAGATTGTGGCTGTAATAAACCTGATCGCCACTGCCATCCGCGGTGTAGAGCAGCGCCTCGTCCCAGTCGGTAAAGAAAAGGCTCGGCAGCGCGTGGCTGAAATGGTGGTTTGAGAAAAACATCCGCACGTCCGGCCGTAATCCGAGATCTGCGAGAAAGGCCGCTGCATCGAATACGTCATAGGCGCTGCGGCCGAGTTTGCTGACCACGACGTTCATCTCGCGGGTCTTTTCATGACCGGTAAGCCGGCGGACGCTTTCGCGCAATTTTTCGTGCGCCCGCCAATAGGTGAAGTAGCGCCGCAGGAAGTAACCGCGCGTGCACACCAGTACATCGACATCGCGCCGCTCGACACCGGCGATGCGCAGCACCTCGGCTATTGATTGCTCGGGAAACCCGCCGGACGCCTTGATCCGGTTCATGCGTTCCTCGGCAACTGCCGCCAGCACGCGATAATCCTCGAACAAGGCCGCCGACGAGTCGTGCGGCCCGGCATGCAGGCTCAGAATAAGCATCGGGTCGGACTATACGTTCAAACTCATGGGGTTGGTGCGTGGGCGTGTCCGCGCACCAGTGCTGCGCCAGCGGCGAGTGAAATCAGCTTCTGGTTCGCCAGGGTGCGGTCGAGCGGCGCCATGCCGCAGTTGGTACAGGGATAGAGCCGCTCGGCGGGAACAAACTGCATCGCCTGTTCGATCACCTTGGCGACCTGTTCCGGGGTCTCGACAGTCGCCGAGGCCACATCGATAGCGCCGACCAGCACGTCCTTGCCGGCGAGCAGCTCAAGCAACTCGATCGGCACATGCGAATTGGCGCATTCGAGCGAGACCTGGTCGATGTTGCTGGCGGCCAGCGCCGGGAAGATGCGCTCATATTGCCGCCACTCGGCGCCCAGCCCCATCTTCCACTCGATATTGGCCGGGATGCCATAGCCGTAGCAGATATGCACCGCGGTCTTGCACCTGAGCCCGTCGGCGGCACGGTGCAGCGCGTCGATGCCCCATGTCACAACCTCGCCCAGATACACGTTGAATGCCGGCTCGTCGAATTGAATGACATCAATACCGAGCGCCACCAGCTCGCGCGCCTCTTCATTCAGCAGATCGGCAAAGGCCATCGCCATCGCGACCCGGTCGCCATAATACCCATCGGCCAGCGTGTCGATGATTGTCATCGGACCAGGCAAGGTGAATTTCAGCTGCTTGGCGGTGTGGCCTCGCGCGATCAGCGCTTCCGACGCATGCACCGCCCGCCTTCGCCGCAGCGGCGCGGTGACGGTCGGCACATCCGCTTCGTAGCGATTGTCGCGGATCCCCATGCGGACGCGCCGGCCGAAATCAACACCCTCGACCCCCTCCAGGAAGCCGTGCACGAAGTGCTGACGTGACTGCTCGCCATCCGTAACGATATCGATGCCGGCATCTTCCTGAAGCTTCAGGGCGACCAATGTCGCGTCGCGCTTTGCCTCGGTAAGCTCGTCACCCTCCAGTCGCCACGGCGCCCACAATTTGCGTGGCTCGGCGAGCCAGGACGGCTTTGGCAGACTTCCGGCAATGGTCGTTTCAAGCAATGCAGATCCTCGCCATCATGGCCTTGGTAGATGCCCTGAAACTCGCGAACAACGAGTTCCCGAGGTCATAATTCCCCTGTCATAATTCCAGCGCCGCGATCAGCGCCTCCCGCTCCGCGTCATTGCTCGGCGGACGCTTGCGGGCGATCGCTGCCAGTTCCTGGTTCGGCCGGCGGCGCATGACAATCTCGGCGAACGGAACCTGCTGCAGCCGCTGCAGCAACAAGGCCGGGGTGAAGCCGCAGTGATGCGCCATCTTAAACATGCCCTGCGCTAGATATGGGCCGAACCCAAAGATCATGTCGTGCGCGATGACGGGTCCCGCGGGCGAATCGTACACAACCTCGTGAAGACGATCGCTGACCATGTATTCGGCGATCGCCTGCAGGTCCGGCACGACCAGGCACAGGAAGCCGTCATCCTTGAGGATGCGATGGGCTTCTCCAATCGCCTGACTGACCTGATGAGCGAAGAGGTGTTCCAGCGTGTGCGACGTCCAGACGGCATCGACCGAGCCGCTCTCGATAGAAGACAGGTCGGTCAGGTCAGCCAGCAGATCCGGCGCGACCGCAGGATCGACATCGACCCGTAGCTGCCTCCAGTCCCGGAACATGCGGGGAAGCCATGCCTGATCCTTTGGACCCGCCCCCAGATTGACCAGGAGCTTCGGCCGATTCGCCTGAGCGGGGGCAGGCGGTGTCTGCATGATGCTACTGGATCCCTGGAACGTATGCGCAACCGGCTTTGAGTTTACCGAATGGCGCGAACCGAGAGAAGAACCGCGCGATCCCGCCGGCTTGTCCGCCGATTTGCGGTCAGAGCTGTTCTTTCAGTCAGGGCTTGAGTTGTTCAAGAGCCTGCTCAAGCGCGGTGTAGATCTGGCTCGGCCGCACCGGCTTGGCAAGGTAGCCCAAGGGCCGAGCCGCCTGAGCGCGCGCCTCGGTATCGAGATCGTCAAAGCCTGTCAGGAAAATCGCCGGCACGCCGAATTTCTCCCGCAACAGGCAGGCGAGCTCGATGCCGTCGATCGGACCCGTCAGGCGAATGTCGACCAGGGCAAGTGTCGGATGATGTTCATCGGCGAGCGACTGCGCTTCCGGCGCCGAGGCCGCTACCCCGACGATCTCGAATCCGGATTCCGACAACACCGTTTCGATGTAGCTGCCGACCAACGCGTCATCCTCGACAATCAGGACACTCGCCGGCTTGCGGCTCACCCCCGAGACAACCACCTCAACGCTACCGTCAAGACTGCTCGGCGAGACATGGGAACTCGTGGCGAGATGTCGCCAACCGCTGCCACAGCCGTTCATCGCGCGCACTCCCGACCCATCAGGGGTCAACAAAACGATGCGCCAATCGTTGCGTACCGAACAGCATGCTTTGCTGTGATTGGTTAAACATTGCTTAAAAATTTCGCCAAACCCCCGATGAAATAGCCCAATGAAACTCCTGGTGATCGAAGATGACCGCGAAACAGCGGCCTACCTGATCAAAGGTCTCGGCGAGAGCGGTTATACGGTTGACCATTCTGCGGACGGCAAGGACGGGCTGTTCCTGGCCACATCGGGTAGTTACGACGCTATTATCCTCGATCGCATGCTGCCGGGTATTGATGGCTTGACCCTCCTCGGCGGCCTGCGCAGCTCGGGTAACCGAACGCCGGCCTTGATCCTCAGCGCCCTCGGCAGTGTCGACGACCGTGTCAAAGGCTTGCGTTCCGGCGGCGATGATTATCTCGTCAAGCCATTCGCCTTCAGCGAGTTGCTTGCGCGAATCGAAGTGCTGCTCCGCCGCGGCGCCGAGACGCCAAGCGTAACCCGCGTGCGCGTCGCCGACCTGGAGCTCGACCTCCTCAGCCGCTCCGTCAGGCGGGGCGACAAGGTCATCGATCTGCTGCCACGCGAGTTCAAGCTCCTCGAATACATGATGCGCAACGCCGGCAATGTGGTGACGCGCACCATGCTGCTGGAAAATGTCTGGGATTATCATTTCGATCCCCAGACCAATGTTATCGACGTGCATATCAGCCGGCTGCGGCAGAAGATCGACAAGAGCTTTGATCGGCCTCTGCTTCACACCGTGCGCGGCGCGGGGTATTGCCTGCGCGCGCTCGATTAGGTGATGCGGTCATGCCGGACGGGACGACGAATTTCGAGGATACCGTGGCGCTCCGTGCGCCGTCGGCGATCGCCGCCCCGGCCCCCGCAACGGGGCCGGCGCGCGAGGCTTCAATCGGTGTGCGGGAACGCTTGTTCCCACGGATGGCGGGCGCGTTGCGACGAGCACCAGGACGGCTGATCCGGACCCACGCCTTCCGGCTGGCGGGCCTTTATTTCCTGGTATTCGCAATCTCCGTCATCGGCGTGCTGTTCTTCATGTACTGGGCCAGCACCGATTTCATCGAACGCCAGACCGAGGCTACCCTCGACGCGGAAGTGACGGGACTCGCCGAGCAATACGCGCAGCGCGGACTGAGCGGTCTGGTCCAGATCGTCTCCGCGCGGACCGCCGGCGACCGTGGCGATGGGATGCTGTATCTCGTCATCAATCCCGATGGCCGGCCGTTGGCGGGCAATATCAATGGCTGGCCCGAGAGTGTGCCGACACAATCCGGATCGTTGGCATTCCAGATCGAGGTGCGGGTCAAAGGCCGGGATGAGACGCATCCGGCGCGCGGTGTACTGTTTGCCATTCCCGATGGCTACCGGCTGCTGGTCGGGCGCGATATCAGCGACGCCGCGACCTTCCGCAATCGCATCAAGACGACTTTGCTGTGGTCAGGATTGCTCGCACTGGTGCTCGGTCTGGCCGGCGGCGCGCTGATGAGCCGCAACATGCTGCGCCGGGTCGAGCAGGTGAACCGCACCGCCGAGCGCGTCGTCGCCGGGCATCTGTCGGATCGGGTACCGCTGCGCGGGTCCGGCGACGAATTCGATCAGCTCGCGGCCAATCTGAATGGCATGCTCGACCAGATCGAGCGACTGATGACCGGGATGCGCGAGGTGACCGACAATGTTGCGCATGATTTGAAGACACCGCTCGCCCGCTTGCGTGCGAGGCTCGAGCTCGCGCTGCTGGGCCCCGACGACGCGAAAGAGCGGCGGGGTGCGATCCGCGCCGCGATCGACGAGGCCGACCGGCTGCTGGCAACGTTCAACGCATTGCTGAACATTGCCGAGGCCGAGGCATCAACCCGCGGCAATGTCGGCGAGCCGCTCGACCTTGGCGAGGTGGCCCAGGCGGTCGTTGAACTTTACGAACCGGTCGCGGAAGAGCAAGGCATCGCGCTGCATCTCGACTGCACCTCACCGACACCAATCCGCGGTGACCGTCACCTGCTGTCACAGGCCGTGGCCAACCTGCTCGACAATGCCGTTAAATACGGCGGCGCCGGGGATATCACAGTGTCGGCGCAGTGCGTCGACGAGCGCGCGATGTTAACGGTGGCCGATCGCGGCCCGGGAGTTCCCGAAGCCGATCGCGATGGTATCTTCAACCGGTTTGTGCGGCTGGAACGAAGCCGCAGCACCCCGGGAAACGGCCTCGGCCTAAGCCTGGTTCGAGCTGTAGCGCACCGGCACAACGGCAGTGTCGCGCTGGCTGACAATCATCCCGGGCTCAGGGTCTGCCTGGACTTTCCGGTATACCGGCTGGCCGCCTAATCGTGGTGTCCATCTGGCTGCCGGGCGTGGTGATGATCGTCGATGCGTCGCGCCGTTTCAACCAGCATGTCGCGAAGGCCATCCGCATCGTAACCGGCGCTGCGCAGAACCGGCTCCATGACATCGTCGTCCAGCAGATCGTCGAGGCTCGCCTCATAGCGGCAGCAGTCGCTGCGGTCGGCCATGTACCCCTCCTCACCTGCATTCATCAAGTTGTACGCACGATGCCGGGAAAGCGTGTCCTCATTGTGACCGCACCTCGGACATTTCGCGGCGGTTTACTCATTTGTCCGCCGCAATTTGCGTTCTGGTGGAAGTTTCGGTGCACGTGATCTTGCTCTCCCGGTTTGTGACAGCGCTGGTTGATGCTGCTCGCCGGTGCGCCGGGGTGGTTGCGATCACTATTCTGTTACTCGCAATCGGCAGCGCATTTCTGACCGCCACACATCTCAGCGTCGACACCGACATCGAACACATGCTGCCGAGCGATGCTGGCTGGCGGCGCGATGAGCTTGCGCTCGACAAGGCATTTCCACAGAACGACAGTCTGATCGTTGTCGTCATTGACGGAGACACCGGTGCTGTGGCGGACGCCGCCGCCGCCGCGCTGACCAGTCGGCTGAGGGCTGAGCCGAGCCTGTTCCAGTATGTCCGGCAGCCGGATGGCGGTCGCTTTTTTGAACGCAACGGGCTGCTATATCTGTCGGTGCCGGAACTGCAATCCGTCTCGGATCAGCTGATCCAGGCCCAGGCGCTGCTCGGCAGCCTGGCGCACGACCCGAGCCTGCGCGGTCTGTTCGGAACCCTCGCCCTGTTCTTCGAGAATGCCGGTACTGACAAGGCGACCGTCGAGCGCCTCGACCCCACCGTCAGTGTGATCGCCGCGGCGATCAACAGTGCTGTCAGCGGCCGGCCAGAACCGCTCTCATGGCAGAAATTGATGACCGGCCGACCGCCGGAGACGCGCGACACACGGCATTTCGTGCTGGCGCGGCCTGTCCTCGACTTCGACGCCCTTGAGCCGGGCGCCAAGGCCAGCACCGAAATTCGCCGGGTCGCGGCCGAACTCGGGATCGACGCCGGGCACGGCTTGCGCCTGCGCCTTACCGGCCCCGTACCGCTTGGTGACGAACAATTCGCCACGTTGCAGCAGGGCGCGGTGAGCTCGCTGGTGATATCGATCCTGGCCGTGCTGGCCATCCTGTTTGCCGCCGTACGCTCGATGAAACTTGTTGCGGCGATTCTGGTGACACTGCTTTCCGGACTGGTCATCACTGGCGGTTTCGCCGCCCTCGCGATTGGCTCGCTGAATTTGATCTCAATCGCGTTTGGCGTGTTGTTCATCGGGTTGGCGGTTGATTTCAGCATCCAGTTCAGCATCCGCTATCGTGACGAACGTCACCGGCAAGGGTCGGGCGAAGCGGCGCTTCGCGGCACCGCCGCGACGCTCGGGCCGTCGCTGATCCTGGCTTCGGGGGCGACCGCTATCGGCTTCCTGTCATTTGTTCCGACACCGTATGTCGGCATTCGCGATCTTGGTTGGATCGCCGGTGCCGGGATGATCATTGCAATCATCCTGAACTTCACCCTGCTTCCCGCGCTGCTGACCCTATCGCGGCCGCGCGGGGAACCTGAGGCCATCGGTTTTCGCCGGGCGGCACCGCTTGATGAATTCCTGCTGAATCAGCGGCGTTGGGTGATCGCGGGGGCGGCGCTGTTAGCGCTGGGCAGCCTTGCGCTACTGCCTTTTGTCCGGTTCGACTTCGATCCGCTCAATCTCAAGGACCCCTACAGCGAGTCGGTGCAGACCGCGCGCGACCTGATGCGCGACCCGATGACCACACCATACACAGCGGAGGTCCTGACACCCTCGATCGATGCCGCGACGCAGCTGGCGGACCGCCTGGGCGAGCTTCCGGAGGTGGCGCAGGTCGTGACAGGCGCGAGCTTCGTGCCGACCGACCAGCAGCAGAAATTACCGATCATCAGCGATCTGAGCCTGCTGCTGGGGCCATCGCTCAGCGGCGATGCCCCATTGGCGCCGCCCGGCGATGCGGAGGTCCTCAAATCGATGGGGGCCTGCCGCAATGCATTGCGGCCGCTGGCGGCCGCTTCCGGATCCGGGAGCCCGGCCGCCAATCTAGCTGCGGCGCTCGATGCCGTGCTGGCGCGTGGCGGCGCGGTTGTGCCGGCGCTGCGTCAAGCGCTGTTGAGCGGTCTCAAACAGCAGCTCGAAATGCTCAGTCACCTGACGCAGGCAGAGCCGGTGACACTCGCCTTGCTGCCGCCGGAATTGCGCGACAGCTGGATTGCCGTCGACGGTCGCGCCAGGATCGAGGTGTTTCCTCGCGGTGACGCACATGATCCCGTAGTGCTGGAGCGGTTTGTCGCCGCCGTGCGCGGCATCGCACCTAACGTCACCGGGACACCGGTGACAATTCAGGAATCAGGACGCCTGATCAGCTCTGCCTTTCTCGAGGCCGGACTAATCGCAGTAGGAGTCATCGTCGTGTTACTGGTCATCGGGCTGCGCCGGCTGCGCGATGTTGCCTTGGTCGTGGGTCCGTTACTGCTTGCAGCAATGTTGACCCTCGCCGCGACGGTAGTCGCCGGCATGCCACTCAACTACGCGAATATCATCGCATTGCCCTTGCTGCTCGGCATCGGCGTCGCGTTCGACATCTACTTCGTGATGAATTGGCGCGCCGGGGTCAGCCACCACCTGCAATCGAGCACCGCCCGGGCGGTTATCTTCAGTGCGCTGACCACCATGTCGGCCTTTGGCAGCCTGGCAATCTCACGCGACCCCGGTACCGCCGGGATGGGCGAATTGCTGGCTCTGTCACTCGGCTGCACCCTCTTCTGCACCCTGCTGATCCTGCCCGCCCTGCTAGGCCCGTCGCCACACGCAACAGATGGTTGATCGCGGCTGCGTTCAGCCTGACGGTGCAAGTTCGCCGTAACTGATCATCTCAATGCCGAGTTCCGCGACGCGGGCGCGAACCGTGGCGCTGCACAGCGCGGCTAATTCGTCAGCATGGCGATAACCCGGCATCTCCGCCGCCAGCTCAGGCGTCGTTCGCACCGCGGGGTGAAAATACACATCGCTGACGCCCCCCGGCAGATGCGGCAGCAACGCCAGCAGCCGCCGCTCGTCCATACCGCCGCTCCAGCCGATGCCGAAGACCTGATCGTTGCACGCGATGCGGGAGCGGCGCAGGCGCCGACGCAGCGCGGCGATCACCGGCGCATAAGCCTGGCGCGGCACAGCCTCGCCTGGAAAGGCTGCCTGCAACGGTGCGCGCGGCTCGAGCGGGACCCGCATCGCGCGCATCCCGTAGTCGCGGCCGGTCTCGACCACCAGCTGCGCGACGGTGGGATGCAGATGCATGTGCTTATGCGCGTTGACGTGATCGAGCGGCAACCCGGTCGCGCGAAAAGCGTCGAACTGGGCACGGATTTCATCCCCCAACTGTCGGCGGATGCCGGGCGTGAAGAAGTAGCGAAATCCCGCACGTCCCTGATTTCCATCAAACCTTCCGTCCGCATCGACCAATGATGAAATTTGCTCGCGCGGCGTGATGGCGGCGCCGTCGATCAGGACGAGATGTAATCCGACCCGCAATCCCGGGAGCTTGCGGGCGCGCTCGACCGCATCAGCGGCATAACGCGCCCCGACCATCAGACTGGCGGTCGAAAGGATGCCGTCGCGGTGGGCGATTTCGACCGCTTCGTTGACCGCGGGATCACGACCGAAATCGTCGGCGCAAAAGATGACCCGGCGTGCGGCGGTCACCGGGGCCGCCATGCGGATGGCCATCTCAGCTGAGAAATTGTTCCTTCAACACGCGTTCCTCGAGGTTCGCGTCTGCATCGAACAGCACAGTGATGGCGACATCGAGGCTTTCGTGAATTTGGACCGAGGTGACATCGCGGACTTCGGTGAAATCGGCGACGGCCGCGACCGGCCGCTTATCGGTCTCCAGCGCGTCGATGTGTACCTGCGCCCCATGCGGCAGCAAGGCACCCCGCCAACGGCGCGGGCGAAACGCACAGATCGGCGTCAGCGCCAGGACACCAGCGCCCAGCGGTATGATCGGGCCATGCGCCGAAAGATTGTATGCGGTGCTGCCAACCGGCGTAGCCAGAAGGACACCATCGGCCATCAACTCGGCGACGCGCACGACGCCATCGACGGTGATGCGAAGTTTCGCCGCCTGCCGCGTCTCGCGCAGCAGCGACACCTCATTGAAGGCGATACCGCGCTCGGTCGACCCATCCTCCTGGCAGGCGATCATCTCGAGGGGATGCAGCTGCACAGGTTGCGATGCCGCCAGCCGCTCTTCCAGGTCTTCCAGGCGATAGGGGTTCATCAGAAACCCGACGCTGCCCCGGTGCATGCCAAAGATCGGAATCCCCGCAAGGACAAAGCGATGCAGGGTCTCGAGCATGAACCCGTCGCCCCCCAGCGGGACGATGATGTCGGCGGCATCAGGGGTGGCGTTGCCATAGCGCCCGGTCAGCTCGGCCAGTGCATGCTGAGCCGCGTCCGCCTCCGAAGCGAGGAACGCAATACGCGTCAGGGGATAGCCTCGGGCGCTGCTGTGCTGTGGGCGATTAGCCGCCGGTAACGCTCATATGACGCCCGACGGCGGGCCGCTGATGGCGGCGATCGATGATGAAATCATGGCCTTTCGGCTTGCGAGCGATCGCCTCATGGATCGCGGCTTCGAGCGCCTCGTCGCCCTCCGACTGGCGCATCGGGGTGCGCAGATCGGCGGCGTCTTCCTGGCCGAGGCACATGTAGAGCGTGCCGGTGCAGGTCAGCCGCACGCGATTGCAGCTTTCGCAGAAATTATGAGTGAGCGGCGTGATGAAGCCGAGCTTGCGGCCGGTCTCTCGCACCGTCACATAACGGGCCGGTCCGCCGGTGTGGTAATCGGTCTCGTCGAGTGTCCAGCGGCGCTGCAGACGACTGCGCACCAATGACAGTGGCAGGTACTGATCGACCCGCGTCTCGCCGCCGATATCGCCCATCGGCATGACCTCGATGATGACGATGTCATGCCCTTCGGTACCGGCCCAGCCGACCATGTCTTCGAGTTCGTCCTCGTTGACGCCGCGCAGGGCAACCGTGTTGATCTTGACCTGCAATCCGGCGCGTTTTGCCGCGGCGAGACCGTCCAGCACGGTTTCAAGCCGACCGCGGCGGGTAATCTCGGCGAACTTACCTGGCTCCAGCGTATCGACCGACACATTGACCCGGCGCACGCCGCATTCGGCCAGCTCGTCGGCGTAACGCGCCAGCTGGCTGCCGTTGGTGGTCAGCGTCAGCTCATCGAGTTCGCCCGATTTCAGATGCCGCCCCAACCCCCGGAACAGGCTCATGATATTCCGCCGAACCAGCGGCTCGCCTCCGGTCAGCCGCAATTTCCTGACCCCAAGGCGGATAAAGGCACTGCAGACCCGGTCGAGTTCTTCGAGGGTCAGCAATTCCGCCTTTGGCAGGAAATTCATATCTTCCGCCATGCAATAGACACAGCGAAAATCGCATCGGTCGGTCACCGATACGCGAAGGTAGCTAATCTTGCGGTCAAATGGGTCGATCATCGTGAGAGGTTATATAAGGTCGCGTATGGCTTGTGTCGCCCCCGTTCTACACTGGATGCACGCGCCTTTACACACCAGCGCTATGCAATTGGTGTTGGGCATGTATCGCCGCAATCTCGATGAGGTCCAGATGGCATATGACCGCAACAATGTCTTTGCCCGCATCCTGCGCGGCGAGCTGCCCTGTACCAAAATCTATGAAGACCAGCATGTCCTGGCGTTTCGCGATATCGCGCCGCAGGCGCCGGTGCATGTCGTGCTGATTCCGAAGGGCGAATATATCTCGTCCGATGATTTTTCGGCCTCGGCGTCACCCGCGGAACTGGCCGCCTTTATGCAGGCGATCGGCAAGATCGCTCGGTCGGAGGGCGTCGCGGAGGATGGCTATCGCATCCTCGCCAATCACGGCGCCGCGGCGCACCAGGAAGTGCCGCATTTCCACCTGCACATTCTCGGCGGCCGCGATCTCGGCCCGATGCTGGTGCGGCCCGGCGCGTAGCCCGGGCTCAGCGCGCCTTTAACCCGGCGCCCGGCCAGGTGCCTGGTCGGCTGCGGGCGTATTGCGGCGGACAGGCGGTTTCGGCACCGAGCGCGTCGGCGGCGTGCCAGCCCCAGCGCGGGTCATCGAGGAAGCCGCGCGCCAGGGCAACGCAATCGGCGCGGCCGGCGGCGACGATCTCCTCCGCCTGGTGCGGCTCGACAATCATCCCGACCGCCTGTACCACCAACCTACAGCGCTGTTTGACATGCTCCGCGAACGGCACCTGATAGCCCGGCCCGACCTTGATACGGGGGTCCGGCGCGCCGCCGCCGCTCGACACGCAGACATAATCAAAGCCGACCTGCTCCAATTCGACCGCAAACACCGCGGCGTCATCCGGGGTCAGTGCGCCGTCGATCCAGTCGGAACCGGTGATGCGCATGCCGAGCGCCTTGTCGCGCGGCCACACCGCGCGCACCGCCGCCGCGACTTCGAGCGGGAAGCGCATGCGGTTTTCCCGGCTTCCGCCGTAGGCGTCGGTGCGCCGGTTGCTGACCGGCGACTGGAAACTGTGCAGCAGATAGCCGTGCGCGCCATGCAGTTCGACCAGGTCAAACCCGAGCCGATCGGCGCGCGTTGCCGCGGCCGCGAAGGCGTCGCGGATGCGCGCCAATCCGGCATCGTCGAGCGCCTCGGGTGCCGGCCAGTCCGGGGCAAACGGGATCGCCGAGGCGCCTGCTCTCGTCCAGGCACCCTCGGCGGGCGAGAGCGGGTTGCCGCCGGCCCAGGGCACGTGCGAGGACGCCTTCCGCCCGGCATGTGCCAATTGGATGCCGAGCTTGGCGGTACCCCACCGGCGGCAGAGCGCCACGACCCGTTCCAGCGCCGCCTCATTGGCGTCGGAGTAGAGACCGAGGCAACTGGCCGTGATGCGCCCGGCCGGCTCGACCGCGGTCGCCTCAAGCGTCAGCAATCCGGCCCCCGACATCGACAGCATGCCGAGATGCTGCAGATGCCAGTCGGTCGCCGACCCATCGGTAGCGCTGTATTGGCACATCGGCGACACCGCGATGCGGTTCGCCAGCGTGACGCTACCGACCTGGAGCGGGGTGAAGAGCTGTGAGGGCATGGATGGCTCCTATAGCGCCAGCCGGCGGGGGTCTGTGGAACTGCTTCGACCGAGGCCCCTCACCCCAGCCCTCTCCCCGCAAGCGGGGAGAGGGAGGGACCCGCCGCGCAGCGGTGGGAGGGTGAGGGGCCGGGCGGCTGCCAGGTAAGCGTTGTCAGGTGCCGGCCTCGGCCATCGCCTTGTCGAACAGCGGCAGCAGAGTCGGAAAGCTCGGATAGGCACCCGCTAGAATGTCGGCGCGGTTGATCCAGGCGCAGGCCGCCGCATCATCGGCCGGCACGCCCTCGCCGGCTTTCCAAACGCCGCGCACCGCAACCAACAGATAGTGGAATTGCACCCGGCCGGTCTCGTCGCGGGTGATCGCGTCATGCACGTTGAGGATGCCGGCAGGCTCGGCGAGGATTCCGGTCTCCTCAAGCAATTCGCGCATCGCCCCCTCGAACACGGTCTCGCCGAGTTCGAGCACCCCGCCGGGAAACCCCCAACGTCCGGCATTGGGCTGCTGCGCACGCTGCACGATCAGCGCGCGGTCGCCGCGCGTCACCGCCGCCAACACCGCCACGATCGGACGGTCGGGGTAGCGGCGCGCGGCGCGACGCGCGTCGAGATCGGCGGTGGTTGGTTCGTCAGATCTTGTCGTCATTGCGAGCGGAGCGAAACAATCTCGTTGAACATGGCGCGAGATTGCTTCGTCGCGTTGCTCCTCGCAATGACCGCGTTAGGTCAATCCGCCAGGACGCGGGGTTGGCCGTGCTGGTCGCGGTAGATTTCGCCGCCGTTGGTGGTGAGGAATTCGTCTGATTTCTCGGCCATGCCCGAGGCGGCGTAGTCGCGGATTTCCTGGGTAATCTGCATCGAGCAGAATTTCGGGCCGCACATCGAGCAGAAATGCGCGAGCTTAGCGCCATCCGCCGGCAGGGTCTGGTCGTGGAATTTCTCGGCGGTTTCCGGATCGAGCGACAGGTTGAACTGGTCGCGCCAGCGGAACTCGAAGCGGGCACGCGAGATCGCGTCGTCGCGCTCGCGGGCGCCGGGGTGGCCCTTGGCGAGATCGGCGGCGTGCGCCGCGATCTTGTAGGTGATGACGCCTGTTTTGACGTCGTCGCGGTCGGGCAGGCCGAGATGCTCCTTTGGTGTCACATAGCAAAGCAGCGCGGTGCCGAACCAGCCGATCATCGCGGCGCCGATACCGCTGGTGATGTGGTCGTAGCCCGGCGCGACGTCGGTGGTGAGGGGCCCGAGCGTATAGAACGGCGCCTCGCCGCATTCCTTCAGCTGCTTGTCCATGTTGATCTTGATCTTGTGCATCGGCACGTGGCCGGGGCCTTCGATCATCACCTGCACACCATCCTGCCAGGCTAGTTGGGTCAACTCGCCGAGTGTTTCGAGTTCGGCGAACTGCGCCCGGTCGTTGGCGTCGGCGTTGGAGCCGGGGCGCAGCCCGTCGCCAAACGAGTACGCCACGTCATAGGTCCGCATGATCTCGTTGATCTCGCGGATATGGGTGTAGAGGAAATTTTCCTTGTGATGCGCCAGGCACCACTTGGCCATGATCGAGCCGCCGCGCGACACGATGCCGGTGACTCGCGACGCGGTCAGGTGGATGTAGGCGAGGCGCACACCGGCGTGGATCGTGAAATAATCGACGCCCTGTTCGGCCTGCTCGATCAGCGTGTCGCGGAACAACTCCCAGGTCAGGTCCTCGGCCTTGCCGCCGACCTTTTCCAATGCCTGATAGATCGGCACGGTGCCGATTGGTACCGGCGAGTTGCGGATAATCCACTCGCGGATCGTGTGGATGTTGCGACCGGTCGAGAGGTCCATGACCGTGTCGGCGCCCCAGCGCGTCGCCCATACCAATTTGTCCACTTCCTCGGCGACCGACGAGGTCACGATCGAGTTGCCGATATTGGCGTTCACCTTCACCAGGAAATTTCGACCGATGATCATCGGCTCGGTTTCCGGGTGGTTGATGTTGTTGGGGATGATCGCGCGGCCGCGGGCGATCTCGTCACGGACGAATTCCGCGGTCACGTGATCGGGGATCGCGGCGCCGAAATCTTCGCCGTCGCGCTTGCCTTCCCAGGCCTTTTCCCGGCCGTGGTTTTCGCGGATCGCGACGTATTCCATCTCCGGCGTGATGATGCCGTGGCGGGCGTATTCGAACTGCGTCACCGCCTGCCCGGCCTTGCCGCGCAACACGGTGCGCTGGGCCCGGTCGAACAGCGGCACGTTGCTTTCTTCGCCCCGCTTCAGCCCGTTATCTTCGGGGCGGATTTCGCGGCCGGGGATTTCATCGACATCGCCGCGCGCCATGACCCAGGCGCGGCGCAGTTCGGGCAGACCCTTGTAGATGTCGGTGGTGTGCGCCGGATCGGAATAGATGCCCGAGGTGTCGTAGACACGCACCGGCGGTTCGTTGGCGCTCGCCTCCAGATCGATCTCGCGCATCGCAACGCGGATATCGCCGAACTGCTTGCCGGCAACGTGAACCTTGCGCGAGGCCGGAAACGGGCCTGTCGTGACATTCGGCTCGGCGTTCTTCAGAGCGGTGGACGAAAGGGGTGCTGAATCGGGCAAGGCGGCCTCCATGGTGCCGGTTTCACGGCATTCCCGGATCGAATGCGATGTCGGGAAACGGAGTACGCCTGAGCGCGTTCCTGTCCCTACGCCGGCACGACCCGGATCAGGTTCAAAGGGTTGCCGCGGACCGGCGACATCTCAGCCCCTCCACAGGGCTCCCCTCGGATACGCCGATTATAAGGGGCGTTGTCACACACCCGTCAAGCCGGCACTCGTGCTGAGAGCTCACGGCCCACCATTTCGGCGGTGCCACAAATTTTGTACCACTCACCGCGTGCGCCGGCCCAAAGCTAGCTGTTTGGCGCGAAGTGCAAGGTAAATAGGAAAAAGCTTGTGAGCTGCAACTTCGCTTATGATTGGGTCGTTTTTACTATAACTGTCAAACCTCTGCATGCTCGCGGAGAAGATCGCCTCAGCAGTCTTCGCTAATTTATTGACGCGAAGATCATTTGACATCATACTGTTTGCGTACGAAACAATCGCATTTACGCTCTGTTTTATTTTCTTGGAAATTTCCTCGTCTAACTCTAGATCTGTCAAAATCTCATTTAAAAGCTCGCGCCAACTTAGTGTCTCATCGGCTGCGGGTAGAGTCATTTCACGCGGAAAATACCACCACCCACAAATACCACCACGAAGTGGCATCGACCAGCGCTTGGCGCTTGCCGGGAAAGCAGTATCGAAGTTGAGTAGTGTTCCACGTTCTGGACGTCCCGCTAGCGTACCGACGGAACGCCCCGCCGAGATCACAACTCCATCCTCATTCAAGACACCATACAGGTAACCGGGGGGCAACACGCTGTTCAGGCGGATTAAGGCAGCGTCGAAAGACACGTCCGCTCCTATCCGAATGTGTTCCAGGATGTCACAAGGACTGTCGTGTTCCTGACGGATACTCCGGACCCACTCGCTCGGCATTAATAGCTCCGCCGCAAAGCGATTGGCTTCTCCTTCGAGGTCCCAGTAAAGCGTATCGTCAGAGTCGCGATCGATTGCAATGTCGTCGATTATCGTTCCGAAGTGCCATGGAATCACTAGGTGCCCAATCTCGTGTGCAAGAGTGAATCGCTGGCGTGTATTCGGTCGATTCTTGTTAAGGATAACCGTCGGAGTCCGCCCTGGGATTTTCAGGTTTAGGCTAATTCCATCTATGTCAAACGGAATGGGAATGATATCGAGAGTCGCGTACCGCGATGCGAGTAGAACTACATCAACTGGAGGACTTAGAGCATATTTTTGTAGTACCCGCCTAGCCAGATTATCTCTAGCATATAAGTCAATATTTTTTACCTTGCTGCTCAAGCCATTTGACTAATCGCTTAACCTTCGCATGGTCAGCAGAGCGCGCGGCGATCGGCACCTCGTCAATGGCCAATCGAACGACTTTCTCAAGATCGATGTTTCCCCGGCGAGCGCGAGCTATATGTGGTAAAATGTCTGGCTCCCGTACCCAAAGAGCATACTCAGCCGCCGTCATGCCGAGGAAATCAAAAATTTCGGTACCTTTGGCATTTTCGTGCCACTCGTCTACGAAGTCATCGATATCATCTGTAAGGACTTCACCATTTACATAAAGGTCCATAAAGGTCGATGTCTCCTTTTCTCCTTCAGACATCAATTTTTTCTCCCAGCCACAGCTTCCTTGATCAGCTCTCCAGTAAATGGATTAAGACTCCCCAAGTGCTTGCCGCGGCTATTGAACACCTCGACCTCGCCATGTAGTGAGTCCCAGGTATAGAGCCTCTTCCCGTTATCGCTTCGCCATCGCCTTTCGCCGTAAGGTGCTCCGAGATATTCGAACTCGTCCAGGATTGACGGATGCGGGATCGGCTTTGGCGGCACAGAGAAGCTTTCGAACCTATAACGGCTAAAGGCAGTTACGATTCCATATCGCACTTAAACAATTTGCATGCAATCAGTACACGGGTTGAACGGTGCGATCGCATCGCTACCTAGGCGGCGCCGGGGCAGCACCGGCGCGGCGGTGGGCGAAGTTTAGGGTTAGCAGGCGCTCGTTGAAATCGCCGGGGGTGATTGGCTCGTATTTGGGCGGGTGGTCGGCATCCACGCAGGTCGATACCGGGGCGACCACGACGTCGTGGTTGGGGCCGAGGAAGAAAGGGCAGGCGTAGCGCGCGGTGTTGTTGCGGTTGATGACGCGGTGCGGCGTCGCCGGGAAGTGGTCGTTGGAGTAGCGCGCCAGCATCGCGCCGGTGTTGACGACAAACGTGCCGGGCACCGCCGGCGGGCGCAGCCACTCGCCTTCCGGGCTGCGCACCTCGAGGCCGGGCAGGGCGGATTGCGCCAGGAAGGTGATGAAGTTGTTGTCGGTATGCGGCGCAAAGCCGAATTCGTTGTCACCCGGGTCCTGCTGCGGCGGGTAGTGGATCAGGCGGATCGTCCCGTTCGGCTCGGCAAACGCCTCATCGAAAGAACCTTCCGGCAGACCCAGTGCCAAGGCAAAGAGCGGCACGAGGCGCGTCGTCATCGCCTCCATCGCGGCGTAGTAGGCGGTTGTGGCGGCGCGCAATTCGGGCATGTCGGCTGGCCAGCGGTTGAGGCCGATCAGCCGCTTTTTGC
>JAFAYW010000064.1 GCA_019240125.1 Alphaproteobacteria bacterium
AAGGGACGTAAGCCATCGATCGATGCTGGCGAGGTATTGCGATTAAGCCGCGAGGAAAAACTCGGCCCAACGGCGATTGCTCAACGGCTCGGCATCGGGCGGGCGAGCGTCTATCGCCTGCTCGGCAAGCCGGCACCAAAAAACACGGGGAAGCACGCGAATGCCGATCAGGGCTGAAATGCGATGGTTCTACCCGATCGACTGGCCACAACTCAGCCGGCAGGTGCGGTTCGAGCGGGCCGGCGGCGTCTGCCAGGATTGTGGACGGCCGCACGGACGGATCATACGTTGTCTGCCGGATGGTCGCTGGTTTGATGTCGACCGACATGCTTGGCGCAGCGACCGGGGTAAATCTGCTGCGTGGCCGAATGTCGAGGAAGGGTTCAAGATCCGGCAAACCCGCGTCGTCCTCGCCGCGGCTCACCTGGACCACGATCCCGGCAACAATCGCATCAGGAACCTGCGCAGTCTTTGCCAACGGTGCCACCTGATCCACGATCGTCCGCATCATCTGGCGCAGCGACGCATCACCTACCTGCTACGCCGCGCCATCGGCGACCTTTTCCTCGGGCCGTATTCTTCGGCTTAAAGAACTGTCGCTTATCCGCGATTTCAGGCGACAGAAGCCGCCGTTGCTCGTCCCCCGGGTAAGGCGGTCCCAAAAAATCGGCCCTGGCATTTGTCAGCTCTCTTCGGCTTAAGCTCTCGCGCGCGCGTTAATAGGCGCAAGATTGAGTTTGTTCCTCTGCGGTACTCCTCAGTCTGACCCTCGCATTTCACAGACAGGGTGATTCTAACGCCGCAATCGGCTCAGAAAGGTTTCGGCGCGAATTGTGAACTGGGCGTCAGCCTGTTCAACCACGCGTTCCCAGCGCTGGTATTTATCGTCGTAGGTTCGCCAGCGCATCCATTTCGGTTTCTGCGGCGGCTCGTTCCAGGTGGCCCACCCTCGGCCGCCCAGATCCTTATTCAACATTGCCGCCCGTCTCTGAAGCCGACTGAACCGGTCTTCGCGCTGACAGGCATATCCGAGACCATATGCTTGCCGGCTCCAGAAGTGCCAACCGCCGTTAGGGAGGAATAGCCTTGTCGCGCGGCGACCCGTGCGCGGGCAGATAAACCACCATCGACGCCCACCATAGGTCGGCTCAGTCCACACCAACCGAACACGATCAGTCACCATGCGGGGGCCTTCGCGGGTATCGCGCGTCCGGTGAACCAGATCTAAGAAGGCATTTGACGCGTCCGATATATCGATCGTCACCTGCACGGGAAAATCACCCTCACTGAATGTGATTGTCCCGCCCATCCGCTGGCCTGTCCTCAGGGCAATCCTAAACGAGCTCAGCAAGATCCCGTAGGAGGCCGTCCCTTCAGACGTGGGCGAACCACCATAACGTCCAGATCCAAAGCCGCCCATTTGCGAGTGCTCCTTGCGGATTTTCCTAAAACATCAGCGTAACTTTGATTTTTCGCTGCGATGGCTTAAATGAAAGCTGACTGGCAAATACGGCCGCAAACCTGAGACTCGCATCCAATCACAAGCCGCTCGGCGAGTACTCACACCAATCCAGCCGCGTCGAGATCCGATGTTGTGCCGGTATCCGCCGGACGGCCCATGATTGAACACCTCGATGCGGCACAGCGGGCCGTCGCGGCGACTCTGGCGCGGCGTCTTGAGCCGCGAGGTCCAAGGCGTCGCGATACGGCCGATGAAGTAGACGCCCGCATCGCTCGTCGCCGTAGCGTGACCGCCACCTCGGCTTCACGGATTCGTTTTCCCGGACCCATGCCTCACCTCGCTATGGCAGGCGCACCACTTCGATTTTGACCACATCGCGCACGCTGCGGCCGCCGCGCTTGTCGGCCGGCACCACAGCGCGCAGGTGATCGGGGCCGAGCGGCTTGCCATCCATCTGCTGCGCCACGATCACCTGCTTGTTCTCGAATTCGGGGGCAATCTCGGCGAGCGCCAGTACCGCCCGGTTACCCGTCGCGCCCGGTCAGCACGACATATTGCGAGACCTCGCTCTGGTGCTGCGCCGGGTCGATTGCCTTGGTCTGCATCAGCACGTCCCAGAGCAAGGGACCCGCGAACGCGGCGCTCCGGTTGCCTTGAGCCGACAAAAACGAAAGGCTCAACTGTTTGGTCGGCAGCCGACCGAGCACATCGCTGCCGATGGCGACCACCTCTCCCGAAACTCCCGCGACAGAGATCTGATCCTGACGCCCACTTGCTGGGTCTGCCCCGGCCGCGAATGAGCCAGGGCAGAGGATCAGGATTGCCGCCAGATAGACCGGCGCAGCCCACAGGCGCATGGCTTACTTCGCTACCATAACGTCCGACGCCTTGATCACCGCAATCGCCTGGTCGCCGACGATCAGCCCGAGTTCGTCGATCGCTTCGTTGGTAATCGATGAGCTGATCACGACGCCGTTGCCGATATCGATCTTGACATGGCCAGTCGTCTGGCCGCGCCGGACATCGACGATGCGGCCCTTGATCTGGTTGCGTGCGCTCAACTTCATGCGACCCTCCGCTCGACCCGTTTGAACACGACAAACATCGCACACTTCGAGGGTCCTGCGCGCGACGCACCAGCGCAGTTTCCCCTCACCTGCTCGGGCAAGGGTCAAGCGGACCGCAGGCCTATCGACTCTTCGCTATATTTCAAAGAACGTATCGTAATCTAGGCGCAGCAAACGTATTTTGAGGGGTCTCGCCGGTTCGATATGCCGAGGCAGGCGGGTGAAGAGACAATTCCTATATTGTCTCGAGTAGCTCGCGAGCCCCCCGTATCAGCTCCTGGAGACCACGGCGTGCAGCAATCGCCTTCGCAGTATATAGCCCGTGCTTCAGCGCGTTCTTATTGCCTGGGGGCGCTCCGCCGCCGGCGCCATGCATCCTGCAGACGGCCCAGCCGTTAACCGCAGGCGCTTGGCACGGCTTCCCCGACCGCTTCGATCTCGCTCGGCAGCGTCTGGCCTGGTTCATGGGTAATGGCTGCATGGGGTTGATCCTCAATTCTTGTTCCTCCCCTACCCCCCGTGGCGACGGCGCCGACAATTGCTTGGCCACCCTGGTGGACGTGGACGTGCTCGACTGTGACCTTCTGCTGACCCTTACCGCGATGCTTGCCCAAGGCCTGCAGTAGCTCTGTGTAGACGCGAGACAGCTTGACCGCATGCTTTAGGTTGCTGTCTCGGCCATAGGCTGTCTGCTCACTGATCATGGCGCGCCTGTAGGCCTCCATGGCCGCCGAATGCACTGCAACGAGCTGTGCCGCCAGCATGCCTTCAAGCTCGTCAGCGGGCTTAACCGCTATCATCGCAGCGATCGCCGCCTGGTATTGCTGGTTGCGTACCTCGTCGCCGGAATTGCTCGTCCAGAGCGAGCCCAAGGCTTGGTTTATGACGATGTTGTTGAAGTCATCGCTCGGTGACCCGGCCAAATCCCGGAGCATCCCTGTCCCCGTACCAGGGGGCGGAACCTGCACTATGGAGCTGGCCGAGCTTTTTTTAAGGCGCGTCTTAGGCTTCGTCGATTTGCTTTGTCGCGGCATTATGCATCTCTGAGATTGCGTGCAGCGACCTCGAGCCGCTCCGCGAGGATGTACAGCAGACCCGCCGCGCCGAGCTCGGCATCCGTCGCTGGATTATCGGCATCGACATGGAAGTAACCGATCAGGCGGTCCTGTATAGCGGCCAAGTCTGCCAGGACGGCTCTCGCGACCTTGGAGGCCTGCCGCTCTGCTCGGGTTTCGGCCAAATTGATCACCGGTACGGCCGCCTTCATGCGGCAATACCGGGCAGGAACGGTTGACGCTCGAAGGCTGGGGTCTGCGCGATAACCTCGGTGATGCGGGCCGCCGTTTTTTCGGACGCACCAAAGCGCCCACGCAGGATGTTGGCCAGGGTCAGCCGACTAACATTGACAAGGCTAGCCATGACATCTTGGGAGACCGCTCGGCGCCGTAGCGCATCCAAAGCAACAGAACGCCCGAGAGAAGTGAGGCGCCGCTGAGGATCAAAGAGGAGAACGGAGAGAGGAGGAAGACGGGGAGAGGGCGCTATCGTAGTGTAAGACCGATTGATCGTAAGTACTTGGTGTGCCTTACGTTTCCGCGACGCCGAGTAGGTGTTGATGATGGTTTCGAAGGCTTCACCCATCTGATCGCGAGCAACGTCCTCATACCGCGCTGGAACGATGTAGCTGTCGTGCACCGGCAATCCAGGGATGCCCTGGCGTATGAGACCGAGGAGCACGCTTTCAGTCATGTCGCTGTCGATCCGCTGGAGCCGACTACCGATGCCGGAATGGAAATGTCTTTCGATCGGGTTGTGCTTGTGTTTCAGAGCCTGGACCAAGCGGCGAGCATCGGCGAGATACAGGCCGAGGCCGGAATCGTGCGTGAGGGCGCCGATCGCACTTTGTAGGGTGGGTGCGTTGAGCAGGACCAGCAATGCTCGTTTTACAATATTCCGTGGCCAAGGATCGATGTCATAGGGGAACCCGGTCAGCTGCAGGCCTTCGAGGGCGTAAAGGATTGTGATGTGATGGCTGTTGTAATCGGGCTCGGCAACAGGTTCGCCATTTAGCCGGAGCTGCTGGCGCAAGACCTTCGGCAGCGTCTGAACACCTGGGCCGTAGAACCTGCCGCCATGACCGAAATCGACGTTGAAGATGCGCCACAGGGTGTTCTGGCGCAGATTAATGTACGCGCGGTCAAGGACCAGGAAATCGCCCTGCCACTCGCCGATGTCGGTCGCCAGTTCGACCCTCGCGCTATTAACTGCCTCATTGATTTTCTCAAGGCGGCGGCGCATGCGATCTGTGCGTTCGGTATCGCGGAAGTCTTCGAACTGGCCTTGTGCGTTGCGGAGCTGAATTAGTGCCCGCGGCTTAGGCGTGGCCACCGGCAATGGCCTGAGTAGCTCTAGCAATGCGGGTTTGGCGGCAAAGGCCGACTGCCAGCCCGAACGTGGATTCGCGGCCGCGACATGGTTCTCAATCCAGTCGCACTGGGCGAGTAGATCGACAGCTGGGATGATAGCCCGGCGAC
>JAFAYW010000110.1 GCA_019240125.1 Alphaproteobacteria bacterium
GCAGGGACGACATAAAAAGGTAGGGCGGATAAGCGGAGCGTCATCCGCCGTTGCGGCGTACCGGTTGGAAGGCGCCACGCTTTTCCGCCCTACGGGAACACCACTCATTGGAGTGCCCCGATAAGGCCGTCGAACAGGGCGCAGCCGTCGGTGCTGCCGAGCAGCGGGTCGGTGGCGTTTTCGGGGTGCGGCATCAGGCCGAGCACGGTGCGGCTATCGTTGAATACGCCGGCGATCGCGCGGCCCGAGCCGTTGAAATTTTCCGCATCATCGAGTTCCCCTGCCGCCCCGCAATAGCGGAAAGCGACGAGCCCGCGCTGTTCGAGGCGGTCGAGCGTCTCCGGGTGGGCGGTGTAATTGCCGTCATGATGCGCGACCGGCACCCGGATCACCTGGCCCGCGGCATAGCCGCAGGTGAAGATCGTCTGGTTGGTCTCGACCCGGAGATGCACATCGCGGCAGGTGAAGGCCAAGGAGCGGTTCGGCAATAAGGCGCCGGGCAGCATGCCGGCCTCGGTCAATACCTGGAAGCCGTTGCAGATGCCGAGCACCGGCGTGCCCCGCTCGGCCCGCGCCTTGACCTCGCGCATGATCGGCGAATGCGCCGCCATCGCGCCGCAGCGCAGGTAATCGCCATAGGCAAAGCCGCCGGGGATCAGGATCAGATCGGTCGCGGGCAAGGTGCCGTCGCGGTGCCAGATATGCAGCGGCTCGCGTCCGGTTGCGCGCTTCAGCGCCATCGCGAGATCGAGCTCGCGGTTGGAGCCGGGGAATATGATGATCGCTGCCTGCATCCGGCTCACATACGCGCTGCCTGGGGGGCGAGCAAGCGACGGTTGGGGGGCGTTTTCTTACCTTGTCGTCCGTGCGAAGGCAGGGGCCCGCCGGGCCGCGCGGGAGTTGTCGAACGGTGGGTGCCTGCCTTCGCAGAGACGACAAAGGTGTATTTCATCACGATGTGGCGCAGCTGGCTCGGGGGTTGGGTTTGGTGGGGGTGACAGCCGGGTCGTCGAAAGGTACGCCTTCGCCGGCATCGCCGCCGCTGATCTGCACGCCGGTCGAGACCGGGGCCTTATCGGCATCATCACCCGAGACGATCGAGGCGCCAGACACGGTCTCGTTGCGTTCAGGCCAGACGAAGGTGAAATCGCGCAACACCCGGCCGCTGCCGGCCGACACATAGACCGCTGCGGAGAGGCGGAAGCTGTGGCCGCTGATCGTGTCGCCGACCGGATCGCCACTCTCGGCCCAAACAATGTCCTTGCCTTGCAACCAGTCGTTTAGCGCGGTCGTGTCGTCATGGCGGCCGTCGCCCCACAACACGATATCTGTATGGATACAATGCTGCGCCGGTTCAGCCGCGCGAGCCGCGCTGCCGCACAGCGCCAGAGCAGCGGCGGCCAGCGCCAGCCTAGGTAATCTCGATGGCATAATTCTCGATGACCGGGTTGGCGAGGAGTTGTTTGCACATCGCCTCGACGCGGGCCTTCGCAGCCACGGGATCGCTGTCGTTGAGATCGAGCTCGATCAGTTTGCCCTGCCGCACCTCGTCGATGCCGGCAAACCCGAGACTGAGCAGCGCGTTGCCGATAGCCTTGCCCTGAGGGTCGAGGACGCCGGTCTTGAGACTGATATGCACCCGAGCTTTCATCCGCCTTGCCGTGCTCCTCTACTGCATCGTGGTTGGTGCCGGCAGGTCGCCCGGTCCGCCCTCGGGCAGGATGCCGAGGCGCCGCGCGACCTCCTGATAGCCTTCCTCGACCCGCCCGAGATCCTCACGGAAGCGGTCTTTGTCGAGCTTTTCATTGGTCTGCGCGTCCCACAAGCGGCAGCTATCCGGGCTGATCTCATCGGCGATGACAATCCGCATCTCGTCATCCGTATAAAGCCGACCGAACTCGAGCTTGAAGTCGATCAGACGGATATTGAGACCGAGAAACAGGCCAGTCAGAAAATCATTCACCCGCAGCGATATCTGCACGATCTCGTCGAGATCGCGGGTGCTCGCCCACCCGAACGCGGTGATGTGCTCCTCACACACGAGCGGGTCGTCGAGCCCTTCCTTCTTGAAGTGGTATTCGATGATCGAGCGCGGCAGTTGCGTGCCCTCGGGGATGCCAAGTCGCGCCGACAGCGAGCCCGCCGCAACATTGCGTACCACCACCGCCAGCGGGATCATCTCCAATTCCCGCACCAGTTGCTCGCGCATGTTGAGGCGGCGAACGAGGTGGGTCGGAATTCCGATATCGCTCAATTTCAGCATCAGGTACTCGCTGATGCGATTATTGAGGACGCCCTTGCCGGTGATGGTGCCGCGCTTGCGGTTGTTGAACGCGGTGGTCTCGTCCTTGAAGTGCTGTACCAGGGTACCCGGCTCGGGGCCGGCGAACAGCACCTTGGCCTTGCCTTCATAGATTTGGCGGCGTCGTGACATCGGCGTCTGTGAATGTCCTTTGAGGTCGCCGTGATATGGTCATAACGCCGCGGCGGGGCAACCACCTGCGCTTTCCGCTCTCATTCCGCGATGGTTTGCCACGGCGTCGGCTCCGGCTGCCACGCGGCGAACCGAAAGGTCGGGCCACGCTCCTCAACCGCGGGTGCCGGCAACGCGATCAGTGAGCTTGAGACGGTGGCGAAGCCGCGCGGCGTTTGGAAGCGGAGCGCGGCGTCGGGTGGGCTACCGGGCGGTGCACTGGCATCGCTGAGCAACGCCTCCCAGGCGGACCAGTCGCCGTGTTCCGGGTCCGGCGGTGTGGCGGCGGCAAAGCGCGGCGCTGCGAGCGCGAGGCGGGGCGTCGCCAGTTCGTCCAGTTCCCCCGCGGCGATTAGCGACAACCCTTCCTTGAGCGGATGCAACTCGATCTTCTTGCCGCCGGCATGACGCAGCCAGAATGCATCGCGATTATCGGCGACGATCAGGTTGAAGCTGCGATAGGCGCCGGGATCGAGATCGGACAGCGCGCCGGCCGCATCTACCGCATCGGCATGATCGAGCGCCTCGAGCACGAGTTCGCCGCGCGAGCGTAACCCGACCGCCGGCCCAAGCGTTCCAGTGCGGTTGAGCACCGCCGCGGCGACCCCCCAATCATTGATGCCAAGCCACGAACCGCCGGCCAGCACATCCAGCCCCGCCACGACCTCGGGGCGGTCCGGCCAGTGGCGCCCCGGGGGCTTGGCCGGGCGATCAATCATCTCATCGCGATTGGCACCAATGATCACTGGCCAGTCGTGGTCCGGTCGGCGCAGGAGAATGAGGGTACACATCACATAGCGTGTTGCAAAATTGATCCAGGTCGTACCATGGACGCCCCGCACCATGTGATAACACTCCATGAGGACAACGCGCGCCTGCTGTGCCGGGCGTGCCAGCAGATGGGTAGAGGAGACATGACGACCTTTGGCGATCGCGAACGGGATTTCGAAACCCGCTTCAAGCATGATCAGGAGCTTCAATTCAAGGTAAAGGCCCGGCGCAACCAGCTGATCGGGCGTTGGGCGGCAGAACGCATGGGGATGAGCGGCGAGACGGCCGAGGCGTATGCCAGCGACGTCGTCAATGCTGAATTCGATGGCGGCGACAAGAACGTCATCGACAAGCTGCTCGCCGACCTGACTTCGAAGGGGGAAAGCTGCACGCTGGCGCAGGTGCAATTCCAGCTCGATCATTTCGGGGCGGACGCCAAGCGCCAGATCATGAGCGAATAACCGGCGCCCTGCGCTCGGCCAGCGCTGGCGGCGAGCGAGATGATCCTCGTGTTCGGCTCACTGAACGTCGATCTGCTGGTGCCGGTTGGCCGCCTGCCGAGCCCGGGCGAGACCGTGCTGGGCGGGGATTACGGGTTACTGCCCGGCGGCAAGGGGGCGAACCAGGCGCTTGCGGCGCGGCGGGCCGGCGCCATGGTGGCGATGGCTGGTGCGGTCGGCACCGATGCTTTCGCCGAGGTCGCGCTGGCCCGGCTTCGCGATGCCGGGGTCGATCTCGATCTGGTTCGGCGGACAGCGCGGCCGACCGGCTGCGCCGCGATCATGGTGGGGGCCGATGGCGAAAACCTGATCGCCGTCGCCTCTGGGGCCAACCACGACGCCCGCGCCGCCGACATCCCCGACGCGGTACTGCGCCCGCAGACACTGGTGCTGTGCCAGATGGAGGTGCCGGCGGAAGAAAGCTGGTCCTTGTTGCGGCGCGCGCATCAGGCGGGCTGCCGGACGATGCTGAATCTGGCTCCCGCAACTCCGCTCGATCCAGAGGTGCTGGGACTGCTCGACATTCTGGTCGCTAATGAGGGTGAGGCTGCAACGCTGGCGGCCGCGCCGGCGACGGTGGCAGCCCGATTGGGCGTGGGCCTGATCGTGACGCGAGGCGCGGCGGGAGTAATCGCCTATCGGCGCGACGGGAGCCGGCTCGACACGCCGGCTCTGGCGATCAACCCGGTCGACACGACGGGTGCCGGCGACACGTTCACGGGTGTGTTAGCGGCCGGCCTCGACGCTGATCTAAGCCTCGCCGACGCAATGCGATGCGGCAGCGCCGCAGCAGGACTCGCGTGCCTGGGGCCGGGAGCGCAGAACGCGATGCCAGATCAAGCGGCTATATCCGCGGCGGTCCTCCGCCTGCCCCGGGCCCGACCTAGTCTCCGCCGAGAATGTGCCGGAATTCCGCGAGTACCGCGAGGTACAGGGGGCGCTTGAACGGGACGATCAACTCGGGCAACCGCGGCGGCGCAACCCATTCCCACTCGGCGAACTCGGGATGCTCGGTGTTTGCCGGATCGATCTCGCTGTCATCGCCCAGAAAACGCATCGCAAACCATTTCTGGCGCTGACCCCGAAAGCGGCCGCCCCACATCCTGGGCGCGATCTCGAGCGGCAGGTCGTAATGCAGCCATCCGGCAGCTTCTCCGAGGATCTCTGCATTGGCGGTGCCGACTTCCTCGGCCAATTCCCGCAACGCCGCATCACGCGGTGTCTCGCCGGGATCGATGCCGCCTTGCGGCATCTGCCAGGCCGCGAGCCCTGCCGGCATATCGACACGGCGGCCGACAAACACCTCGCCTGCCGGGTTCAGCAGCATGATGCCAACGGCCGGCCGATAGAACTCGAGCTCACTTTCGGAGAGAGCGGGCCCGCTGCCCAGGGGGGTAGGGCCGGGGGCTGTGCTCAATTCACTACGCGGCCGTTAAACAGCGAGATGCCGCGCAGCATGTCGACCGCCCGCGCCAGCTGGTAATCATCGGGTGTTCCGATGATGGAGGGATCGACCGAGTTCTGCTCGGCAGTGCTGCTGCTGGATTTATCATCTTTCTGGTCGGCCGCCTGCTTGTCGGTGCCCTGCTTGTCGGCGCCCGGCTTGTCGGCAGCCGAGGCAGTCTTCGCATCCTTCGGCGCACGCTCGATCTTGGCGGCATCGACGACGATATCGGGATCGATGCCCTTGGCCTGGATCGAGCGCCCGGACGGCGTGTAATAGCGCGCCGTCGTCAGCCGCATCGCGCCATGCCCGGCAAGCGGGATGATGGTCTGCACCGAGCCTTTGCCGAACGAGCGGGTGCCCATCAGGATGGCCCGGTGATGGTCTTGCAGGGCGCCGGCCACGATTTCGCTCGCCGAGGCGGAACCGCCATTGATCAAGACGGCGACCGGCAGGCCGGCGGCGATATCGCCGGGCCGTGCGTTATAGCGCTGCGCGTCGTCGGACCGGCGGCCGCGCGTCGAGACGATCTCGCCCTTGTCGAGGAATGCGTCGGAGACGGCGACCGCCTGGTCGAGCAGGCCGCCGGGGTTGTTGCGCAGGTCAAGCACGACGCCGGCAAGCTGGTTGTTGGCCTGCTGCTTCAGATTCTTGATCGCATTGTTGAGGCCGACATCGGTTTGCTCGTTGAACGAGGTGATCCGGACGTACCCGATATTGTTGCTTTCGAGATGCGAGCGGACCGACTGGATCTTGATAACCGCGCGGGTCAGTTTGACGTCGAACGGGTCGCGCCCGTCGCGCTTGATCGTCAGGTTGATATCGCTGTTGACCGGCCCGCGCATCTTCTCGACTGCTTCAGGCAGCGTCAGCCCCTGCACCGGCGCGCCATCGATATTGGTCACCAAATCGCCCGGCTTCAACCCGGCATGCGCCGCCGGCGTGTCGTCGATCGGCGACACGACCTTGACCAGGCCGTTTTCCATCGAGACCTCGATGCCGAGCCCGCCAAACTCGCCGCGGGTCTGCACCTTCATATCGGTGAAGTTCTTGGCGTTGAGGTAGTTGGAGTGGGGGTCGAGAGAGGTGAGCATGCCATTGATGGCGCCCTCGACCAGCGTATCGTCGGTGACGGTCTCAACATAGTTGTTGCGGACTAGATCAAACACGTCGCCAAACAGGTTGAGCTGTTTGTAGGTCTCGGGCGTATTTGACGACGCTGCCCCGACCTCGTGGTTGAGGGTGCCCAGCACAACCGCTCCAACCGCCGCAGCGACCAGACCCATACGCTTCATTCGTGCCCCTTCCGATCCGTCCGTTCATCGCCACCCGGCCCCTGAGCTGCCTCGGGGGCGATCGCCGCCAGCCACGGTTGCGGATCGACCGGGTGGCCATCGCGGCGCACTTCGAAGTTTAAGATTGTACCCGGGGTCTTGTCACTTGCCCCTGCAGCCCCTGGCATCGCGCCTATCGGCTCGCCGGCCAATACCCAGTCGAAGGCCCGCACATCAACGCGGCTCAATCCAGCGAACAACGAATAATAAGCGTCCCCGTGCCGGATGATCAAGACGAGCCCCTGGTCACGAAACGGTGCGGCATAGATGACGCGCCCATCGAACGGTGCCAGGACAGGTTCGTCGGGGGCGGTATTCAGCCCCAGCGCATTGTGCAGTTCCCCAGTCGCATCGGGGCTCTCGAAGGCGCGGGTGATGGGCCCTGCCACCGGCGGCACCATTAAAGTTTCCGGCGGATCGAAGCGGCGCAGTTCGTGGGGCCGTGTCGGGTCGGCGGTTGCGGCGGTGACTGTGGCGGCGGCGCCCTTCGAGGCGCTCTTCTGAGCCCGCGTCAGGATTTCCTTATCGCGACGCTCGGTCGCGGCATCGGCTGACTTGATCAGCTCGGCGACATCCTTTGCGTCACGTCCGAGCCGCATCAGCGCGAGGCTGCCGGCGACATCCTCCGGCAGAGCCTTCTGTTCGAGTTCGTGGCGCCGCGCAATGGCACTCGCCAGCTGCGTCTGGTCCTGTTCAAGGGCGCTGCTGTCTGCCGCGAGTTTCGTCGTTTCAAGATCAATATCGCGGTGCAGAGCCGCCAGACGCTTGATCTCGCTCGCCAAAGCTTCCCCCTCGGCGCGCAAGGCCGGGAGTGTCGCTGCGGCCAGCATCTCGCTGCGGCTACGATCGAGCGGCTGCTCGCCATTAAACATCGAGGCGCCGGCCGGATCGCTCGGCAAGGTCAACAAGGTGCCGAGAAACCGCACCTGTTGTGGCTTGGTGTCGTCGAGGCCGCGTTGCGCGCCGCCCGCCTCGCGGCCGCGCACATCGATATCATGGCGCAACAAGGCGACAGCCTGCGTATGCAGTCGAGTGTCGTGCGCTGCCTCGATTGCCGCCTGGCGAGCGGCGTCGATATCTCCCGCCGGCTCCCGGCTTGGCTGCGCCAGCAGCCGGCCATTCGCCAGCAGCACCAGGAGAAGGGCGGCGAGTATCTTTCGGCTATTCGGCGGCACGCCGCTGGTCCGCGACAATCAGCGAATGCCCCGTCATCTGTTTCGGCTTCGGCAAGCCGAGCAACTCCAGCAGCGTCGGCGCCACATCGGCAAGGCGGCCGTTTTCCAGCCCGCCGATTGCCCCCGGCGGATTGACCACCACGAAGGGCACCGGGTTCAGCGTATGTGCCGTGTGCGGCTCCCCGGTTTCCGGATCGCGCATCATCTCGGCATTGCCATGGTCGGCCGTAATGACCAGCGTGCCGCCGGCCTTTTCGACCGCTTGGCTGAGCCGCCCGAGCGAGGCGTCGACCGTCTCGACCGCTTTGATCGCGGCATCGATCAGCCCGGTATGCCCAACCATATCGGTGTTGGCATAGTTCAGCACGACGACATCGAATTTGCCGGAGCCGATCGCGTCGACGACCTTGTCTGTCAGTTCGGGCGCCGACATCTCGGGCTGTTTGTCGTAGGTCGCGACGTTCGGCGATTGCACGAGAATGCGTTCTTCGCCGTTGAACACGTCTTCGCGCCCGCCATTAAAGAAAAAGGTGACGTGCGCGTATTTCTCGGTCTCGGCGATGCGCAATTGCTTAAGCCCCGCCTCCGAGACGACCTGGCCGAAAGTTTCGCTGAGATCATCTGGGGGGAACAGCGTCTCGAGAAAATGATTAAGGTCGGTTGAGTATTCAACAAGCCCGACTGCGGCGGCAAAGGTGATCACCTTGCCGCGCTCGAAGCCTGAAAAGCTTGGGTCGAGCAGGGTGCCGGCGATTTCGCGGATGCGGTCCGCGCGGAAATTGGCGAATAGCAGGCCGTCGCCATCCTTGATGCCGGCGAAATTGCCGATCACGGTCGGCAAGACAAACTCGTCGGTTTCGCCGCGGCTGTAAGCGGCCTCGATCGCCGCTATGGGGTTGTTGGCCTTCTCGCCCGCGCCAGCTGTAATAGCCTCGTAGGCTTTTTCGACCCGGTCCCAACGCTTGTCGCGATCCATCGCGTAATAGCGACCGCTGACTGTCGCGATCGCGACATTGCCGTGCCCGGCGACATCCTTCTCGAACTGCTTGAGGTAGCCGGCCGCCGATTTCGGCGGGGTGTCGCGCCCATCGAGGAAGGCGTGCACCGCGACCGGCACCTTGGCGTCGGCGACGATGCCGGCCAGGGCCGCGATCTGGTGCTGATGCGAATGCACCCCGCCGGGCGACAGGAGGCCCATCACGTGCACGGTACCGCCCGTTTTTTTGACCCGGGCGACCAGGTCCTTGAACGCCGGCAATCCGGCCACCTCGCCGGCGGCGATTGCCTTATCGATGCGCGGCAGGTCCTGCAAGACGATCCGGCCGGCACCGAGATTGGTGTGACCGACCTCGGAATTTCCCATCTGCCCGTCGGGTAGCCCGACATAGTGCTCGCTCGCATCGAGATGCGCGTGGGGCCAGCGCTGCATCAGTTCGTGCCAGACTGGCGTCTTGGCCCGCTCGATCGCGTTGTCGTCGCCAGCGGCACGTTCTCCCCAGCCATCCAGAATACACAAGACGAGGGGGCGGGGTCGCGAAGCCATGGTTTCCTCTTCGAGAGCGGCAGCAGCGGTAGCCGGCAATGGCGGCCGAACGCCTATGTAAACAATTTCGTCATCGATTGTGTACCTTACCCGCAACGAATGAAGCGGCGGGTGCGGAATGGAATATACAACACTGGGGCGAACCGGCCTGAAGGTCGGCGTGGCGGGTCTTGGCTGCGGCGGGTTCAGCCGCCTGGGTTTGAGCCAGGGCAAGAGCGAAGCGGAGGCTATCGGTCTCATCCATGAGGCAATCGATCTCGGCGTCAATCTGTTCGATACGGCGGCGTCCTATGGTACCGAGCCGGTGCTTGGCAAGGCCCTCAGCAGTGTGCCGCGCGACGGGGTGGTGATCTGCACCAAAGCACCGTTCGGCATCAGCAACCCGAACTCGACGCCGGAAAAGGCCGTTGCGAGCCTCGACCGCTCGCTCAAGGAACTCGGCACCGACTATATCGATGTCTACCAGCTGCACGGCATCGCACCCGGCGCCTATCAACACGCGGCTGACGCGATCGCGCCGGCACTCCTGCGCGAGAAGGAAAAAGGCAAGTTCCGCCATCTCGGAATCACCGAGACCGCGCCAAACGATCCCAATCACGAGATGGTGGCCCGCGCCGCTCCGGCCGGGATGTGGGACGTGGTGATGCTGGCCTTTCACATGATGCATCAGAACGCACGACGGGAGGCCTTTCCGCTGACCCGGCAGCACGGCATCGGAACCCTGCTGATGTTCGCGGTCCGCAATATCTTTTCGCGCACCGACCGCCTGATCGACACGATGCGGCAGTTGGCGGAGGCCGGGCAGGTGCCGCGTGATTTGGCGGAAAGCGATGACCCCTTACGCTTTCTCGTGCATCCCGCAGGAGCTGCGAGCGTGATCGATGCCGCCTACCGGTTTGTCCGGCACGAGCCGGGGGTTGATGTCGTATTGTTCGGCACCGGCGAGCGCGCGCACCTGCGCAGCAACATCGCGTCGATTCTCAAACCGCCGCTGCCTGATGCCGATCGGCAGCGTCTCGCCGAGCTGTTTGGCGACCTTGTGGGGGTTGGTCTTGACGCACCCCATCTGACGCCGCTGACCCAGGTTACGCGGGCACAGCCGAGTTAACCCGGCGCGTCGCCTCCGCTGCGTTCATTGAGACGATCCCGTCCGGCAGCGATTGGACGGCCGCTCTTCTCTGGGAGGATGCCGCAGTGACGGCGCCGAGCCCGTGCCGGATCGGGATTTATCAGGCGACGGAGGGGTGCGGCGCAGATTTGCTGGCCGCCGGCCGGGTCATAAACGATGCGACAAGCGCAAGAAATTCAGAGATAGCGATCGGCTTTGCCATGTAGCCATCGCAGCCGCTTGCCATGATGCGTTCCTGGTCGCCCTTGAGGGCATAGGCGGTGGTGGCAATGATCGGGATCGTCTGGGTGGCGGCGTCGGCCTTGAGGGTCTGCGTGATTTCGATCCCTGTCATGCCGGGCAGCTGGATGTCCATGATGATCAGGTTCGGATGCCGCTGCTGCGCCAATGCCAGCCCAAGATTTCCATCAGTGGCCTCGATCACGGTGTAGCCCTGAGATGAAAGCATCGCACTGAACAGCTTCATGTTCAGCTCGTTGTCTTCGACCACCAGCACGGTTCTAGGGACGTCGGTTGCGTCCGATCCCGACGCTTCGAAACTAGCCATATTCTCGCTCTCGGTTCAGCGCGGAAGAGAATTCAACGAGAACACTTATAGAAGGGTTAATGCCACCGCTTATTCATCGTACACCACCACCGATGTAAGCGGCACCTGTATTCGGTCGCGTGCTTTGAGAAAGCTCAGCTCGATTATGCAGGCCGCCGCAGTGACGATACCGCCTCTCTGTTGCACCAGTTCTACCGCCGCCTGGAGGGTGCCGCCGGTGGCGACAAGGTCATCGAGCACGATCACCTTCTGGCCCGTGGCAATTGCATCTTCCTGGATTTCGATCGTGTCCGTTCCGTATTCCAGGTCGTACGTGTAGCGCACGGTCTGGCCGGGGAGCTTGCCCTGCTTGCGGACCATCACAAAGCCGCAGCCCAGCGCCAGCGCCAGCGGCGCGGCGACGAGGAAGCCGCGCGACTCAATCCCGACCAGAAGGTCGGGCTGATGCGGCTTGACCGCTTCCGCGAGCCGTTCGACCGTCGCTCGCCAGGCGTGCGGGTGGGCCAGCAGGGTCGAGATGTCGTAAAACAGAATGCCCGGCTTCGGAAAATCCGGAATCGCACGGATATGCTGCTTCAAATCCATTGGTTTGTCCCGCAGCCCGCTTGTGGATGAATCGATTGCGGCATAACGGGTTTTCGCGTAGTTGGAAAGCGGCTAGCAACGTATGAAATTCCGCCACACGATCGCCCTGGAGCATGGCGCAGCCCGCCGCTATCACAACAGCTGAAGAATCGGGCGCGCTTGTCCTTCGACCAGAAGGGTCCTGGCTGGTGGCGACCGTGACGGCGCTCGACCAGAAGCTGAAATCTCTCGACCTGCCGTCGAACCGCAACGTGACGCTCGATCTGGGCCATATGGACCGGCTCGATACGGCCGGGGCGTGGCTGCTGGTACGCACCGAGCACGCGTTGTCGGCGCGCGGGAATACCGTCGAAGTGGCGAACACGAACCCGACATTCGCGCCGCTGCTCGATCAGGTGCGCTCACGCGGCGCGGCGCAGCCGGTGCCGCATCCAATCCCGGCGCACCACACCTTTGTCGGGTTTCTCGGCCGGATCGGCGAGTTCACGGTCCGCATGGGCTACCGCGGCTATTCGATCCTCAGCTTCTGGGGCCTCGTCACGCTCTCGATGCTTGACCTGCTGCGCCATCCGCGGCGCTTCCGGGTCAAGGCGACCCTGGTCCAGATGGAGCAGACCGGTCTCGATGCGATGCCGATCGTCGGTTTGTTATCGTTCCTGATCGGCATTGTGTTCGCCTATCAGGGAGCGGACCAGCTGCGCCGGTTTGGGGCGGAAATCTATACGGTCAACCTGCTGGGGATCGCGATCCTGCGAGAGCTCGGCGTCCTCCTGGCCGCGATCGTCATCGCCGGCCGCTCCGGCAGCGCGTTTACCGCGCAGATCGGCACGATGCAGGTCAATCAGGAGGTCGATGCGATGCGCGTGCTGGGGCTCGATCCCAGCCACGTGCTGGTATTGCCGCGTGTCATGGGGCTGGTCATGACCCTGCCGCTGCTGGTGTTTTTCACCGACGCGATGGGCCTGCTCGGCGGTTGCATCATGAGCTGGGCGTCACTGGGTATCTCGATCCCGCGTTTTCTCGACCAGCTGCGCGGCGCTATCACCCAATGGACCTTATGGGTCGGGGTCATCAAGGCACCGTTCTTTGCCGGGATCATTTCGATGGTGGGGTGTTACGAGGGGTTTAACGTCAGCGGCAGCGCCGATAGCGTTGGGCGACTGACGACGCAGTCGGTGGTTGAGTCGATTTTTCTGGTGATCGTGGCCGATGCCGGGTTCTCGATCCTCTTCTCGATCTTGGGGATCTGAGGATGGCAAGGGACAACAAGGCGAATAAGGAAGCCGCGCGCAAAGAAGCCGCAAACAAAGACGACAATGTCGTGATCCGCGTACGCGGCCTGGTCAATCGGTTCGGCGCGCAAACGGTGCACGATCATCTCGACATCGACGTGCGGCGTGGCGAAGTGATGGGGGTCGTGGGCGGCTCGGGGACCGGCAAGTCGGTGCTGCTGCGCACGATCATCGGGTTGAAGCGGGCCGATGCCGGCAGCATCGAGGTGCTGGGCTACAACGTCCCCGAGCTGAGCGATGCGGATGCGCGCGCGCTGGAGCAGCGCTGGGGCGTGTTGTTCCAGGACGGCGCACTGTTCAGTTCGCTGACCGTGGCGCAGAACATCGAAGTGCCGATGCGCGAGCACTGCGATATGCCGCAGGAGCTGATGGATGAGATCGCCGCCTGCAAGATCGCGATCGTCGGCCTGCCGGATAACTCCGCCGATAAGTTTCCCTCACAGTTGTCTGGCGGCATGCGCAAACGCGCCGGGCTTGCCCGGGCGCTCGCGCTCGATCCGGAGATCCTGTTCCTCGACGAGCCGACTGCCGGCCTTGATCCGATCGCGGCGGCGGATTTCGATATTCTGATCAAGGATCTTAAGGCGAGCCTGGGGCTGACCGTGTTCATCGTGACGCACGATCTCGACACGTTGTTCGCGATCTGCGACCGGGTGGCGGTATTGGTGGATAACCAGGTGCGTATCGGCACTCTGGACGAGCATCTGCGCGACGACCATCCGTGGATACATTCCTATTTCCACGGCCCGCGCGGTCGAGCCGCACACCCTGCCGCCGCGGAGTAGACCCGAAGAATGGAAACACGCGCACATTACGCCGCGGTCGGCGCGTTCGTCGTAACCATGGTGGCGATCGCCTTCGCGGCCGTTTTGTGGCTGGCACGGGGCGAGCTGAGCACCCAGAACGCGTTTTACGATATCTTTTTCGATGGCCCGGTCAGCGGTCTGCGCCAAGGGGCGCCGGTCGAATATAACGGCGTGCCGGTCGGCCGGGTGCGCGAAGTCATGATCGACCCGAACAATGTCGAGAAGATCCGGGTCACGGTCGAGATCGACAACAAGGTGGCGATCAAGACCGACGCGGCGGCCGCCGTCGAAACCAATATTCTAAGCGGCGTGTCGTTCATCCAGGTTGTTGGAGGAACGCAGGATGCCGCTCTGCTGATGCCAAAGGAAGGCCAGCGCTATCCGGTGATCCGCGCGCACCGTTCGCGATTGGCGAGCGTGACCGCCCGGTTGCCGCAGGTGGTGGAAAAGCTCAGCGAAGTCGCCGATCGCGTGAATGCGATCCTCGACGAAAAGAACCAGAAGGCCCTCGCCGACTCGCTGCAACACATCGAGTCGTTCAGCGCCAGTCTGGCCGATCGCAGCCAGGAACTGCGCGATCTGACGAGCAGCGCCAACAAGGCGGCGGGCGCTCTCACCACATTGCTCGATGATGTCGATAAAAGCTATGTCGGGCCGGAGGGACTGGGCAACCGCGCCACCACCGCCTTCAACGACATCGACAAGACGGCTCGCAGCCTCGGCGATGCCAGTAAGCAGGCGCAGCAGGCGCTCCAGGATGTGCGGCCGGGTCTGCATAATTTCAGCACGCAGACGTTGGGCGATATCGGAAGCCTGGTCGGCGATGCACGGCAATTGCTCGGCAACCTCAACCGGTTCACCACGCAGATCGAGCGCGACCCCAGCCAAATCCTGTTTGGCGACCGCCGCGAAGGATACCGCCCGAAATGAGTTCGCGCCTGCTATCGCGGAAATGGGTCGCTGTCGCTCCCGCGTTCGTGTTGCTGCTGCCGCTGCTCGCCGGCTGCGGCGGCCTCATCCCGAGCCCGCCGAAACGCGACACCTATCGCTTGCAGCCCACCATCCCCGCGGGTGCTGTGTACGCCCGCCGGGGCCCGCAGGTGCTGATTTCGCCGCCGGCTACATCGGCGACCCTCGACAGCACCAGGATCGCACTGAGCCGGGCACCGGGCGGCGTCGATTTCTTCGATGGGGCGCAATGGGACGATCGCGCCCCTTTCCTGGTCCAGAGGGCCATGATCCAGGCCTTCGAAAAGAGCGGCGCCCTGGCGGCAGTGGGGCCGGATAGTGGCGACCTGCGAGCCGACTTCGTGCTCGACAGCGAGCTGCGCGACTTCGAGGCGGTATACGATTCGCCGGAGGGCGCGCCGCGCGCGGTGGTGCGACTGGTGGTCAAGCTGGTCAAGATGCCGGATCGGCGGATCGTTGCCACCACCACCATTGCGGGCGAAGCGCAGGCCAGTGCCAACAAGATCCCCGCGACCGTACAGGCCTTCAACGCGGCCATGGGGACGGCGCTGCAGCAGCTCGTATCGTGGACCGTCGGCAATCCCGCTTTGTCGCCCGCCCGGCGTTAGCTATCATCCGCCGCGGACACGTTTCGTTCGCGGCTAATTTCAATGGCAGGGGTGCGGGTGAGCGCTAATTGGCGGGAGCGCGACGTCAGGGCGGCAATGCTTCTCCGTCAATGCGGTGAGGCCCTCGCGGCCGCTGACAGCAGCGTGATCCACGAGGCCCAAGCTGCCGCACCAGAGGATTGGACGCATTATCCGCACGGCGAAGTCTACGATTCGCGGCATCACACCCAGTATTTCTTTCACCGGCACCCGCGAATCTCACGAAGCCGGTCTGAGGGGCCGCCGGAGTTCGGGCATTTCCATCTGTTTCTGCGCGGCGAGGGCATGCCGCCCGGTGCGACTCCGCTGGTATTCCCCGACGCGGCCGTGGCCAACGCGCCGCTGCCACGCCAGTCAGCACCGCTGAAGCGGGGAAGCCGCGACGAATTGTGCCACCTCGCTGGCGTGGCGATCGATGAGGCGGGGCGGCCCACCCGTCTGTTCACGACCAACCGATGGGTTACGGGCGAGACGTGGTACCGGGCCGAGGATGTGATCCGCATGCTCGATCGCTTCGCCCCGGCGGGAAACCTGCCGCTGCTGGACGCCTGGTTGGGCGCACTGGTGTGTCTCTTCACGCCGGAGATCGCGGTGTTGCATCGGCGGCGTGACAAGACGATCGCGGATTGGCGCTGGCGCCGGCCTTCCGATCCCTTCGAGGACTGCCGCCTGGAGATCACCTCGAGCTGCGACATCGATCTCGAGGCGCGGCTTGCGGCGATCATCGATCCGGTGCCCGCGGCGCCCCGCCGTCCCGTGCCGGACCTGCCGCGGATGGCCGAAGGCTGGGGCGTTTAGCATCGGTCGGCTGCTCCTGACCACCGGTACGGCGGACCATTGATCGCGTGCACACGATCCTGCGCTATCTCACGGATTTCGGTGATACGGCCGTTACGACGCCGCTCGCGGTTTTGATGCTCGTATGCCTCGCCCTGACGCGGCAATGGCGATTGGCGCTCGGCTGGACCACGGTGGTCCTCGGTTGTATCGGTACGATCTCGCTGCTCAAGCTGGTCCTCAGCGTTTGCGGGCCGATCGCCATCGACGGCTCGCTGCGCAGCCCCAGCGGGCATACCGCGATCGGCATGGTGGCCTACGGCGGATACGCCGCGTTGATCGGCGCGTCGATCTCGGCCACAGCGCGCCGGTCGCTGGTGATCGCGGCTGTAGTATTCGCCCTGGGTATCGCCGTGTCGCGCGTGGTGCTGCATTTCCACAGCGCCAGCGAGGCCGTGGTGGGGCTGATCGTCGGGATCGCGGCGCTGGCCGTGCTGTATGCGATCGTCGTTCGCCATCCGCCCGAGCGCTTGCCGCTGGGTTGGCTCGGTGCCATGGCGGCGCTTTCCTTTCTGCTGTTCTACGGCGACCGGTGGCCGGCGGAGCAGGCATTGCACCGCTTCGCCGCCTTCTTCGACATCCTGCGCCCGTTCTGTACCTAGGCTCGTCCTTGTGGGAGCCTAGTCCGGCTCGGCTGGGCTCGATTGCAGCTGGATGTAGTTCTCGATGCCGACGCGGCCAATCAACTCGATCTGCGTTTCGAGAAAATCGACCTGTTCCTCCTCGCCGCGCAGGATCTCGGCAAACAGATCCCGCGAAACGAAATCACGGACGCCCTCGCAATGCGCAATCGCCTCGCGCAGGCGGGTCAAACCGCCATTCTCCAGCTTGAGGTCGCAATCCAGCACTTCGCGCACATCCTCCCCGATCAGCAATTTATCGAGGTCCTGCAGATTGGGCAGGCCGCCGAGAAACAGGATGCGATCAATCAAACGATCGGCGTCCTTCATCTCGTCGATCGAGGATTTGTATTCGGCCTTGCCCAGCCTATCGACACCCCAATGCCGCAGCATGCGAGCGTGCAGGAAGTATTGGTTGATCGCGGTCAGCTCATTTTTCAGAACTGCGTTGAGGTGCTGGATGACAGCCGCGTCGCCGCGCATGTATGCGTCTCCGTCGGATCGGCGGGTCTATCGAGATCGCCGCGCTGCAACAATAGCGTGTTTAATCCGCGCCTTCGAGACCGGCGCTAGCCGCGCCTTGACAAGCCTCGCGCAGCATGTCCCGCACCATCGGCACGCACTTGCCGCATTGCGGTGTGCAGCCGCACGCGCGGTACACCATCGACACCGATGCCCCGTCGCCCGTGATCCTAGAGCGCAGGTCGCGATCCGTCAGCGCGTTGCACAAGCAGATATACATATGCGTTACCCTAAGGCACGATGGTGAGCATATCGCGATTCATTCGCAATCGCGAGGATAACAAGACTGCGAGTCATTCGCAATAGCGTGCGGCCGATTTTGCGTGTCAGGCGTGTCCGACCTGCGAAAGCTCTGGTCGCGCGCCGCGGCGGCACTCGCTATGCTTCTAACCAACGAGGAACCCGCGCAAGCGATTAATCCCGCTGGAGGAGACGAGCATGGCCGAGAAACCGACCTTTGGACGCTACGCCGAAGTGCCTTACGACCAGATGACCCCGGAGCAGAAGGAAGGGTATCAGGCGATCATCGAGAACCGCGGCCGTCTGCCTGGCCCGACCAAGATCTGGGTGCACAACCCGAAGCTGGCGAAGGCCGCGGCACCTCTCGGCGCGCATTTCCGCAAGGGCTATTCGCTGAGCGAGCGCGAACGCGAGATCGCGGTCATCGTCATCAACAGCAAGTGGCACTCGATCTACCCAACGGGCGCGCACGAGCGGGCCGGGAAGGCGGCGGGGCTGCCGGCCGACAAGGTCGAGGCGATGCTGTCCGGCATCCCGACCTCGTTCGACGACAAGCGCGAGCAGGTGATCTACGAGATGGCGATGTGCCTGTCGCAGTCACGCTGGGTCTCGCAGGGCCTTTATGACCGCGCGTTCGAGGCGCTCGGCCATGTCGGCATCACCGATGTCGTCTGCCTGATGGGCTATTACTCGATGGTCTCGATGACCCTCGCCTTCTACGACGTGCCGGACAAGGCGGAAGGCATCGAACGCTGAGCCGATAAGCCGAGACGGAGACATTCATGCTGATCGTCGACGCACAAATCCATCTCTGGTCGCAGAACCTGCCGAGCAACCCGGCGCACCGCCAGGTGCCCTCGTTCTCGGCCGAGGAATGCCTGATGGAGATGGACAAGGGCGGCGTCAATGCCGCCCTGATCCACCCACCTGGCTGGGACCCTAACAGCCTTGTGGTTGCCGAGCAGGCGGCGGTGCGCTACCCCGACCGCTACGCCATCCTCGGCAATTTTCCGCCGGAAAAGCCTGAAAGCCGCGACCTGATCGCCGGCTGGATGAGCCGCCCGGGTATGCTCGGGCTGCGCTGGGCCTTCACCCAGCCGCATCAGCAGAGCTGGATGACCGACGGCACGATGGACTGGATCTGGCCCACCTGCGAGCGTGCCGGGATCCCGGTCGCGTTGATGGCGTCGAACTATCTGCCGCAAGTCGCGCAGATCGCGGAGAAGCATCCCGATCTCAAGCTGATCATCGATCATTTCGGGCGCGCCCGCGGCGGGCCGGATGATGCCGCCTTCTCAAATGTCGGCCAGGTCGCGGCCTTGGCGAAATTTCCCAACGTGGCGCTCAAGGCGACCGGCGGGCCGGGCGAGTCGACGCAGCCTTATCCGTTCAGGAACATCCACAAATACCTGCAGCAGCTCTACGAGGCGTTCGGCCCGCAGCGCTATTTCTGGGGCACGGACATCACGCGCATGCCGTGCTCGTGGAAGCAATGCGTGACGATGTTTACCGAGGAATTACCGTGGCTGAAGGGCGAGGAGTTGGAGCTCGTCATGGGCCGCGGCGTGTGCGAATTCCTCGGCTGGAAGATTGCCTGATCCGGCGTTGTCAGGCCGCGGACCCGCATAAACCATCGAGGGTCCGCGCCAGGAGGTCGAGGGCGGTGTCGCTCGACAGGCGGTGGTCGCCGTCCTTGACCAGGGTCAGTGTTACATCGGTGCTGGTGAGGCGCTCCGCCAGACGTTGGCTGAGCTGCCAGGGGACCGAAACGTCGGCGGTGCCATGCAGCAGGCGCACCGGCACATCGATCGCTATCGGGGCGTGCAGCAGGCAATGCCGCGCCCCGTCATCGATCAGCCGACGCGTGTAGAGATAACCGGCTGGGTCGTACTCCGAAGGCAATAGCACCTGACCGCGCTCGGTCAACTCGCGCTGCTGTGCTTCGTCAAGCCGACCCCAGAGCAGCTCGCGGGTAAAGTCCGGCGCCGCCGCGACACCCAGCAGACCGGCGATCCGCTCGGGCCGCGCCAAGGCGGCGAGGAGCATGATCCAGCCTCCCATACTCGATCCGACGAGCACTTGCGGGCCCTCCGTCAGCGAATCGATCACGGAAATTGCGTCATCGACCCAGCGGCCGATCGTCCCATCCGCGAAATCCCCGAACGATGCACCATGCCCGAAATAATCGAAACGCACGAAGGCGCGGCTGCGTCGCTGGCAAAAATCGTCTAAAAACAGTGCCTTAGTTCCGGTCATGGCGGAACGGAAGCCGCCGCAGAAAATCACACCGGGGCTGCCGCCGGCGCGACGGTGGTACGCGATTGTGGCGCCGTCGGGCCGTGGTAGATTCTTAAGGTTCGTGCTGTTTGTCTCGTAGGACGAGGGAGTACCTGCGGGTGCGGACATCGAAGGATGCAAAACAGCGGATGGGTTTCGACGATAACATTGTCGCGTTATCGCAAGAAGGCCGGCCACCGGCCGTGTTGCAGGTTGTGCCCAGTCTGGTCTCGGGCGGCGTCGAACGCGGCACGGTAGACTTGGCCGGCGCGCTGGTTCAGTCGGGTTGGACAGCCTATGTCGCCTCCTCGGGCGGCCCGATGGTGCACCAGTTGGCGCGCATCGGGGCGCATCATATAACCCTGCCGCTTGCCTCGAAAAACCCGCTGGTGATCCGCCGCAATATCGGCGCGTTGATGCAGGTGGTGAGGCGCCACAAGATCGACGTCGTGCATGCCCGCAGCCGCGCCCCGGCGTGGAGCGCGTGGTCGGCGGCGCGCGCCACCAATCGCCGCTTTGTCACGACCTTCCACAATGCCTACTCGATCGATCTGCCGCTGAAGCGCTGGTACAACTCAATCATGGCGCGCGGCGAGCGGGTCATCGCGATTTCCGAATTCGTCGGCGAGCACGCGGCCACTGTCTACGGTGTGGGACCCGACCGGCTGCGGGTCATTCCGCGCGGTGTCGATATCGTCACCTTCGATCCGCGGCGAGTGACCGGTGAGCGTGTCGCGGCGCTCGCCAAGTTATGGCGCATTCCGGAAGACGTTACGGTGGTCATGCTGCCGGGGCGGCTGACGCGGTGGAAGGGCGGGCTCGATTTTATCGAGGCCATCGCCAGGCTCAGTCGGCGCGACCTGTGCTGCGTCCTGGTTGGCGCCGAGCAGCGGCCGGGGTTCCGCAAGGAATTGGAGGCGGCGATCGATCGGCTTGGCCTCGTCGGGATGTTCCGCGTTGTCGATGACTGCCGCGACATGCCGGCGGCGTATATGCTGGCGGACCTCGTCGTGTCCGCCTCGACTGACCCCGAGGGGTTTGGCCGGGTCATCGTTGAGGCGCAGGCGATGGGCAAGCCGGTCATCGCTACCGACCATGGCGGTGCTCGCGAGACGATCGTCCCGGGCGCCACAGGTTGGCTGGCGCCGCCAAACGATCCGGAAATGCTGGCCACCGCTATCAGCGAGGCGTTGCGCCTCGATGGCGGCGAGCGGTGCGCCTTTGCGCAGCGCGCGATGTCGCATGTCGCGGCCCATTACACCCGCGAACTGATGTGTGCCCGCACGATCGACGTCTACGAGGAGTTGCTGTTTCCCGAGGCATTGACCGCGCCGCTGCCGCTACGCCACGCCCTGCCAAGCGTCGCCTAACCGCGATTATCATCGCTTCTGTCGAGCGCGTGTGTCGCTCGCAGTGATGTGGGATGTCTCGTCGTGCGTCTTTCGAGGCCGCGCGTTACGCGGTGCTTCGGAAGATGCAGCTCAGCACGTCAACTTGCTCGCGCGGACGCAAGGTTGGCTTTGGAGCGTCGACCGGTTTGGTCAGTGGAACTGCGGTTTGACTTCCTGACACAGCAGGCGCAGCGAGTTCAGCACGCGGTCCTGCGGGAGTCTGCCGCCGCAATTCAATTCGGCGAGGATGCCGTCGAGCCCGATTTCCTGCTGCACCTCGCGCAGCCGCGCCACGAACCCGTGGGGCTCGTCAACGATGATCTGGGTGGCGAGCGCCTGGTCATAGGTCAGGTTCTCGAGCTGCTCGACGCGCTTCAGCCGCTCGACCGCAAGCTCGCCGCCCGCCCGCCGCGCTGAGTCGCGGCCGAGTTCGGCCTGGAACTTGAAAAAGCCCATGATGCTGTCCTTTGCCTCGGCACGGGCCTTCTGTCGGGTCTCTGCGACATAAGCAGGAACACGTAGAAATACCTTCCCGTGACCGGGGTGGCCGGCCTCCTCATAGGCCTTGCGATACGCTTTGATGCTGTTGGCAAGTTGCGAGAATGGCCCCTGCCGCACCGCCACGAAGATCGGCAGGCCGAGCTTGCCGATCTGCGGGAAGGTTTCGGCCGTGGCCGCCGCCATGCGCATCTCCGGATACGGCTTTTGCACCGGGCGCGGCGTGATCGTCACGTTCTTGAACGAGGTGTATTTGCCTTCGTAAGAAAACGAGGGTTGTGTCCACACGCCTTTGAGGATTTCGAGCGCCTCGGCAAAGCGCTCGCGGCTTTCGGCGTACGAGATGCCGTAATCCTCGTAAGTCCGCACGACGCCGCTGCGGCCGATGCCATAAATCAGGCGACCGTTGCTTAACTGATCGATCGTCGCGGCTTCCTCGGCAAGACGCAGCGGGTGCGACAATGGCAGAACCTGCACCGCGATGCCGATCTTGATCGTGCTGGTGCGGGCGGCGATCGCGGCCGCCACCGTCATCGGCGCCGACAAGACCGAGCGCTCCGGCGCGCCGTGCAATTCGGCCAGCCAGATCGCGTCAAGCCCGACCCGCTCCGCCTCTTCGACCTCGGTCAGAGCCTGGTCGAAGGCGCGGTAATCGGCGCTACCGGCAATCGACGGAAATTCCATAAAGCTGCCGAATTCCATGCTCTGGGCCTCGACTAGAACGGCACGCGACGGTCTACGGGGAAATTGAACCCGACCCGGCGCATCAGCCGGGCGTGATGATTGGGGAAGGGGTCGCGGCGGTGCATCGTGGTCGCATTATCCCACAGCACGAGGTCGCCAACGCGCCAATGGTGCTCGTAAACGTGCTGCTGCCGGGTCGCGTGCTCCCGTAACTGCTCGAAAACCGGCAGGCTGTCTTCCTCGCTCCTGCCATCGATGCGGGCGGTATGATTAAGACTGAAATAGAGCGCTTTCTCGCCGCTCAGAGGATGCGTACGCACCAGCGGATGGATTACTTCGGGCGCGCGCTGACGCTGCGCCTCACTCAGCTGGATGCCGACCCGACGGTCGGCTGTGCTGGCAGAATGCACCGCCTGGTGTCCGTCGACCTGGTCGCGTAGATCGGCGGGCAGGGTGTCATAGGCGGCGCCGAGATCGCAGAACCAGGTATGGCCGCCTTCCGGCGTTACCTCGACCGCGTAGAGGATCGTACCCGCGGTTGGTTCGGCCATGAAGATCTGGTCCATGTGCCAGTTGAGTTCCTGATTTCCCAGCCGACCGATCGGCTTGCCGTCCTCGGTCTTATTGGACACCAGCATGACCTCGCGCCGGCCGGTGGTGCGGCTTTGCCGCAGATGGATCTCGATCTCGCCGAGCTGTTGCGCAAAATTGACCAGCCCGTCCTCGTCGAGATTCTGGTCATGAAACACCAGCACCTTATGCGCCAGCCACGCATCCTTGACGGTCCGCAAATCGGGCGGGGAGAGATGGTTGAGGTCGATGCCCTCGATCTCGGCGGCGAATGTGGGTGCCAGGCGGCGCACCGAAATAGCCATCGAACTGCCTCCCCGATTTATTTGTCGCCGCGAGTTTAGCCGCAGGAAAGCGGGCCGACTGCTCCAATTTACGAAACCCTGGTCTCCGCTCCGGCAACCCACACGTGTCGCACGGTGATCGTATGGGGGTCTAACGCGACAAAATCGGCGCGGCATCCTGGCGCCAGATGGCCATGCCGGTTGCTGCGACCGAGAAACGCTGCCGGCGCCGCGGTTGCCAACCGCAACGCCGCCGCGAGGTTGAGCCGAAGCAGCCCGACGCAGTTGCGCACGGCACTCGCCATGTCCAGCACCGAGCCGGCCAGCGTGCCGTCTGCTGTCGTGCAGCGGCCCGCGCTAACGCCGATCTGCTGACCGGCCAGCATAAACGGGCCGTCATTGCCACCGACCGGCGGCATCGCGTCGGTTACCAGCATGGCCTGGCCGGCCCCGCGCAGGGCCAGCCGCAATGTCGCCGGCGCGACATGCTCGCCATCGACGATGAGGCCGTAGAACGCGCGTGGTTCTTCGAGCGCGGCCGCGATCGGGCCGGGATCGCGCGACCCCAACGGGCGCATCGCGTTAAACAGGTGGGTGAACCCGGTCATACCTTCGGCGAGCGCGACGAGTGTCTCCTCATAGGTCGCCCGCGAGTGGCCGAGGGCGACACGCAAGCCCGCGGCGCAGAGATGCGCGATAAACCCGTGCGGCACGCATTCCGGTGCTAGCGTTACCAGGGTGAGATCGCCGGGCCGGCCTTTGAGGACTGCGACATCTGCCTCGCTCGGTTGACGAAACACCGCTTTGTCGTGCACGCCGGGCCGCTCGGGCGACAAAAACGGGCCTTCGAAATGAATCCCCAGCACCTCCGGCATTGTGGCACTGGCCGCGCTGACGGCGTCGCGTGCCGCCCGCATCGTCTGCGCGGTGTCGCTGATCAGCGTCGGCAGGAGAGCGGTCGTACCAAACCGGCGATGCGCCGCGACGATCGCCGCGATGCCTTCGGGCGTTGGCACGTTGTTGAACAGGACATCGCCGCCCCCGTTGACCTGCACATCGATAAAGCCGGGTGACAGCCACATCCCGGGCGGCAGGTTGATGGTCGGCACTGCGACGACGTCTTCGCGAGGCTTCACGTCGATGATGTCGGCGCCGCTGAAGACTACCGCGTGCTCCGCATGCGTATTTTCACCATCGAATACAACATCGGCGGCGATTGCGCGTGTGGTCTTATTGGTCATTGTGACGAAAGGTTCTTCGAGCGCGCCAACAGGCGCGCCAATTAAAGGCGGCCGGCCGCCGGATGTTACTCCCGCAGGAGTTTCTCGGCGATATCCTTGGGGATGTCGTCTTTCCAGTTACGCCCCGTGTTCCAGCCCCATGGGCGAATCGCATTGCGCTCCGCGATAAGCCCATCGATCTCGTGCTGGACCAGAATTGCGTCGCGGGTGCCGTTGGCTTGTTCCAGATAAAGCTCGTAGAGCCGGTCCCAGATCTGGGTCAGCCGCGCGCTCTCTTCGGGCGTGAATGGAGGGATTGCCGAGCTCATGATCGTTCTTCTAGCTAATTTACTCCCTAGGCGAACAACGTTAGCACGCAAGTCGCACCGGACCACACGAAGAATATGACGCAACGCGTTCAATCGCCGGCGGCTCGCAGCGGGCTGGGCGAGATGCCCATCTGACGCCGAATCAACCGGGCGTAGAGCCCATTTCGGGCCAGCAACTCGCCATGATCGCCGAGTTCGGCGACGCGTCCCTGATCGAGCACCACGAGCAGGTCGGCGTTGCGCACCGTCGAGAGGCGATGCGCGATGACGATGGTCGTGCGGTCGCGCATCAGGGCATCGAGCGCCCCCCGCACCTGCTGCTCGCTGACCGCGTCGAGATGCGATGTCGCCTCGTCGAGGATCAGCGTCGGCGCGTTTTTCAGAAAGGCGCGGGCGATCGCGACGCGCTGCCGCTGGCCGCCGGATAACTGCACGCCGCGCTCGCCAACCCGCGTATCGAGCCCCTCGGGCAGGTTCGCAACGAACTCGGCGAGCGCGGCCTGATCGAGCGCGCGCAATATCGCCGCCTCATCCGCGTCCGGGCGCGCCAGCGCGACATTGGCCCGCAAGGTGTCGTTGAACAGATAGGTGTCCTGCGACACCAGCGAGATGCGCCGGCGTAGATGGTCGAGTTCGAAGTCGCGCAGATCGGTTCCGTCGAGCGCGATCTTCCCCGGCTGCGGATCCCAGAACCGCAGGAGCAGGCTGGCGAGCGTCGTCTTGCCGGCGCCCGAGGGGCCGACGATGGCAACGGTCGCCCCAGCGGGAATGGAGAGCGATACATCGCTCAATGCCGGTCGTCGTGCCCCGGGATAGGCAAAGCCGACATCCTCGAAGCGGATAGCGGAGCCTCCGATCGGGGCCGGCGGCAGCAGCGCGCCGTCCTGTACCGCCGGCACCTCGTGATGCACGGCGTACAGCCGCCGGGTCGAAGCGATCGTGTCGGCGAGTTGGCGGCTGACCTGGGCAATCTCGGAGATTGGCAGAAATGCGGCTAAAGCCAGCAGGATCAGCAAGGGCAGGGTGGTCGCGGCGAGTGCGCCCTGCGCCACCAGTACCGCTCCCATGATCGCCACCGCCAGGCCGCCGAGGCCGGTGGCGATTTCCAGCTGAGCCGTCTGCAGTGACAGGTCGGAGAGCAGGGTCAGGCGGGTCTGCTGATAATCGCGCACCGCCGCCATAAACCCGTCGCGGCGGCGGCCGACCGCCTGGAACGCGACGAGGTCGGAGAGGCCCTGGATGGTCTCGGTGACGTAGGCGCCGAGCAGCCCCAGCGCCTCCCGCGCCTCGCCCCCAAGCCGGTCGATGCGGCCGCGCTTCAACACCGGTGCGAGGCCCGCGAATAGGACAAAGGGCAACAGCGCGACCGCGATCGGCCAAGCGACGATGGCCAGGCTCACCAGCACCGCAGTCGGCACCAGTGCCGCGACCAGAGCCGGGGCCACAGTGTGGGCAAAGAAATACTCGATGGTCTCGATGTCCTGGCTGGCCAGCGCGATCAGGTCGCCCGAGCGGCGCCGCACCAGATAGGCCGGCGCCAGCGAGTCGAGCTTGCGGTAAAGATCGATGCGCATCTCGGCGAGCAGGCGGTAGGCGATATCATGCGCCAGCCACGACTCGATCCAGTGCAGGCCGCCGGCGATCGGCGCCAGCAGCCCGAGCAGGATCAGCAGGTGACCATAGGGCGCCCCGGTCTTGACCGCGCCCACCGCCAGCGCCCCCACCACGCCGACCCCGATAAAAGCAGCAACCCGGCCGATTCCCGATGTCACGACAATGGCAAACTGATTGCGCCACGGTTGGATGATCTGCGTCAGGGTGCCGAGCGTCCTGAGGGCGCTCACCCGGGCCGCGGCAGCGGCCGTCGCGGCGGGCGCTTCTTCGCCGTAATCGGTGCTCTCACCCGGGTTACCGGGCGCGGCGATACGATCTTCGGCAAAGGTGATTTCGTCCTCGCCGCGCTCTTCGGCCTGCGCTCCCATCAGCTGGCGGTAAGCGCCGTCGCGGCGGATCAATTCGGCATGGCGGCCGGTCTCAACGACGCGGCCATGGTCGAGCACCAGAATGCGGTCGGCGCCGATCACGCTCGACAGGCGATGCGCCAGGATCAGGGTGGTGCGGCCTTGCGCCAGACGATCGAGCGCCTGCTGGATTACCGCCTCGTTCTCGGCATCGACCGAGGACAGCGCTTCGTCGAGGATCAGGATCGGCGAGTTGCGCAACAGCGCACGCGCGATCGCCAGCCGCTGGCGCTGGCCGCCCGACAGGTTGGCGCCGCGCTCGCCGATCAGCGTCTGGTAGCCTTGCGGCAATTGCTGGATGAAATCATGCGCGTTGGCGTCGCGTGCCGCGGTTTCCAGTTCCTGCTGCGTTGCCTCGGGTTTGCCGAGCCGCAGGTTCTCCTCGACCGTGCCGTGAAACAGGTAGGTGTCCTGATGCACGACGGCGATCTCGCGCAGCAATGTGTCGGGGTCGAGGAGGCGCACATCCTGGCCCCCCACCCGCACCGCGCCGGTTTGCGGATCGAACAGGCGCAACAGCAGGCGCGCCACCGAAGATTTGCCCGACCCGCTCGGTCCGACAATGGCAATCCTCTCGCCGGCCGCGACCGCGAAGGACAGCCCGTCATGCGCCGGCCGCCGGCCACCAGGATAGGAAAAATGCACGTCGTCGAATTCGAGGGTTGGGGCCAGCCGCCCAACTACTCCCTCGCGCCCATCGCGAGAGAGGACGGGGGTGAGGGCGCGCGCTGCAGGCTCGTTATTTAGTAGACCCTCACCCGTCTTGGCCCTGGCGGGCCAATCCACCCTCTCCCGCATTGCGGGAGAGGAATCAGCGGCAATGAGTGGTTCGGCTTCGAGCAGCGCGTGGATGCCAGCGGCGGCCGACTGGCCGACCATGCCCTGGTGCAGCACCGCGCGCAGGTCGCGCAGCGGACGGAACACCTCGGTACCGGCCATCAGCACGATCAGCAAGGCCTCGATCGTCATCTGGCCGTGGGCAACGCGCCAGACGCCGAGCGCTAAGGCGGCCGCCGCGCCGATCGCGATGCCGGCATCGGTGATGCCGCGTGTCATAACGCTGGTCGAAAGCACCCGCATCGTCGTGTCGGACAGGTGGCGGGCGCGTTCGGCGAGCCGGTTGCCATAGGCAGTGCTCTGGCCGAACGCCTTCAAGGTGGGCAGACCCTGCACCGCGTCGAGAAATTCCGAACCGAACCCCTTCATCGCCTGCTGGCGGACCCGGCCGGTGCGGCTTTCGCGACGGTGGAACATCGCCGGCGCGATCAGCGTCACCAGCGCGAAGGCCAGCATCACGGCGGCCACCGGCGCATCCCACCACACGATGAACAGAAAGATCGCTAGCGGTGTCAGGGCCGAAATCGACACTTGCGGCAGATATTGGCCGAAGAAACTCTGCAATTGTTCGACACCGTCGACCACCGACAGCATCACGCCGCCGGTGCGTTCGCCGGCAAACCAGGCCGGTCCCAACTCAGCGATCTTGTCGTAGAGCTGGCGGCGCAGTTTCTGCTGCACGATCCCGGCATTCTGGTGCGCGATCACAGTGCGGGCGTGGTCGCACAATCCGCGCATCAGCACCGCGGCAGCCACCCCGACCGCCAGCAATGCCACGGTGTTAAGCGCCGTGCCGGTGAAGACGCGCGCCAGCAGCACGCCAAGCAGGGCGACCCGGGCAATGCCAAAGGCGGAGCCGCACAATCCCAGCAGGATCGCGAGGCCGATGCGGCCACGCAGACCGCGGGTCAGCTCCCAGAGCCGGCGGTCGAAATACATCAGCGCACCTTCTCTTCGGAATTGGCCGAGCGGTCGCAATCGCTGAGGGTGCGCGGGTCGTCGACATCTACGGTCAGATGCTCGGTCGGGCGCGGCGTCGCGGTGATCAGGCTGACCCCGTCTGGCGCGTGAAAGCGGTGCCAGGCGCCTTGCGGCACGACCACCGTCATGCCGGCTGTGAGTTCGTGCGTTTCGATCTTGCCGTCGACGATCAGGTCGACCGATGTTGTGCCGTCGATGATCTGCACCAGTTCGTCGCCATTGGGGTGGCGTTCCCAGGCAGCCCGCCCGGCGAATTTGGCGCTGTAGATGTTGCCGTCGCGGTATGGTGTCAGCGTTACGAAGGCGCCCGTCGCCTTGCGCTCGGCCTCGGTCGATTCCGGCCTGCGGCCCTGCATCATCGGCATTTTAGCAAGCGTCGCTTTCAGATCGAGTATCGCGGTCATCTCACCGGCTCCGGTTCCCTATCGCCTTATCGAACAGTGTAGTGATACGAATGCCTAGCTCAAATCGACAAATTTGAGATACGGCGATACAGGATCGTTTCATGGATACCTTTGACGACACGATCATTCCCGGTGCTGAATTCCGCCGCGACAGGGACGGGACGACGGCCGCACCAGGCGGTCTCGACTGGGACAATGTCAGAGTGTTCCTGGCCGTGGCGCGGCATGGCTCGTTGCGGGCCGCCGGCCGCGCCTTGGGCCTGAGCCAGCCGACGATCGGCCGCCGCCTCGCGAGCTTCGAGGCGACTTTCGGTGGCCCGACGCTGTTCGATCGCCGGCCGGAGGGCTTGCGGCTCAACGCCGCCGGCGAACACCTGATCCCGGCCGCCGAAAGTGTGGAGCGCGCCGCGCTGATGCTGGAACGGCGCCGCGCCGCCGCCTCGCCGGCGCTGAGTGGCACGGTACGCGTGTCGGTCGGTGCGTGGGCGGCCAATTTTCTGGCCTGCCACCTCGCCGGCCCGCATACGACACCCTTACCCGCCGGCATCACGCTTGAGCTGGTCGAATCGCAGCAGACAGCGAACCTGGCCCGGCGCGAGGCTGATCTGGCGCTGCGGCACCACCCGCCGCAAGGCGGCGACCTGTACGTCAGCAAGGCCGGCGTCTTCGCGGTGGCGGTATATCGCCGGAATGACCATAGCGGGAATGAGCAAGACTACCCGGCCTGGGTGACCTACACCGAGGAACAGGCGCATTACCCGACAGCTCGCTGGATGCAACGGCAAATTCAGGAGACGGGTGCCGCGGTCGCGCTGCGTGCCTCCAATATGAGCATGCAACTGGCGGCGATCCGCGCCGGCGCCGGGCGCGGCATACTGCCGTGCTTTATCGGCGATCAGGACCCGCTGCTGACACGAGTGGGCGATACGGTGCCGGAGATTGCCGCGGAGTATTGGGTTATCGTGCATCGTGATCTGCGGCGTGCACTGTGCGTGCGCGCGGTAATCGACTGGATACGAAACTTGTTCGCCGAGCGCGCCGACCTGCTGCTCGGAACCGCCGCTGCTGGTGGGGCTTCCGCGAAATCGGTGCGGAAATTATTGGAGGAAGCATCATGAGGAACTTGTGGGTCGCTTTTTTCGGCGCGGCAGCATTGGCAGTGGCGGCGGGCAGAGCCGGCGCCGCGGAGCTGCGCGCCGAAATGCGAGCGGCGACGCCAGCCGGTCCGGGTGAGCTTGTCGGCACGATTACCGTCGCCGATTCACCGCAGGGCGCGGTGTTCACCACAGCGTTGAAGGGGCTGCCGGCCGGTCCGCACGGCTTCCACGTGCATGAGAATGGCTCCTGCGACCCGGGCACTGCCAATGGGTCGCCGGTGCCGGCCGGCGGGGCGGGCGGCCATCTCGACCCGCAGCAGACCAAGCATCATGAGGGACCCGAGGGCCATGGCCACCTCGGCGATCTACCGGTGTTGCAGGTCGGCGCCGCCGGCACCGCTGACCAGAAGTTGACCGCCGCGCATATCCAGGACGTGACGACGTTGCGTGGCAAGGCGGTGGTCATCCACGCCGGCGGCGACAATTACAGTGATCAGCCGCAACCCCTGGGCGGCGGCGGCGCCCGCATCGCCTGCGGCGTCCTGCAATAGCCCCTGCAATCGACAAAAACGGAGGGCCTTATGCATCGGGTTCTGATTACCGGCGCGGGCGGTGGCATTGGCCGCGCCCTGCGCGAGACACTACGCGGCATCTACCCGATATTGCGGCTGTCCGACCGGGTGGCGATCCCGGCGGCGCGCGACGGGGAAGAGGTTATGGACCAGCTCGATATCGCTGACATGGCGGCGGTCGAGCGGCTGGTTGCCGGGGTTGACGGCATTGTGCATCTCGGCGGCATCTCCGGCGAGAGCAGCTGGGACAACATCCTGCAAAGCAACATCGTTGGCCTCTACAACGTCTTCGAGGCAGCGCGCCGCGCTGGGGTCAAACGCATCGTGATGGCGACTTCGAACCACGCGGTCGGTTTCTACCCGCGCTCCCAGAAGATCGATCATCAGGTCGTGGTCCGACCCGATAGCCGCTACGGTGTCAGCAAGGCATTTTCGGAAGCGCTGGGCGCGATGTATGCTGATAAGCACGGCATCGGCTTCCTGGGCACTCGCATCGGCAATTTCGGGGCAAAGCCGATCGACAGCCGGCGTCTGGCGATCTGGATCAGCCCGCGCGACTACACCCAGCTCGTACGTATCGGGCTCGAACATCCCGAAATTCATTTCGAGATCGTCTATGGCGTCTCGGACAATGCGCGCTCGTGGTACGACAATTCCAACGCCTACCGGCTCGGTTACAAGCCACAGGACAACTCAGAGCCATATGCCGCCGAGGTCCTGGCCGCCGAAGAGGGCCAGCCGAAAGACCCGATCGCCGAATATTACCAGGGCGGCACCTTCCCATCGGGGGAATATTCCCGGCCCCGATAGGAAGCGTTCCGCCCCGAGTTCGCCTCCCGGCGCGGAGCCTCGCGCCGGCGCCCTGTCAGGGGTTATCGCCGGCGCTGGCTGCACCGCGAATGGCGGCGGAGTCGTCCTGGCCGATTTCGTCGACGTAGTTGTGCTTCACCGCGCAATCGCCGCACAGCCCGTGGCTTATGCGGACCTTGCTCGTCCCTCCGGCCCGATAATATTCCTCCGCTTCCTGCCACTCGGCACGATGCAATGCCTTAATCCGCTGGCAGAAGCTGCACAGCGTGATGATCGGCAATACGCTTTCGTTTTCGAATAGCGCCGCCAGTTTCTGGGCGTCGAACAGGTCGATCGGCGGCCGCACCGTCTCGCTCACCGTAACCGCCTGGACCAGGATGCCGTACACCAAACCAGCGATGTGCAACGGCGTCATCGACAATCGCAATTCGCGTTTCACCCCTGGGCTGTCGCAGCGAGACGACAGGGCGACCGGGCGCGCGGTAGCAATGACGCTATGAAAATGGCGGCGATAGATGTCTCGCACATCCTCATCTTGCACCATGTCTATGATATTCGTGCCCAGCACCGCAGCGCTCGTCAGCTGTTTGGCGCCGTTGCTGCGGGCAAACTCGTCCCAGCGCGTCGATCCCGTTGCGACGAGCCGATAGCTCCGATCGACCGCATAGCAAACGCCCTCGACGCAATCGAGAAGATCGCCGAGGTGCCAGCCTGTCAGCAGGCCTGCATTGAACGCCGTCAACGGTTTCTGCTAACGATCCGGAGAGGGATCAGGATCGCTGCGCTGTTGCGACCAGGGCACGACAGCGCAGAACATGCCGAGCGCTTCATGTATGCCGATCGCGCTTCCATCCCTGTCGGACGCCAGCCTTTTCACGCCTGCGATATAGATGTTGCTTAACTGACAGCGGATCAAGTTGTGGGCAAGGCAGCAGCGCAGGCCCGCCGTCTCGCGTCGCGATCGGCCGCTTCCCTTAGCGGGACGAGACGGCTGGCGCCGGCGCCACCCGGCGCGGCCGGCGCAAGGTCTCACGCCACAGGATGTACAACCCGGAGGCCACGACGATGGCGGAGCCGAGCAGCAGGGCCGGGGTCGGCACGTCGCCCCAGATCGCGAAGCCGAGGATCGACGCCCAGACCAGCGACAGGTAGTTGAACGGTACTACCGCCGAAGGCGGCGCCAGCGACAGCGAGCGGGTCCACCAATATTGCGCGATGCCATTTCCGACGCCCGCCACAGCAAGAGCGAGTGCGTCGACCCAGCGCGGCGCGCTGAAGCCCAGCGGCAGGAGAAACACCGTGCAGATCGTTATGACCGTCATCTGGTAGATCGCCAGGGTCTCGGTCGACTCAGTGGCGCTCATGCGGCGGATCGCAACCGCAACAGTGGAGATCAGAACGGCATTGGCCATCGCAAATAGAGCGCCGCTCGACAGACTGCCGGCGCCGGGCTGGGTGACCACCAGGACGCCTATAAAGCCGACGATCAGCGCCGACCAGCGGTGCGGGCCTACCTTCTCCTTGAGGATCAAGATCGACAGCAGGGTCGTGAACAGCGGCGCGGAAAAGCTTATTGCCACCGCCGAGCCGAGCGACAGCACGCGGAACGCCAGGAACATGCAGGTCATCGAGCCGAACTGCGAGACGCCGCGCTGCAGGTGCTCGCGATATCGGCTGGTGCGCAAGACGGCAAATCCGCGGCGCGGCAGCACGATGGCCGCGACCGCGAAGAATGCGAACAGGGCCCGGAAGAACGACACCTCGCCGACCGGATAGAAGGCGAGCTCCCATTTCACGATGGCATTGACCCCGGCAAACACGACAGTCGAGGCCACCATGTAGAGGATGCCGAGCGGTATCTGATTGCGCCTTGCCGCTTGGGCATCGGCTGCGGTGGTCATGGCATTCCCTCGAGGCCGGGCACGTCGCCGCACAGGGGGGGAGTGTGGCTCGGCATCTGATGCTTACAGAGATGGTGTATACCGCGAGGTCAACGGCGGCCGAACAGGCGTTCGATGTCGCTTAGGGCGAGGCTGACATAGGTCGGACGGCCGTGATTGCACTGGCCGCTATTAGGCGTCGCCTCCATCTGGCGCAACAACGCATCCATCTCCGCGGGGGCGAGGCGGCGCCCGGCGCGCACGCTGGAATGGCAGGCCAAGGTGCCGCAGACGCTCTCGACCCGCTCGCGCAAGGCGAGCGCATCGCCCCACTCGGCCAATTCATCGGCCAGGTCGCGCACCAGGGCGCCGATGTCGAGATCGGGGAGCAGCGCCGGCACTTCGCGCACGATGACCGCGCCGGAGCCGAACGGCTCCAGCACCAACCCGAACTCCGCCAGCTCGTCGGCGCGCCCCGCCAGCCGGTCGGCCAGGGACGGATCGAGTTCGACAATCTCAGGCAGGAGCAGGGTCTGGCGCGCCACGCCGTGCCGGCCGAGCGCCTCCTTCATGCGCTCGTAGACCAGCCGCTCATGCGCCGCGTGCTGATCGACCAACACGATGCCGGTCGCCGTTTCGGCCACGATGTAGGTGCCGTGTAACTGCGCCCGCGCGCTGCCGAGCACCTGATCCGGCTCGGGGGCCGTCTCGGGCATCGTGCTGAAAGGCTCCGCCGGATCGGAAGCGGGGGCGAGGAGCGTGTTGCCGGTTTCGGCAAGCCCGCGCGGTATCGCGTTCGGCGGGAAGGAAAAGTGCGATTGCGGCACTCCTGGGGGAGCGCCACTCGCCAGCCGGAAGGAGGCGAGCGCGGCGGTCGCCACGGTAGTCGAGGCGCGGTGTCCGGCGCCATCGAGCGCGTGTCGCAGCGCACCGACGATCAGGCCGCGCACCATCGCCGCGTTGCGGAAGCGGATTTCGGATTTGGCCGGATGCACGTTGACGTCGATCTCAGCCGGTGGCCCATCGAGAAACAACGCAACCAGGGGATGGCGGTCGCGCGCCAAAACATCCTGATAGGCCCCGCGCACGGCGCCGACCAGGAGTTTGTCGCGTACCGGCCGGCCGTTGACCACGAGGTACTGGTCGCGCGGCAGGCCGCGATTGAGGGTCGGCAACCCGATCAGCCCGGTCAGGGTGAAACCTTCGCGGGTCGCCGCCACCGCAACGGAATTCTCCGCGAAATCGCGGCCCAGCAATGCGCCGAGCCGGGCCTCGCGCGAGCCGGCGGCCGGCAGGCGCAATAAAACGCGCTCGTCGTCGCCAATGACGGTAAAGCCGATATGCGGGCAGGCCATCGCCAGGCGCTTGATGGTATCGACCGCCTGATCGCGTTCGCTGCGCGGCGTCTTGAGGAATTTGAGGCGCGCCGGTGTTGCGAAAAACAGGTCGCGGACCTCGACGCGGGTGCCGAACCCGTGCGCCGCCGGGCCGGGCGGCTGCTTGGCGCCGCCCTCAACGAGAATTTCCCAGGCGCTGTCGGCCTGCGCCGGGCGCGATACGATGCGCAGGCGGCTGACCGCGCCGATCGACGGCAATGCCTCGCCGCGAAAGCCCAGCGCCTTAATTTCGAGGATGTCATCATCCGGCAGCTTCGAGGTGCAGTGGCGCTCGACCGCCAGCTCCAACTCGCCGCGCGCCATGCCGATGCCGTCATCGGCGACCGCGATCAGCGCCTGCCCGCCCTCGCGCAGCACCACCTCGATATGCCGCGCGCCGGCGTCGATCGCGTTCTCAACCAGTTCCTTGACCGCCGCCGCTGGGCGCTCGATGACCTCGCCCGCGGCAATGCGGTTGACCACCACGGGCGGCAATTGGCGAATGGGCATGGCGCCAGTTTAAGAGAACCCATTGTGCGGCACGAGAGTTCGCCGCGGCACCGCGGTCAGCCGGCTGCCTTTACGTAGCCGCGGCTTCCGGCCGGGTCCAGACGGCGCCGAATCTATCCGGCGACGCGGAAGCCGAGATCGCCTTCGCGCTCGATCTGATGCACCAGCTCGATCTCCCAGCTGAGGTAGCGTTCGCGGGCGCCGGGCAGCGCGTAGGGATCGTAGGGGCGGCGCCAGCAATCGTTGGGGGTGTCGGCCATCGCCTCGCGGTCTTTGGTCAGCGGCAGACCGGCCGACTGCCAAGCGGCGGTGCCGCCCTCCAGCACTCGCACATCGGTAAAGCCGCTCCCGGCGACCTCGCTGGCGGCAAGGCGCGCGGCACGGCCATCCGGCGAGGTCAGCACCAGGGTGCGGCGGCGCGGTACCGCGCCGAGATTGCCAGGGAGCCGGGCACGTACCGCAAACCACGCACCCGGCACATGCCCCGCCTCATAGGCGAGGCTCGGCGCTACATCGACGACCACCGCGGCGCCTTCCTCCAACAGGCGCTGCAGCTCGGCCGGAGCGATCATTGTCGCCGGCGCCGCATCGACCTCGGGGATCGCGACAGCGGGCGTGCCATGCTCCAGGGGACGGCCGGAGAGGCCGCCATCGAACACAAAAACCTCGGGGCAGCCCATCTGCACCAGCCATGAGCCGGTCATGACGGCCCGCACGCCGTCCGTATCGATCAGCACGACGCGCGCGTTGCGTGTCGCCATGTAGACATCGGTGGCCTGCACCAATTGGCCGCCTGGCGCGGAGCGGGCGCCGGCGAGATGCCCGGCGGCATATTCCTCGGGGCTGCGCACATCGAATAGAAACAGCGTGCGCTTCGCCTCTTCGCCGATGAACTTGGCCAGGGTTGCATCGTCGATGCGGACGATGCCATAGCGATCGGCCACGTCGTCCGCGAGCTTGCGAGCGCGGCCCAGTCCTTCGGCGGAGGGCACTGGCAAGGCATCCTCGCGACCGCGCGACAGTTCGAGGCCGGCGAGTTCCCATCCCATCGTGCCGTTTTCCAGCGCGACGACCTTGTTCGGCAGCCTTGCGTTGCGCAGCGACTGGGCGCCGATGATGCTGCGGGTTCGCCCGGCGCAATTCACCACCACCAACGTGTCGGGCGAGGGGACGCGATCCGGTACGCGATACACCAGCTCGGCGCCGGGGCAGTCGAACGCGCCGGGAATGCTCATGTTGCGGAATTCGCCAATCGGCCGGCTATCGACGATCAGGATGTCCTCGCCGGCGTCGATGCGGCGCTTCAACTCGGCGGCCGGAATATGCGGCGTGCCGCATTCGTGCTCGACATGTTCGCCGAATGCCTTACTCGGCACGTTAACGCCGGTGAACAGCTCGAAGCCGGCATCGTGCCAGGCGGCGGCACCGCCCGTCATCACCGCGACATCGATATAGCCCATCTGCGTCAGCCGGGCGGCGGCGCGCTCGGCCAGCCCATCGCGGCCGCCGTCGTAGACGACAAGACGCGTGCCGGCGCGCGGCACCCGCTCGCGAATCAGCAGTTCCAGTCGCGACAGCGGCATCGAGTTGGCGAAGAACAGATGCCCGTCCTCGGAAAACACACCCTCCTCGCGTACATCGAGCAGCGCCATCTCGGCGCCATCGCTCAGCATCGTCCGCACCTCGGCGGGGGTCGCCGTCTTGGCCATGAGTCGCCTCCTCTTTCGCGCGTGGAAGCATAGCAACCTGACCGCGGCGGCATAGATTATAGTGCAGGCGTGAAAGCCGGAAGCCGCGTCCGGTCTGCCAGGAGCCGCCCGATGCCTGATGGACAAGCCGATCTGCGCCGCAACACCACCGAAGACGATATCACCGAGTCCGTGTTGCGGCGCTTTGCCGGGACCTCTGACCCGCGATTGCGGCAGATCATGCTGAGTCTGATCAAGCACCTGCACGCCTTTGTCAAAGACGTCGCGTTGACTGAAGCGGAGTGGTTCAAGGCGATCGAAATTCTGACCGATGCCGGCAAGATGTGCAGCGACAAGCGCCAGGAATTCATCCTGTTTTCGGATGCGCTCGGGGTCTCGATGGTGGTCGATCTGCTGGATCACCGCAAACCCGACGGCGCCACTGAATCGACCGTATTCGGCCCGTTCCACCGACTCGGAGCGCCGGAACTGCCTCCCGGCGGCAATATGGCGCACCGCGACACCGAGGGCGTGCCGACGCTGGTGAGTGGCCGGGTTGTCGACATGGCGGGTAAGCCGATCGCCGGCGCGTTGCTCGATGTCTGGCAGACCCAGACGAACGGGCTTTACGACGCGCAGGACGAGAATCCGGACGACCTGCACATGCGGGGCAAGTTTCGCACCGATAGCGAGGGTCGCTATCTGATCCGCACTGTGCGGCCGGTGCATTATCCCATTCCGTCGGACGGGCCCGTAGGGCAGATGCTGAAGGCGACGGGCGGACATCCTTACCGCCCGGCCCATATCCATTTCGTTGTGTCGGCCGAAGGGTGCGAGCCGGTGACAACGCACATCTTCGATCGCGACGACCCGTATCTCGCAAGTGACGCGGTATTCGCGGTCAAGGATTCGTTGATCTGCGATTTCGTGCAGCACGGCGAGCCCGACGCAACGGCACGTGACCTGGGAGTTACTGGCCCATATCTGACGGCCAGTTTCGATTTCCGCCTGGCTCCGGCGACGACGGAGCTGGGAACGGTGATCGACGCCGCGGCGCGTCTTGCCGCACTTGGACGGCAAGAGAAACGAACAGCATGTTGAACCGTTAACAAGCGGTCTCTATGATCATTTCAGCGGCGTGTACGCATACGCCAGTATCCGGAGCATGATATGGCGGCCGAAACCTCTGATTTCTCATGGATCGAGGGCTGGGAAACCGCCGAATCGAGCGGGCGCGACCGACGCGAGGCGGAACGTCTGCTCGCCTATTGGGAAAGAAAAGCCCAGGAGTTCGGCGAGGAAAATATTACCATTGCTTCGATCGATATCGGCAACATGAACACGCGCGAATGGTCAAACCGGTTTCTGATCTCGGTTGACCCGGTTGTCGAGCGTTCCGCGCTGCTGCTTTACGGGCCGCGATTCGCCAAAACACTGTCGTTGCCCGAACAGCCGCGGATGGATCTGCCGATGATGCGGCAGTTGCCCAACCGCTATGCCAGCGTCTTTCTGCAGGGATGCGGGGAGGCGTTGAGGCAGATGCAGGCGGTGCGTCTTGAGGGCGAGGTCGAGCGCTATGATGACCGGCTGGAGCAGTATCGGGTGGTGTTTGTACCAGTCGGCGTGAAGCCAAATTCGCTGACCTGCTTCGCGTTCGGCGCCTTCAGCAACCGGGTCATCGACCGCCCCTGAATCGACCGCGCCGCTTCGGCGGCTTCACCCTCGCCAAACCGGCGTCAGCCTCCTAAACTGGCGGGCTCGCAACCCGTTTTCAGATTGCTACGCCATGGCCGAAGAATTCTATCGCATCAAACGCCTGCCGCCCTATGTCTTCGCGGAAGTCAACGCGCTGAAGGCCAAGGCGCGAGCTGCCGGGCGGGATGTGATCGATCTCGGCATGGGCAACCCCGACGGGCCGACCCCGCCGCATATCGTCGCCAAGCTCGTCGAGGCGGTGCAGAACCCGAAAACACACGGCTATTCGACCTCGCGCGGCATTGCCGGTCTGCGCCGCGCCTATGCCGGGTATTACGCGCGCCGCTTCAACGTCGAGCTCGACCCAGAGCGCGAGATCATTGTCACGCTCGGCTCCAAGGAGGGGCTCGCCAACCTGGCGCAGGCGGTCACCGCGCCCGGTGATGTGATCCTGGTGCCGAACCCATGCTATCCGATCCACGCGTTCGGCTTCATCATGGCTGGCGCCGCGGTGCGCCATGTGCCGATCGGCCCCGGCATCGACTTTCTGGGCGAATTGAAAAAGGCGGTGCAGCACAGCATCCCGGCACCGCTGGCGATCGTGCTGAACTTTCCGGCCAACCCGACGGCGCAGGTGGTTGATCTCGATTTTTATGGCGAGATTGTCGATTTCTGCCGCTTCCACAACATCATCGTGTTGTCGGATCTGGCCTATGCCGAGATCTACTTTGACGACAAGCCGCCGCCCTCGATCCTCGAAGTGCCGGGGGCGCGCGACATCGCGGTCGAATTCACCTCGCTCAGCAAGACCTATTCGATGGCCGGCTGGCGTATCGGCTTCGCGGTGGGCAATGAGAGGCTGATCGGGGCGCTGAGCCGGGTCAAATCCTATCTCGATTACGGCGCTTTTACGCCGATCCAGGTGGCGGCGACAGCCGCGCTCAACGGACCGCAGGATTGCGTCGCTGAAATCCGCGAGCGCTACAAGGCGCGGCGTGACGTGCTGGTCGACGGCCTGAAGCTGGCGGGTTGGGATATCGAGGTGCCATCGGCGTCGATGTTCGCCTGGGCCCGCATCCCCGAGGAATATCGCGGCCTCGGCACGCTTGCCTTTTCGAAGATGTTGCTGGAACGCGCCAATGTCGCGGTCGCGCCCGGTGTCGGCTTTGGCGAGTACGGCGAAGGCTTCGTCCGCATCGCACTGGTCGAAAACCGTCAGCGCCTGCGCCAGGCCACGCGCAACATCAAATCCTTCCTGGCCGGCCGCAACGACACGGTGGAGGCGCGCCGCGCCGAACGCGTCCCCGTCGCCGCAAAGTAAAAGGCGCATCAAGTGCGCTCCCTCCCCTGCTTGCGGGGGAGGGTTGGGACGGGGTAAGCAGCCCTTTCCAATGCGGAGCTGGGTGGGGTGAACGCGAGCCGAGGCGGCGGATTAACCCCCTCCCTAACCCCCCGCAAGCAGGGGGGATTTTTGTGTATCGACGATCTCCAAACCTACTCCGCCGCCTGGGGCAGCCAGCTTTTGCTTTCGCCGGCGTAGAGGGGGCCCGGATTGCCATGTACGGTGGTGCGCCACATGACGCGGCCCTCGACTTCGGCATCGAACCAGGTCGCGGTGTGAACCAGGCAGCGATTGTCCCACACCAGCACGTCGCCGCGCTCCCATTCATGGGCATAGACGAATTCCGGCCGCGTCAGATGCGTCATCAATTCGTCGAGCAGCGCGGCGCCGTCGCCATGCGGCCCCGGTTCGAGGCCGACGATTGGACCGTCCACCCAATCCATCTGGCTTGACTCGCACAGGTACAGCGCCGGTGCACCGGTGACAGGATGAAGGCGCACCAGCGGCTGGCGTTGCGGCAGCTCATGCGGCGCGAGCGGCCGCGGTTTGTCGCCGCGAAGCACTGCAGTTCGCGAGCGTCCGGTGTTGAGCCGTACATGCAGCCCGTCACGACCCTCCACCCGTGCCTTGAGCGCCGGGGGAAGAGCGGCATAGGCAAGGGTGCCATTGGCGAAGATCGTCTGGCCGGTGTGCTTCGAGACAGGGGTCACGGCGAAAAACAGCGAGATGTCCGGTGGCGGACGGCGGTAGCTCTGATCGGTGTGCCAGCCGCTGCGTTGCGGGTACTGCACCGGCAGTTTGCCATCAGCGGTCAGAGGCGGATCGGGCCGCGCGGGGGGTGGCCGATTAACCGGCGGCAGGTTCGACACGACCAGGATTTGCGGTACGGTTGCGTGGACCGCGGTCTGGGCGGTTAAGGTGGTTGTGTAGTCCTCGACCTCGACGCCAAAGGTATGGCTCAATCGGATCAGCAGCGCGGGGTCGTCGGCGATTGCCTGCATGTCCTTAATCAGCAACAGTCCGCCGCACTGAGCGAGCGCCGCAGGCAATGCCTCCGGATGAGCCCCGGCCGACGCAACAACAGAAGCGGCACCGGCGCGGTCAAACTCGATCCGGGCTCCGAAGTTAGCTCCCGGGAGCGGCCTAATGATCTCGAACCCACTCATCTCAGCTCTCCTCACACCGCCGCGCGAGCAGGTTTCGTGCCACAACCGGCGTGCGGCTCAATCAGCAAGCCAATCGCGGATGAGGCGGCGCGCGATTGAGTCGAGACGCGGCAGGCGGAAGGTTTCGTCATCGACATGCGCGCGCAGCCAGTCGCGCTCGAACCAGCGCGCGTCCTCCAACTCGCTGTAATCGACGGTGATGTCGGTCGTGGTGGCCTCGGCGTAGAAGCCGAGCATGATGTTGGCGGGAAACGGCCAAGGCTGCGACGAGTGGTAATGCACCGCGCCGACCTCGATCCCGGTCTCCTCGCGGACTTCGCGGGCGACCGCTCCCTCCAGGCTCTCGCCGGGCTCCACAAAGCCGGCCAGGGTCGAGTACATGCCCGGGACGAAATTCTTGTTGCGGCCGAGCAGAGCCCGTTCGCCGTCGGTCACCAGCATGATCACCGCCGGATCGGTGCGCGGGAAATGCATCGTGTTGCAGGCCGCGTCGGTGCAGCGCCGCATGTGCCCGGCCTCTTCGCTGCGGGTCGGGCTGCCGCAGACGCCGCAGAAGCGGTGCCGGAGCCGCCAGTGCATCAGGCCGCGCGCGTGGGCGAGGATGGCGGCGTCCTC
>JAFAYW010000243.1 GCA_019240125.1 Alphaproteobacteria bacterium
TGCGCGAGAAGCTGCTGGGCCGCAAGGCGGCCGGCGGGTTCAAGGGCATCAAGGCCGGCACCGAGATCACCGAGGAGGTGCTGACCGAGCATCCGCGCGGGTCCTGGCGCCATATCGGCGTGCAGGACGATACGGTGATGGCGGAGATCGAGACGCTCAGGCGCGAATACGATGCCGCCGTCGGTCGCCTGCAGGCACGGTTCGACAGCAAAGTCGAGAAGCTGCAACGCGGCGACGAGTTGCCGCCCGGCGTGATGAAGATGGTCAAGGTCTTCATTGCGGTGAAACGCAAGCTGCAGCCCGGCGACAAGATGGCCGGCCGCCACGGCAACAAGGGCGTGGTCTCGCGTGTCGTGCCGGTAGAGGATATGCCATTCCTCGAGGACGGGACGTCGGTCGATATCGTGCTGAACCCGCTGGGTGTGCCGTCGCGAATGAACGTCGGGCAGATCCTGGAGACACATCTGGGCTGGGCGTGTCACACGCTTGGCCAGCAGATCGGCAATCTTGTCGAGGAATATCGTCGCACCGGCGCGCGGCGCGATGAATTGTTGACGCGGTTGCGCGATGCGTATGGCGAGGAAGAGTTCCGCGACCACGTGGCCAACCTGGATACCGAGCAGTTGGTGGAGCTGTGCGACAATCTGAAGAAGGGCATTCCGATTGCCACCCCGGTGTTCGACGGGGCACGGATGTCCGACATCGAAGGCATGCTGGAGCGGGCGGGATTGGACACGTCGGGCCAGGTCACGCTGGTCGATGGCCGAACCGGTGAGCCGTTCGAACGCAAGGTGACGGTGGGGTACATCTACATGCTGAAATTGCACCACCTGGTTGACGACAAGATCCACGCGCGCTCGATCGGGCCGTACTCGCTGGTCACCCAGCAGCCGCTGGGCGGCAAGGCGCAGTTTGGTGGCCAGCGCTTCGGCGAGATGGAGGTGTGGGCGCTGGAAGCCTATGGCGCCGCTTACACCTTGCAGGAGATGCTGACCGTGAAGTCGGACGACGTGTCAGGCCGGACCAAGGTCTACGAGGCGATCGTGCGCGAGCAGGACAATTTCGAGGCTGGCGTGCCGGAGAGTTTCAACGTGCTGGTGAAGGAGCTGAAGTCGCTGGGGCTGAACGTGGACCTGGACAGCAAGGCCGCTTGATCAACACCCACTCGTCATCCCCGCGAAAGCGGGGACCCAGCCTCTGGACCCCCGCCCCCGCTTTCGCAGGGGCAGGCCTTTGCGCGGGGGTGACGGCAGTACACGGGGTATACGAATGAACGAACTTATGAAGATCCTTGGCCAGACCGGCCAGGCCATGACTTTCGATCAGATCAAGATCCAGATGGCGAGCCCCGAGCAGATCCGGAGCTGGTCATATGGCGAGATCAAGAAGCCGGAGACAATCAACTACCGGACGTTCAAGCCGGAGCGCGACGGTCTGTTCTGCGCCCGCATCTTCGGGCCGATCAAGGACTATGAGTGCCTGTGCGGCAAGTACAAGCGGATGAAATTCCGCGGCATCATCTGCGAGAAGTGTGGCGTCGAGGTTACCCTGGCCAAGGTGCGCCGCGAGCGCATGGGGCATATCGAGCTCGCTTCGCCGGTGGCGCATATCTGGTTCCTTAAGTCGCTCCCGAGCCGTATCGGCCTGATGGTCGATCTGACGCTGAAGGAACTGGAGAAGATCCTGTATTTTGAGAGCTACGTGGTGCTGGAACCCGGCACCACCGATCTCAAGCTTCACCAGCTCCTGACCGAGGACCAGCTGCTTGCCAAGCAGGACGAGTTCGGCGAGGACCAGTTCGAGGCTGGCATCGGCGCAGAGGCAATCAAGAAAGTCCTGCACAAGATCAACCTTGACGAAGAGAAGGTGAAGCTGCGTGGCGACCTGAAGGAGACATCCTCCGAAGCCAAGCGCAAGAAGCTGGTAAAGCGGCTGAAGCTGATCGAGGCGTTCGCCGAATCGGGCGCGCGTCCCGAGTGGATGATCCTCGACGTGGTGCCAGTGATCCCACCCGAACTGCGGCCGCTGGTGCCGCTGGATGGCGGCCGGTTCGCTACGTCGGATCTCAACGACCTGTACCGTCGCGTCATCAACCGCAACAACCGTTTGAAGCGGCTGATCGAGCTGCGCGCCCCGGACATCATCGTGCGCAACGAGAAGCGCATGTTGCAGGAAAGCGTTGACGCGCTGTTCGACAATGGCCGGCGCGGCCGGGCGATCACCGGCGCCAACAAGCGACCGTTGAAGTCGCTGTCGGACATGCTGAAAGGTAAGCAAGGCCGGTTCCGGCAGAACCTGCTAGGTAAGCGCGTCGACTACTCCGGCCGTTCGGTCATTGTGGTCGGGCCGGAACTGAAGCTGCAGCAGTGTGGACTGCCGAAGAAGATGGCGCTCGAACTGTTCAAGCCGTTCATCTACTCGAAACTCGAGAAGTACGGCCACGCCACCACCATCAAGGCCGCCAAGCGCATGGTGGAGAAGGAGCGGCCGGAGGTCTGGGACATCCTCGAGGAGGTGATCCGCGAGCACCCGGTCCTGCTGAACCGCGCGCCGACGCTGCACCGCCTTGGCATCCAGGCGTTCGAGCCCGTGCTGATCGAAGGTAAGGCGATCCAACTCCATCCGCTGGTCTGCACCGCGTTCAATGCCGACTTCGACGGCGACCAGATGGCGGTGCACGTGCCGCTGTCGCTGGAAGCGCAGCTCGAAGGCCGCGTGCTGATGATGTCGACCAACAACATCCTCAGCCCCGCCAACGGCAAGCCGATCATTGTGCCGTCACAGGACATCGTGCTCGGGCTCTACCACATCACCACCGAGCGTCCCGGCGAGCCCGGCGAAGGCATGGCCTTCACCAATATCGGCGAGATCGAGCAGGCTCTGGCGGCCAAGGCGGTGACCCTCCACGCCAAGGTGCAGGCGCGCTACCGCACGGTAGATGAAAACGGTGCGCCGATTATCACGCGGGTCGAGACCACTCCGGGCCGCATGCTTTTGTCGGAAATTCTGCCGCGCAACCCCGCGGTGAGCTTCAATCTGATCAACCGGGTGCTGGGCAAGAAGCAGGTCAGCGACCTGATCGATCAGGTCTATCGCCACTGTGGCCAGAAAGAGACCGTGATCTTCTGCGACCGGTTGATGACACTCGGGTTCAACCACGCGTGCAAGGCCGGCATTTCGTTCGGCAAGGATGACCTGATCATCCCGGACGCCAAGCATACCCTGGTCGCGGCGGTGCAGCAGCAGGTCAAGGAGTATGAGCAGCAGTACCAGGACGGCCTGATTACCCAGCGCGAGAAGTACAACAAGGAAGTCGACGCCTGGACCAGCTGCTCGGAAAAGGTCGCCGAGGAGATGATGAAGGTCATCCGCGAGGTCCGCCCGGGCGAACCGATGAACGCGGTGTGGATGATGTCGGATTCCGGCGCGCGCGGTTCGGCGGCTCAGATCAAGCAACTCGCCGGAATGCGCGGGCTGATGACGAAGCCTTCGGGCGAGATCATCGCGACGCCCATCATCTCGAACTTCAAGGAAGGCCTCACCGTGCTCGAGTACTTCAACTCGACGCATGGCGCCCGCAAGGGTCTCGCCGACACCGCCTTGAAGACCGCGAACTCGGGGTATCTGACGCGCCGTCTGGTCGATGTCGCGCAGGACGCGATCATTGTCGAGGACGATTGCGGCACGACCCAGGGCCTGCTGACCCGCGCCGTGATTGACGGCGGTGAGATCATCTCGCCGCTGGCCGATCGCATCCTCGGCCGCTGCGCCGCGGTTGACGTGCTCGATCCGCTTAACGGCAATGTTGTGCTGACTGCCGGCGCTCTGATCGATGAAGACGCGGTCGACCTGATCGATCGTTCGGGTATCGACGCGGTATCGATCCGCTCGGTCTTGACCTGTGAGGCGCCGGTCGGGGTCTGCGCCAAGTGCTATGGGCGCGATCTGGCCCGCGGCACGATGGTCAATATGGGCGAGGCGGTCGGCGTCATTGCGGCGCAATCGATCGGCGAGCCCGGCACGCAGTTGACGATGCGCACCTTCCATATCGGTGGCGCGGCGCAGCGCGGTGCCGAGCAATCCTCGATCGAGGCGGCGCTCGACGCGACGGTCAAGGTGCTCAACCGCAACGTCGTCATCAATTCGTCCGGCATTCCAGTCGTGATGGGTCGTAACTGTGAAATGGTGTTGCTCGACGAGGCCGGCCGCGAAAAGGCGCGGCATCGCGTGCCGTACGGCTCGCGGCTCTTGGCCGACGAGGGCAAGCACGTGTCGCGCGGCGACCGTCTCGCCGAGTGGGACCCGTACACGATCCCGATTATCACCGAGAAGGATGGCGTGGCGCACTACGTCGACCTGTCGGAAGGTATCTCGATGCGCGAGGTGCTCGACGAGGCGACTGGCCTGTCGTCAAAGGTGGTCATCGACTGGAAGCAGCAGCCGCGCGGCGGCGACCTGCGGCCGCGTATTACCCTGCGCGACGCGCAGGGCGAGGTGCTGACCTTGGCGAACGGGCTGGAAGCCCGCTACTTCCTGCCGGTCGACGCGATCCTGTCGATAGACAACGGCTCGCAGGTCCAGGCTGGCGATGTGCTCGCGCGCATCCCGCGTGAATCCTCGAAAACCCGTGACATCACCGGCGGTCTGCCACGTGTCGCGGAACTGTTCGAGGCACGCAAGCCCAAGGATTTCGCGATCATCAGCGAAAGCGATGGCCGTGTCGAATTCGGTAAGGATTACAAGACCAAGCGGCGCATCGTCGTGGTTCCGACCGATGGCGAAGGGACGGCGCAGCCGGTCGAATACCTGATCCCGAAGGGCAAGCATATCAGCGTCCAGGAAGGCGATTACGTCATGAAGGGCGACCTCATGATGGATGGCAGTCGTGTCCCGCATGACATTCTGCGGATCCTCGGGGTCGAGGAGCTCGCCAATTACCTGATCAACGAGATCCAGGAGGTCTACCGGCTGCAGGGTGTGCGCATCAACGACAAGCACATCGAAGTGATCGTGCGCCAGATGCTGCAGAAGGTCGAGATCGACGATCCCGGCGAGACGACGTTCCTCGCGGGTGAGCAGGTTGACCGCTCCGAGTTCGATCGCGAGAACGCCAAGTCGGAAGAAGAAGGGCTGCGTATTGCGACGGCCAAGCCGGTCCTACAGGGGATCACCAAGGCCAGCCTGCAGACCAACTCCTTCATCTCGGCGGCGTCGTTCCAGGAAACCACCCGCGTCCTTACCGAAGCGGCGGTGTCGGGGCGGATCGACTCGCTGCAGGGGCTCAAGGAGAACGTGATCGTTGGCCGCCTGATCCCGGCCGGCACCGGCAGCGTCGTGGCGCGCCTGCGCGAAGTCGCCGCCGACCGCGATCGCGCCGCCGCGCTTACCGACGACGCCACGCCGCAGCTTGAAGAGCAACGGGCGATCGACGCCGCGGAGTAACCTTGTCGCTGGCCGGCGAGCCGGAAGGCTCGTTGGCTGGCGAACGCCCGCATGCGTGGCGATTGCCACGCATGCGGGCTATTCCGCTTGACCCCCATGGGGCCGGTCCCTATATTCCGGCCTCCCCGGCTGGCGGTAGGATGCCACCTAAACGCAGCCGCCGATAAATTTCGTGGCACACCGCTCTTGCAAGTGAGCGTGGAATTCGTGGGTGGTGAAAACTCGCGCCCGCCGCTCATTTGCGGTCGGGGGCGCATGCTTGCTTGGCGAAAACGCTGAAGCCTGGGATTGGGTGAGAATGCCGACGATTAACCAGCTGATCAACAACCCGCGGAAGCCGCAATCGGCGCGGAACAAGGTACCGGCGATGGAGGCCTGCCCGCAGAAACGCGGCGTCTGCACTCGCGTCTACACGACGACCCCGAAGAAGCCGAACTCGGCGTTGCGCAAGGTCGCACGCGTCCGTCTCACCAACGGGTTCGAGGTGACGAGTTATATCCCCGGCGAAGGTCATAACCTGCAGGAGCACTCGGTGGTGCTGATCCGCGGTGGCCGCGTCAAGGATTTGCCCGGCGTCCGCTATCACATCATTCGCGGGACGCACGACACGCAAGGCGTCAAGGATCGGCGTCAGCGCCGCTCCAAATACGGCGCCAAGCGGCCGAAGTAGGGAGACGAGGCGATGTCACGCCGTCGCGCTGCGGTCAAACGCGAGGTTCTGCCGGATCCGAAATTCGGCGATGCCGTGCTGACCAAGTTCATGAATTGCCTGATGTATGAGGGCAAGAAGTCGGTCGCCGAGCGCATTGTGTATGGCGCCTTCGACCGCATCCAGAAGCGCTCCGGGCAGGACCCGATCCGGGTCTTCCATGACGCGCTCGGGAATGTCCGACCGGCGGTCGAGGTGCGCTCGCGCCGCGTCGGTGGTGCGACGTATCAGGTGCCGGTCGAGGTGCGGCCCGACCGCAGCCAGGCCTTGGCGATCCGCTGGCTGATCATGAGCTCGCGCGGACGCTCGGAAAATACGATGGAGGAACGGCTGTCGAGCGAATTGCTCGATGCCGCCAATAATCGCGGGGTGGCCGTGAAGCGCCGCGAGGACACGCACCGGATGGCGGACGCGAACAAGGCATTCTCGCACTACCGCTGGTAACGCCGCCAGCACGGGCTGGTCGCTGACGCCGGCGGGACCTAGCCGCACGACCGGCCGGGCTGGCCCCGTACCAAACCTATCGACGCGACGCCACGGCGCCGCCGGAGTGAACTGTCATGGCACGCACGACGCCGCTCGAACGCTATCGTAATATCGGCATCATGGCTCACATCGATGCGGGCAAGACGACGACGACCGAGCGCATCCTTTATTACACCGGCCGCTCCTATAAGATCGGCGAGGTCCACGAGGGCACCGCCACGATGGATTGGATGGAGCAGGAGCAGGAACGCGGCATCACGATCACCTCGGCCGCCACGACCTGTTTCTGGAACGATCACCGCGTCAATATCATCGACACCCCCGGCCACGTCGATTTTACCATCGAGGTCGAGCGGTCATTGCGCGTGCTTGATGGCGCCGTTGCGGTGTTTGATTCGGTGGCCGGGGTTGAGCCGCAATCCGAGACGGTGTGGCGTCAGGCCGACAAATACGGCGTGCCGCGTATCTGCTTCGTCAACAAGATGGACCGCATCGGCGCCGACTTCGCGCGCTGCGTTCGCGAGATCAAGGACCGCTTGGGGGCGGTCGCGGCGGTGACACAGTTCCCGATCGGCGTTGAGAGCGATTTTGTCGGTGTCGTCGATCTCGTTCAGATGAAGGCCATCAAATGGCGCGACGAGTCGCTTGGCGCCCAGTTCGACATCGTCGAAATTCCCGACGATCTGCGGCCTCAGGCAGATGAGATGCGGCATACGCTCGTCGAACTCGCTGTCGAGCAGGATGACGACGCGCTCGAAGCCTACCTCGGCGGCGATGAGCCGGATGTTGAGACGATGAAGCGCTGCCTGCGCAAGGGCACGGTCTCTGGCGTGTTCGTGCCAGTGCTGTGTGGCTCTGCCTTCAAGAACAAGGGCGTGCAACCGCTGCTGGATGCCGTGGTCGACTACCTCCCCGCGCCGACCGACGTCGCGGCGATCAAGGGTGTCAAGATGGGCACCGACGACCCGATCGAACGTCGCGCCTCTGATGACGAGCCGTTCTCGGCGCTGGCGTTCAAGATCATGTCCGATCCGTTTGTCGGCTCGCTGACCTTTATCCGCATTTATTCCGGCGTGCTGAACACTGCCACTCAGGTGCTGAACAGCGTCAAGGACAGCCGCGAGCGGGTCGGCCGCATGCTGTTGATGCACGCCAATCATCGCGAGGATGTGAAGGAGGCTCGTGCCGGCGACATTCTCGCCTTGGCCGGTCTTAAGAACTCGACGACGGGCGACACGCTGTGCGATCCGTCGAGCGCTGTCGTGCTCGAACGCATGGAATTCCCCGAACCCGTCATCTCCATCGCGGTCGAGCCGAAAACCAAGGGCGACCAGGAAAAAATGGGCACCGCGCTGGCGCGTCTCGCCACCGAGGATCCGTCCTTCCGCGTCTCCGTCGATCACGAAAGCGGCCAGACGGTCATTCAGGGCATGGGCGAATTGCACCTGGAAATCATCGTCGATCGCATGAAGCGCGAATTCAAGGTCGACGCCAATGTCGGCGCGCCGCAGGTCGCGTATCGCGAAACGATCACGCGTCCGGCCGAGATCGTCTATACGCATAAAAAGCAGACCGGCGGCTCCGGCCAGTATGCCGAGGTCAAAATTCGTTTCGAGCCGATGCCTGCCGGCTCAGGCTTTGAGTTCGAGAACTCCGTGGTCGGTGGCAATGTGCCGAAAGAGTACATTCCCGGCGTTGAAAAGGGCATCAAAGGGGCGATGGACACGGGTGTCATCGCCGGTTTCCCGGTGATCGACTTCAAGGCCGAACTGATCGACGGCAAGTACCACGATGTCGATTCAAGTGTGCTCGCTTTCGAGATCGCGGCGCGGGCCGCCTTCAAGGAAGGCGTCATGAAGGCGGCGCCAAAGCTGCTCGAGCCGATCATGCGGGTCGAGGTGGTGACGCCGGAAGACTATATGGGCGATGTGATCGGCGATCTGAACAGCCGGCGCGGGCAGGTGACCGGCATGGACAGCCGCGGGAATGCACGTGTCGTCAATGCCGAGGTGCCGCTCGCCAATATGTTCGGCTATGTCAACAATTTGCGCTCGATGAGCCAGGGCCGGGCGCAGTACACGATGCATTTTGACCATTACGCGCAGGTGCCGCAGGCCGTCGCGGACGAAGTCCGCGCCAAGATGGCCTAAGCGGAAGAGGATTGGAGAAGGGCGATGTCGAAGGCGAAGTTCAATCGCAACAAGCCGCATTGCAATGTCGGGACGATCGGCCATGTCGATCACGGGAAGACGTCGCTGACGGCGGCGATCACCAAGGTATTGGCCGAAACCGGCGGCGCGACCTTTACCGCGTACGACCAGATCGACAAGGCGCCGGAGGAAAAGGCGCGCGGCATCACGATCGCGACGGCGCATGTCGAGTACGAGACCGAGAACCGGCATTACGCGCATGTCGACTGCCCGGGCCACGCCGATTACGTGAAGAACATGATTACCGGGGCGGCGCAGATGGATGGCGCGATCCTGGTGGTGTCGGCCGCCGACGGCCCGATGCCGCAGACGCGCGAGCACATCCTGCTGGCGCGCCAGGTCGGCGTGCCCTCGCTGGTGGTGTTCATGAACAAGGTCGACATGGTCGACGACGAGGAGCTTCTGGAGCTGGTCGAGCTCGAGGTTCGCGAATTGCTGTCGAGCTATGATTTCCCGGGCGACGACATCCCGATCGTCAAGGGTTCGGCCCTGGCGGCGCTGGAGGATAGCGACAAGAAGCTGGGCCACGACGCGATCCTCGAACTGATGCGCGCCGTCGACGACTACATCCCGCAGCCGGAGCGGCCCAAGGACCGGCCGTTCCTGATGCCGATCGAAGACGTGTTCACGATCTCAGGGCGCGGCACGGTGGTGACCGGCCGGGTCGAGCGCGGCATTGTCAATGTTGGCGACGAGGTCGAGATTGTCGGGTTGCGGGCGACCACCAAGACGATCGTGACGGGTGTCGAGATGTTCCGCAAACTGCTCGACCAGGGCGAGGCGGGCGACAATATCGGGGCGCTGCTGCGCGGCACCAAGCGCGAGGAAGTGGAGCGCGGCCAGGTATTGGCCAAGCCCGGCTCGATCACGCCGCACACCAATTTCGTGGCCGAGGCGTATGTGCTGACCAAGGAAGAGGGCGGGCGGCACACGCCGTTCTTCAACAATTACCGGCCGCAATTCTACTTCCGCACGACGGATGTGACCGGCTCGGTGAAGCTCCCCGAGGGGACCGAGATGGTGATGCCGGGCGACAACATCTCGATGGAAGTCGAACTGCTGGTGCCGATCGCGATGGATGAGGGGCTGCGCTTCGCGATCCGCGAAGGCGGCCGCACCGTCGGCGCCGGCGTCGTCGCCAAGATTTTGAAATAGCACCCGCGCAAGCGGGTGCGCTCCCGCGCTACGGCGCGGGGCTCAGCCCGCGGGGGGTAGGGCAAGAAAATGGATAATCAGAATATCCGCATACGCCTTCGGGCTTACGATCATCGCGTGCTCGATCAGTCGACCAGCGAGATTGTCAATACCGCCAAGCGGACCGGTGCGCGTGTGCGCGGACCGATCCCGCTGCCGACGAAGATCGAGAAGTTCACCGTGCTGCGTTCGCCGCATGTCGATAAGAAGTCGCGCGAGCAGTTCGAAATCCGCACGCATAAGCGGGTGCTCGACATCGTCGATCCGACGCCGCAAACGGTTGATGCGCTGATGAAGCTCGACCTGGCCGCCGGCGTCGATGTCGAGATCAAGCTTTAGGCGCGTGCGATGCGAACCGGTCTGATCGCTCAAAAGCTCGGAATGACCCGAGTATTCACCGACGAGGGCAACCACGTCGCGGTGACGGTACTGCATGTCGATAACTGCCAGGTCGTCGCCCAGCGGGTGCAGGACAAAGATGGCTACACCGCGCTGCAGCTCGGCGTCGGCAAGGCCAAAGTGAAGAATGTCCCGAAGCCGCAGCGCGGCCATTTCGCAAAGGCGAAGCTCGAGCCCAAGGCCAAATTGGTCGAGTTCCGCGTGTCGGAAGATGCGCTGATCCCGGTCGGGGCGGAGATCACCGTCGACCATTTCCTCGCCGGGCAGTATGTCGATGTCATCGGCACGAGCATCGGCAAGGGTTTTGCCGGCGGCATGAAGCGGCACAATTTCGGCGGCTTGCGCGCGACGCACGGCGTGTCTGTGTCGCATCGCAGTCTGGGCTCGACCGGGCAGCGGCAATCGCCGGGCAAGACTTTTAAGAACAAGAAGATGGCCGGTCATCTGGGTGATGCGCGGGTGACGACGCAGAACCTGCGGATCGTCTCGACCGACGCCGAGCGCGGCCTGGTTCTGATCCAGGGCGCGGTTCCAGGCAGCGAGAACGGTTATGTGCTGATCAAGGACGCGGTCAAGCGCAGGGCGCCGGACGGTCTGCCGTTCCCGGCGGCGTTGCGCGGCGACGCGGCAGGCGCCCCGGCCGAGGTTGCGGGCGAGGAGGCCGCGCCATGAAGTTGACGGTACGTAATCTCGACAACCAGGAAGTCGGCGACATCGACTTGGCCGACGAAGTGTTCGGTCTGCCGGTGCGGCGGGACATTCTGGCGCGTGTCGTCAACTGGCAGCTCGCCAAGCGGCGCGCCGGGACGCACAAGGCGAAGGGTATAAGTGATATCAGCGGCACGACGCAAAAACCCTACAAGCAAAAGGGCACCGGCCGGGCGCGCCAGGGCAGCCGGCGTTCACCGCAATTCCGCGGCGGTGCGGTGATTTTTGGCCCGGTCGTGCGCAGCCATGAATTCGATCTGCAGAAGAAAGTGCGGCGCCTGGGTCTCAAGACGGCGCTGTCGGCCAAGCAGGCCGAGGGCAAGCTGATCGTGATCGATACGGCCGCGCTTGCCGACGCCAAGACCAAGGTGTTGCGCGGGCGATTTGACGCGCTCGGTTGGGAGTCGGTGCTGATCATCGATGGCGCTTCTGTCGACGAGGGGTTTGCCCGCGCCGCGCGCAACCTGCCGAAGGTGGACGTGCTGCCGCAGCAGGGCGCCAATGTGTATGACATCCTCCGGCGTGACACGCTTGTGCTAACACGCGCCGGGGTCGAGCAGCTTGAGGCGCGCCTGAAATGAGCCGTTTTCGCGTCATCCCGATCGTCGAGACCAAGCTGTCGCGGCAGCAGATGTATGACATCATCCGCTCGCCGGTAATCACCGAGAAGGCCACCGCGGTGTCGGAGCACAACCAGGTTGTGTTCCGTGTCTCGCTCGAAGCGAACAAGCGGCAGGTCAAGGCGGCGGTCGAGGAACTTTTCGCGGTCAAGGTTGATGCCGTCAACACGATCCGGGTCGAGGGCAAGACCAAGCGGTTTCGGGGCCGACCGGGGCGCCGTTCCGATTACAAAAAGGCGATCGTAACGCTTGCCGAAGGCTCGCGTATCGATGTGACCACAGGAATCTAGTTAGATGGCGTTAAAGACATTCAACCCCACCACGCCGTCGCAGCGGCATCTGGTGATTGTCGACCGCAGCGAGTTGTGGAAGGGGAAACCGGTCAAAAACTTGACCGAAGGCCTGAAGCAGAAGGGCGGTCGCAATAATACCGGTCGTACGACGATGCGCTGGCGCGGCGGCGGCCATAAACGGCGCTATCGTCTGGTCGACTTCAAGCGGCGCAAGGACGACGTCGCGGCGAAGGTCGAGCGGCTGGAATATGATCCCAACCGTACCGCCTTTATCGCGCTGATCACCTATCCGGATGGCGAGCAATCCTACATCCTGGCGCCGCAGCGGCTACGGGTCGGTGACACCGTGATCTCCGGCGAGCGCGTCGATGTTAAGCCGGGCAACGTCATGCCGTTGCGCAGCATGCCGGTCGGCACAATCGTGCATAACGTCGAGATGAAGCCGGGCAAGGGTGGCCAGTTGGCACGCTCGGCCGGCACCTATGTGCAGTTGGTCGGCCGCGACCAGGGCTATGCGCTGTTGCGCATGACCTCGGGCGAACTTCGCATGGTGCGCGCTGAATGCCGGGCGACGATCGGGGCGGTGTCGAACCCCGACCACCAGAATATCGTGATCGGCAAGGCCGGGCGTAATCGCTGGCTCGGCAAGCGGCCGTCGGTTCGTGGCGTCGCGATGAACCCCATCGACCATCCGCATGGTGGTGGCGAGGGCAAGTCCTCAGGCGGACGGCATCCTGTGACACCATGGGGTAAGCCGACTAAGGGCAAGAAGACGCGGCAAAACAAAGCGACGGACCGGCTGATCATTCGCCGCCGTCAGCAGCAGCGCTAGGTTAGGAGAAGGGCGTGGCACGCTCGGTTTGGAAGGGGCCGTTCGTCGACGGCTATCTGTTGAAAAAGGCGGAGAAATCGCGAGGCTCGGGCCGTAACGAGGTGATCCGTACCTGGTCGCGGCGTTCGACGATCTTCCCGCAGTTCGTCGGGCTGACCTTTGGTGTCTATAACGGCCACAAATTCATCCCGGTATTGGTCACCGAGAACATGATCGGCCATAAGTTCGGCGAGTTCTCGCCGACCCGTACCTTTTACGGGCACGCCGCCGACAAGCGCGCGCGCCGGAGCTAAGGGGCCGCGATGAGCAAACCGCATATGGAGCGCCAGCTCGCGGACAATGAGGCGTCGGCATTTCTGCGCGCGATCCGCATCAGCCCGCGCAAACTGAACCTCGTGGCGCAGATGATCCGCGGCAAAGACGCCGCGCGGGCGGTCGCCGAGCTGACCTTTTCGCGGCGGCGCATCACCGACGATGTCAAGAAGGTGTTGCAGGCCGCGATCGCCAATGCCGAAAACAATCATCAGCTCGACGTCGATCGCCTCTACGTCAAGGAAGCGCATGTCGGGCGGGCCTTTGTGATGAAGCGCTTTCACACACGTGGCCGCGGTCGTTCGGCTCGGATTGAAAAGCCGTTTTCGCATCTGACCGTGATCGTTCGCGAACGCGCCGAAGATGCTGGGGAGAACGCCTGATGGGGCAAAAGGTAAATCCGA
>JAFAYW010000098.1 GCA_019240125.1 Alphaproteobacteria bacterium
TTCTTTGCTCAGAGGATACGTTACAATCGCTGGATCGATAAGCGGCAAACGCGCTCAATCATGAGGCCTCCAGGGCGCGAAACCATCGAAGTGTCATAGATTCCGCCGCTTAAATTGCTGTCGCGGACGGGCCTCCTACCGGGATCATGCATCTGCGGTGCAGGTGAGTAACATGGAGGCGCTTTGTTAAATTCGAAGCTCAACAGACGGCAGTTTCTTAGGGCAGGCGCCCGCTCGGCCGTTCTCGCGCTCGCCGCCACTGGCGCCGGGAGTGCGTCCGACGGTGAGATCGTTAGCGCCGCGATTCACCCCGCCATCGGCATAGGCCGCATCGGCAACAGCATTAGTGGATACTATCTCGGCCCGGAGCTGCCTGGCGCCGTGCCGCTCTCCCCTGGCGGCTTCAAGGACGCCTCCGGTGCGATCAAGCGACAGGCGGCGCGTTTTCGCGTTTACGGCTTGGATCGACACGGTCGACTCGTACGGGAGATCACTGCCGATGAAGCCGATATAACCTGGCACGCGCATCTTACTAATTCCAAAGCGGCCTGGTACAACTTTCAAACCGCCCTCGACATCCCCGAAGCGCAGCCAACGCTCCGCCGGAACGCGACTTACGTCGGCGCGGCACGTTCCGACTTGGTCATTGACCCGGGGACGCGCGCGATTTCTGGCCGTTGTAGCGGCCCTGTCCCCTTCGATGGCGGCGCCTTTTTCGGCATCGAGACGTCACTCGGCGAGCTGCGCACCGACAATGCCGGTCGCCTGCTCGTGCTAGGGGGAAACGGGCGGTCGTTCTCGCCCATCGGTGCGCGCCTCACGACCTTCGCCAACAATGACGGCTGGTGCGATGACAGCTCCGACGGCCCGGTTACCGCGACCGTCCGCCTCGGTAGACGAATGCTACCGGTGACGCCGGCCTGGGTCATCATTGGGCCACCCAACTACGGGCCGGCGCTTGCCACCGGCTATCGCACGCTCTACGACGTGATGACGCAGACGATGATCGATACCGGGCTGCTGTCACCGCCCGCGAACGTCAGCTTTCTCGGCGACATCTATCCACTCTTCGATCGCTTGTCGCAGCTCCAGTGGGTGAACTACGGCATGCTTGAGCGATACGGCTGGCAATCGCCGGAAGATTTCCTGGATCCTGCCGTTGTCGCCCGGCTCGCCGATCCTTGCACCGAGAACGAGCCGTTTCGCCGGGCGCTCTTCGAGCGTTTCCGCAATCCCGACTACGCGACCATGCAACCGAATGCCTTGCCGCCGCTCTATGGCGATGCCGTGGCGATTCCCGCCAGCAGCCCGCGCGATTGGCTGGCGGTAACCCCCGTGCAATACGCCAATCTTGCACGCTGGGCAAATGGGGACTTCGTCAGCGATCTGGCCAGCGCCGATCCCAGCGCCGAGTGCCTGGAAGATCTGCCGCGCGAGGCGCAGCCGATTGCCCTTGATCGCGCTGCGCTCGAGGCGTGTCTCGGCGAGGCTTTCCACCCTGGCTGCGAGGCCACGTGGCCCATGCGGATCGGTTCCATGTACTCGGGTCTCTTCCGGCTTCGACACCGCAACCGACCCGAGCCCGATTACGGCGATGTGCTTACGCCGGAGCTGGCGCTGGCCCCAAACGGGCCGCTCGATGGCTGCGTGCCGGGATCGGTCACGCGCTGGCTTGCGGTGCCATGGCAGACTGACACCGTAAGCTGCCGCTCGGGTTATGAGCCGGAGATCGATCCTTACCTGCCGACTTTCTGGGCTGCTCGCGTTCCTAATCACGTGTTCACGCAAGAGAGCTACCGAAAGGTTCTCGACCGGTCCCTGCCGCTCGCGGTGCGGCAGCAGGCGTTCGATACCCGCGCCGCCTTTTTCCGTGATATCGATCAACCGGCGAAAGAACAGACGCTTGCAAACATGGTGGAGAACTGGTTCCGCCTCGGCCTCGTGGAGGAGCGACCCGGCCCGGGAGACAACGCGTTCCCCAGGGCTATGCGCGTCGAGACCGAGAGGGGCTTCCCGGAGTAGTGCGTGTCGCCGTCGTCGGAGCGGGACCCGCCGGCTGCGCCGCGGCCGTCGAACTATGCCGGCTCGGAGCGGAGGTGGTGCTGCTTAGCAACTCCGGCGAGGGCGTCGGCGAGCAGATGCCTCCCGAAGCTCGCCCGCTCCTCCAGCAATTAGGGCTGTTGCCACTCGATGGGCATGTCGATTGTGTCGGGTTGCGTACCGCGTGGCGGACAGACACACTCAGCGAGCAGTCTTTCGTCTTTCGCCCATTCGGCAACGGGTGGCTGCTCGACCGCCGCCTCTTCGGAGAGCAGATGCGCCAGCGCGCCGTCGACGCCGGAGCGGTGCTGCGCCAACCCGTGCGTCTCCTTAGCGTTGCCTGTCCTCGAGATTGGCGGCTCCGCATTGAAGGCGCCGAGATCGCTTGCGATTGGATTATCGACGCTAGCGGGCGGTATGCCGCGGTGGCGCGCCGCCTCGGCATCCGCCGCCATCGGTTCGATCGGCAGTTCGCGGTCGTTGGATGGTTGCAGACCGAAGCCGACGACGTCGACGCCACGCTTACGGTCGAGGGCGACAGTGGCGGGTGGTGGTACACAGGACGCCTGCCGCGTCGCCGGCGTGTGGCGGCCCTGGTCACCGCCGATCGCCTCGACCTTAAGGGATGGGAGAAGCGATTGCGCTCGACGCGACACGTCGCGCCTTTGCTGGAGCATTATCATTGCTGCAGTCCCTTAGTCGTGCGCCCCGCCGATTCGTCGATGCTCGAGCGTAGCGCGGGTTCGGGTTGGATCGCCATCGGCGATGCGGCCGCCAGCTATGATCCCATTGCCTCACGGGGGCTCGTGGCCGCGCTGCAATCCGGCATCGCTGCGGCTGCCCTCATCGGGGCTTCCTCCGAGCGTCTCGCCGCCTACCATGCTGATCTCGAGCAGCGCTTTCGGGGGTACCTTGAGGAGCGAACGCGGTTGTATTTCTCATAACCGGCTGCAAGAGGCCGTTGCTAGACTAATTTTCACCTCATGACCCGGCGATCAATATCCTGCGCAGCGCTTCTGATTGCGTTTTCCGTTATCTCCCAAGGAAATCTGGTCGGTGATACGTTCGCCTACACAGAATTGGGACATGACTTCATCCCGCGCTGATCGTTATGGATCTACAGATCTGTGCTTGCTGCGAAGCTCCTGTTCAAAAATACTTACTCGACTCGCAGGGCCTCGCAAGGCGAAATTGAGCTGGCGCGTACGGCCGGAATTAGAGCTGCCAAAAATCCGGTGACAGCCAGCACTGCGGTGGCGACTGCCTCGACCGCAGCCAGATGCGGATCTCCTCCGAAGGTCTGGCTGGCGAGAATTCCGGAGATCGCGAATGTGACTGGTAAACCAAGCGCAAGTCCGACCACGATGAGAACGAAAGGCCCGCGCAAAAGGAGTGCCACGGCTTGTCGGGGTGCAGCGCCGAGTGCCATGCGCACTCCAATCTCATTGGTTCGTTGTCCGGCACTATGGGCGGTGATGCCATACAAACCGATCGACGAGAGCACCAGTGCCAGCAGGCCAAAGAATGAAGTCAAACGCGCCATCAGCTCCGTCGGCCGGAACACCCCGTCTACCTGCTGCTGAAATGTAAGGATCGTGGTGATGGGCAGATTAGGATCCACGGACGCAAGTGCCCTGCGGACCGCATCATAGGAAACACTCTGTCCTGGGCGTTCCACAATAACGATCTTCTGCATGTAGTGTGACCCTGAGCTGCGTTCCTTCCCCGTGTCCTTGTCGAGATCGCGTTGCCCTTCCGGCAAGAAGAAAAAAGGCGTGATGGGCTTGTCCAAGTTGAACGTAAGATAGCGAGTGTCTTTTGCGACCCCCACGATGCGATACCGGCTTGGACTATCGCTAGCCCACCCGAAATATCGGCCGATCGGATCCTGGTGCGGGAAGAACTTACGCGCGAAGGTCTCGTTGATCACCGCCGTGTGCTCGGAATCGGGAGCATCTCGCTCATCTAGTTCCCTGCCCCGGACGATTGGGTCGCCGATGCTGGAGAGGAAGTTGGCAGTGACTCGAGACCACGAACTTTCTGCGTCATCGTTAGGCCCGGGCGTGTTGTGGCCGTTAATCCAAACCGGGCTGCCCCAGTTGTTGCCGCTTAACGGTGTGTATACGGCGAGCGTGACTTGTGCGACGCCGGGAATGCGTCCGAAAGCATCATCTATACGCCCGTACAAGCGGTGGAGTTGATCTGGCTCATATCCTGCCAGGTGTGGATCGAACGACACAATTATGCGGTGACCCGCCTGAAAGCCAAAATCTTGATGTTCGAACGAACGCAGTCCCACAGTCAGCAGACCGGAGGCGGAAACCAGAATCAGCGCCAGCGCCGCCTGTAGTACAACCAGCAGCCTTCGCTGCGTTGACCCGGTGCGAACAGTCGAACGCTGGGCGCCGCGCAAGGCCTCGATAGGTTCCACTTGGGCAGAAACCCAAGCGGGCGCGATACCGAACACGATCCCGGTTACCAGGGACAAGGCAAACGCGAATAAAAGTATCGGCACGGACGGCGAGGGATCGATGGGAACACCCGCCAACTCACCCACGCGAGGAAACGCGAAGTCGACGATGAAACGCGTACCTTCGGCGGCGATCAGCAATCCGAGAGAACCGCCGGTCAGCGACAGTAGCACGCTTTCCGTGAACGCCTGCCGCATGAGTGCCGCCGGCCGGGCGCCCAAAGCCACGCTTAATGCTATCTGCCTTCGCCGCTGCATT
>JAFAYW010000371.1 GCA_019240125.1 Alphaproteobacteria bacterium
CCGGCACCCTCCATCTTCCTGACCGCCAAAGGTCTCGAGCATGTCGGTCCGCGCGCCTTCGGCTACGACCTCGACTTCCGCTCGGTCTTCCCCGTCGCCGGCTTGCGCTAGCGGATGACCGGGTTATATTCTTGTTTTGTTCCGGAGCGTCGGTCAGGCTGGCGATAACCGAATCGTTCCATGGGGGCGAGGCCTGCTTTCCTTTCCAATGTCGTCCCTGCGAGGGCAGGGACCCACTTTTCCACACGCGGCGAGCCCGACCGTGGTGCCCTGCCTTCGTCGGGACGACAGTATTTTGTTTGTTCACGCCCCCTTTAGCCAGGAATGCAACTGCGAGGGGCGCGCAGCGATCGCGCTTTCCCCATCGACCTTCGCACGCTCGGTCTATGCAACCCACGCGCGAGTTTCACCTGATATTAACCTGTTGTATCAGGTGCGCGGCAGCGCAAGATACGACCTCCGGTTTGATCGGCTCGCGCTGTACGGAATGGCCGCATGAGGCGGATCGGGATCGATGTTGGCGGCACCAATACCGATGCGGTGCTGCTGGAAGACGGCCGGGTCGTGCATGCGATCAAGACGCCGACCACCGAGGATGTGACCGGCGGCATCGTCGCGGCCCTGGAGCTGCTCGGACGACACCCCGAGGTCGCGAAGAGTGCGATCTACGGCGTCGTGATCGGCACGACCCATTTCGTCAATGCGGTGATCCAGCGGCGGCATCTGACCCCAGTGGCCGCGATCCGCCTCGGCATGCCGGCCAGCGCTTCCCTGCCGCCGTTCTGCGATTGGCCGGCCGATCTCGCCGAGCTGGTACGCGGCCGCGTCGTGATGCTGGAAGGCGGCCATGATTATGACGGCCGCGAGATCATGCCGCTCGACGAGGCCGGCCTGCGCGCGGCGGCGTACCAGATAAAGGCCGATGGCATCGCTTCGGTCGCGGTGTCGTCGATCTTTTCGCCCCTCGACCCGTCGCACGAGGACCGTGCCGCCGCGATCCTCGCCGAGGAATGTCCTGGCGCGGCGGTGACGTTATCGCACCACCTCGGCCGCATCGGCCTCCTTGAGCGCGAGAATTCGGCATTGCTCAACGCCGCGCTAAGCGGGCTGGCACGCCTGACGATCGAAGGTTTCCGCGCCGCGATCGCGCAGAGTGGCATCGAGGCGCCGCTTTTCCTCACCCAGAATGACGGCACCGTCATGTCGGCCGAGTCGGCGATGGCGCTGCCGGTGATGAGCTTCGCGTCCGGCGCGACCAACTCGATGCGGGGCGCCGCGTTTCTTTCCGGCCTCGCCGACGCCATGGTGGTCGATGTCGGGGGCACCTCATCCGATGTTGCCGAGTTGCGGCGCGGCTTCCCGCGCGAGGCCAACTCGGTCGTCCAAATCGGCGAGGTGCGCACATTGTTCCGCATGCCGGACCTGTATTCGATCGGCCTCGGCGGCGGCAGCATCGTGCGCCTTGCCGAAAACAGGGGTGACCCGCCGCGGGTCGGCCCGGACAGTGTCGGCTACCGCCTGATCCGTGAGGCGCTGGTGTTTGGCGGCGACACCCTGACCGCAACCGACGCCGCGGTCGCCGCCGGCATCGCCGAGATTGGCGACAGGACGCGGCTGGCCGGCATTACCGCGGGCCTAGGGGAGGCTGTGCTCGATGAGGCGCGCGCCAAGTTGGAAGACGCGATCGATCGCATGAAGACGGAAGCGGGCGACGTCAAATTGATCGCGGTCGGCGGCGGCGCGTTTCTGGTGCCCGACCGGCTTGCCGGCGTTTCGGAAGTGATCCGCGTGCCGCATGGGGATTGCGCCAACGCGGTCGGGGCCGCGATCGCCCAGATCAGCGGCGAGACCGATCAGGTATACCGCGATACGACCCGCGAGGCGGCGATCGCCGCAGCCGAAGCGCAGGCGATCGGCCGCGCCGTCGCCGCCGGTGCCGACCGAGCGACGTTGCAGGTGATCGAGGTCGAGGACATGCCGATCGCCTACCTCCCGGGCAACGCGCTGCGGGTCCGCGTTCGCGTCGCCGGCGAACTCGAAGCCCCCGCAAGCGGCTAATCGGACGGATTCGCCTCCAAACCGGCCCTCGCGCTGTTTCCCCCGAGGGGAAGGGCATTGGGTAGAGATGATCTTCATGGGCATGGCAGCCGAATTGCGCGAGGCGCCATTGGCGGTCGAGCGGCAAGCGGAGGGATTGAAGCGGCCCCTGGCTGAGCTCGTGACGCGGTTACGCCGCCATCCGCCTGCGGTCGTCGTGACCTGCGCGCGCGGCAGCTCGGCCCATGCCGCCACCTTTGCCAAGCACCTGTTCGAACTGAAACTGGGCCTGCCGGTCGCCGAGGCGGCGCCGATCATCGCCAGCGTATACCGCCGCGCGTTGCGGCTCGATGGGCAGCTGTTTCTCGCGATCTCGCAATCCGGCCGCAGCGACGATCTGGTGGCCAACGCAATCCTGGCGCGGCGAGCCGGAGCGCTTACCGTCGCGCTGGTCAATTGCATCGACAGCCCGCTCGCGGCGGCATGTGAAACAGTCCTGCCGATCGGCGCGGGACCCGAGCGCAGCGTGGCCGCGACCAAGAGCTTCACCGCCAGTCTTGCCGCGCTGCTACGCCTCGCCTCGGCGTGGACGGATGACGCAGCGCTGAGCGCCGCGATCGATCGCCTCCCGCAACGGCTAGCCGCCGCCAGCGCAGCGGATTGGCGCCCGGCCATCGCACCGATCGGGGCGGCGGCGAGCCTGGTCACGATCGGCCGCGGCCCGACACTGGCGATCGCCCGGGAAGCGGCGCTCAAACTGAAGGAGGTCGCGACAATCCACGCCGAGGCGTTCAGCGGCGCCGAATTCCTGCATGGTCCGGTAGCCCTGGTGTCACCGCGCTATCCGATCCTGCTGTTGCCTCCAACCGATGCCGCCGTGGAGGGGCTGCGCGATCTTGCGGCCGACCTCGCAGCGAAGGGAGCGCTGCTTCTGACGGCGGGGCTCAGCGGGCAGCTACCGGTGCAACCCTCCGACCATCCTGAGACCGATGCGCTTTGCTTGATCCAGAGCGTCTACGCGATGATCCCGGTGCTGGCCGAACGCTTGGGGATCGATCCCGACCGCCCGCGCCACCTGCACAAGGTTACGCGGACGCGGTGATCGGCGCGGTGGTGGCGCTCCTGCGGACCAGCGCCAGTTTTTCCGCCGGGCCGGCGAGGAATTGCTGTGGCGCTGCGGCCTCGCCGAGCATGTCGAGGAAGCTTTCCGGATCCTTGATCCGCATGCAGCCCAACACATCGACGCCCCGTTTCAGCAATGGGCCGGGCAGCATTCCAACAGTCGGGCCGACAACGGTCACTCGTGCCGAGGATGGCACGACCCGCAGCAGGCTATCGAGCGTGTTGTTGACGAGAGCCGAGCCGGTGATCAGCACCACCTCGGCGTCTCGCAACACAGAGGCGGCGTCTTCGGCTGGGCGGAAATATGGCATCTCCTCCGGCTTCAACAGGGACGGGTTCCGCTCAAGCACAAGGTACGGCTGTGCCCGACGCTTCAGCTCCTTGAGGAAGGGCACGAACGCACCGACCAGCACGACGCGCTCGCCCGGATTGATCAGCGTCGCGTCAAACGCATCGACGCCCGGTTTCAGTTCGACAGCAGGATCAGGCCGCCGGTTCCAGCTCGCCTGCGCCAGTGCATTGACCGTGGCGATGCCGATCGCACGGGCAAGCCCCGGCGAACCCAGGGCGGCGCGCGCCAGGAGGCGAGCTGGCTGTCCAGCAAGCCGTGGCGATGTCCGATTTACCAGCGACGGCGGAGCGCAGCACATCGCGGTCTCCAGATCGCCGAGCGGGGTCGCACAACTGCCGGTGCTCCCGTCGGTGAGCTTGACACCGGTAAAGAAGATGCCGACCACGATTCGATCGACGTTAAGGCGGCCGAAATCAGCCCCCAAGATATCTTCTGCTATCGCAATAGTTTCCTCGAGTATTCCGTCATTCGTATCAAACATAGAAATCTTCCTGAGTATCTTACGAGTATCTAAAGTCCTCCACTACCCCAGGTGACTGCGATCCGTTAATCCACGCTAACACACCCGACGGACCTAAATCATCGTTCAAAAGGTGGAACGCAGCGATGCGGCTATCGTTTACTTGATATCAACATCGTGGGAGCATGACATGCGAAGCGATACCCTAGCCTCGACTGCTGTTGCCGGGCAGCCCGTACACAGCGATGAAACCACCCGGCTTATCTCCTCTGAGAAGGTCGATGGCACGGCGGTGTACAACGGAGCCGGTGATCGACTCGGGACAGTACATCATCTGATGATCGACAAGTACTCTGGGCGTGTCGAGTACGCCGTGATGTCGTTCGGCGGTTTTTTGGGCATCGGTGAGAGCTACAACCCGCTGCCGTGGCGCATGCTGAATTATGACACGCGGCTGGAAGGCTATGTCGTCGACATCGATCGTAATCGCCTGGAGCGGGCGCCCCGTTATACCCCAAGCAGTGCGCCGGATTGGACAGATCGCGGGTATCGCGACCGGCTTGATGAGTATTGGGTGCCGCCGGTCTGAGCACGGACACGGACGGCGATCTGATTGGCAAAGCAGCGGCCACCTTCGGGTGGCCGTTTTGCATTGCCGGCTCTCACATAGGCCTTCGAAACACGTTACAAGCCCAGGAGGACAGAGGAGCGCTGTAGTATGGCGGCGATGAGTACCGGTTGGCAGCGATGCTGCGCGATCTTGAAGCAGCGGAGGCCATCCAATGAGGCATAAAGCAGCCTTTCGCGCAGCCTCTTTATGCTTAGCGTACAGCGCCCTATCGGCCACACCCGCCACTGCCGCCCCGCCGCCGGACTGGAGCCATGCCGAACGCCTGGATGTCAAACTGTCAGAATACCGTTTCAAACCCGGCAGGCTGGAGTTCGAGCAGGGGAAGGTTTACGACCTGCATCTCGAAAATCGCGGTAAGGAGATGCACGAGTTCACCGCACCCGAATTCTTTAAGACACTTGACATAAAGGATGCGTCCCCGCTCAACGGCGACAGGGTCGAGATTGAGGTGGCGCCCGGCGCGGTAAAGGATCTGGTATTCGTGGCGCAAAAGCCGGGAACCTACCAGCTGCGCTGCTCCGATCATGACTGGGCCGGCATGAAGGGGCAGATCACCGTTAAGTAGCGCAGGTAGGTAGAGGGGCCGTCTTAGTGACGGCGAGCGACAAATTCAGCCTTCGCGATCATGCGGTGCAACGCCAGCCGCTGGCGCACATTGAGAGGACCGCCGGTGTGTCCGGCCGGTAGTGTTCCGCCGCTGCTTCGTGCGATCAGCATGCGCAGCCGGAACAGCAGACTGTCGAAACCGCCGCCATCGAGGTTCCAGTTGCGCACCGGGCCGCTGTCGATATGCATGAAGTGCGAGGTCGGATACCAGCCGACACCGCCGCGATGCATCGCTCGCGCCGCCTGCATCGCCTCCTCGAGCCGGCCATCCAAGCGCACATCCAGAGCTCGGCCATACATATGCTGGCTGTTATCGGCCACTCCGAACGTAGTGCGCGCCAGCATGGCGTTGGTTTCAGGCGTGCGATAAGCCGACAGGATAGTGGCCCTGGTCGCTCCCACCGCATCCATGGTTGCCGCAAGGAAATCGAGCACGGCGACGTCATAGGGGATTCGGGCACCGGAGTGATGGTCGCGAAGAAAGTGCGACAGTTCGTCCATGGCACCGGCAAGGGGACCCTTATCGTCGCGATAGGGGCCGTCGAAACTTTCGCCGGTATGCGCGTTATATAGGGCGATCCGGTGTGTCGGCGGCGCCGGTGGCACCGCCAAGGCCGGCCGTAAAACGCTGAAAACGCTGGCGCTGCCGAGAGCCAGGAGGTGACGCCTGTTCATGTTGCGGGATTAAATGCCAAGCATGGTGCAAACAAAAGGCGTGCTTTGGGGTTGCTACGACAAATGAGTAGCCTTGCTTGTTCCGGCGCGACCTGTGTGCAAAGCTATGGACTTGGCTTTGCACCTGGGGCGAACATGGTCGCGTGCGCCAGGCTACGCGCAATGCAGAGTAGGCCGTCGGTCGACTCAGCGCTCTCCCGCTGACCGGGCGGAGATCGGCCTATGGATTTGCCAAACGAGATAGCCCCGTCCGATGAACCGGCGTCAATCCAGCAGTTGCTGGCCGAGAATCGCCGGTTGCGGGTGTTGGCGGAAGTCGCCGATACGGTGACCCGCGAATTGTCCCTCGATCTGCAACTGCCGCGCCTCATCCAGCTGATCACCGAGGCCCTCGACGCCGAGCGCGCCACGCTGTTTTTATACGATCGCGAAACCGACGAACTGCTGTCCCGGGTCGCCAGTGGTGACGGCACGATCGAGATCCGGATCCCACCAAAGGCGGGAATCGCCGGCGCCATCTTCACGCGCGGCGAGCCGGAGATAATCCCGGACGCCTATCAGGACCCGCGCTTCAATCAGGAGATCGACCGCCGTACGGGGTACCACACCCGTAACATCCTATGCGTTCCCCTGCGTGACCGTGCAGGCCAGCCGATCGGCGTCACTCAGGTCCTCAACCGCCGCAGCGGCCCGTTCGGCGACGAGCAGCTGGCGCTTGTCGAGTCGATCAACCGCCATGCCGCCAGCGCGTTACAGCAATCGCTGCTGGTGGAGCGCCTGGAGCAAGCGCAGCGCGAGGAAATTGAGCTCCTGGAAATCGCGGAGGCGATTTCGACCGAACTGCATGTCGATGTGTTGTTCACACGCATCATGGCAGCCGCGACCCAGCTGTTGAATGCCGAGCGTTCGACCCTCTTCCTCTACGACCAACTCAACGACCAGCTGTGGTCCCAGGTCGCGGAAGGCGCCGGGCAGAAGGAAATTCGCATCCCGTCCAAGGCTGGCATCGCGGGCGCCGCGTTCAGCGGCGGCGAGGTGCTGGTCGTGCCGGATGCCTATGCCGATCCCCGGTTCAATCGCAGCGTCGATCTCGCCTCGGGTTTCCGCACCCGTAACATCCTGGCGGTCCCGATCCTCGACAAGTCGGGAGACCGACTTGGCGTGGTGCAGGTGCTGAACAAGAAGGGCGGCGCCTTTACCCCGCTCGACATTCGCCGAGCCAAGGCGTTCTGCTCCCAGATCGCCATCGCCATCCAGAACGCTCAGCTCTTCTCCGATGTTCTGGCGCTCAAGAACTATAACGAGAGCATCCTCAAGTCGCTGTCGAACGGCGTCATCACGCTCGACCACAACCTCAACGTCGTCAAAATCAACGAGGCGGCTGAGCGGATTCTTGGAGTGACCGCCGAGGACGTGCTGAACCGGCCTGCCACTCAGGTTTTTGGCAATCGCAACCCGTGGGTCACCCGCAGCCTCAATTACGTCTCCCAGATGGGCACCTCCGACTACCACGCCGACACCGATTTCGAACTGGCCGATGGCACCTCAGCGGCGATCAACCTGACCGCGACGCCACTCCTCGAAACCGAAGGCAAGCAGCTCGGCAGCATGCTGGTGTTGGAGGACATCACCCGCGAGAAGCGGGTCCGCAACACAATGGCGCGCTATGTGGCGAAGGAGGTCGTCGATAAGCTGATCGCCAGCGGGCAGGATTTTCTCGATGGCAACTCGCACGTAGCGACGGTGCTGTTCTCGGATATCCGGCGGTTTACGACGCTGGCCGAGGCGATGAGCCCGCAAGAAACCGTCACGATGCTGAACGAATATTTCACCAGCATGGTCGAAGTTGTGTTCGCACATGGCGGCATGCTCGACAAGTACATCGGTGACGCGATCATGGCAGTATTCGGCTCGGCCGTGCCCGATATTTCGGACGCCGACAATGCCATGACCGTCGCAACCGAAATGCTGCGGGAATTGGCGCGGTTTAATGCGTCGCGCACGGCGCACGGGCTCGATCAGATCGAGATCGGGATCGGCATCGCGACCGGGGAGGTGCTGGCCGGTTCGCTCGGGTCATCCCGGCGGCGGCTTGAATATACCGTGATCGGCGATAATGTGAATCTGGCAGCGCGGCTCGAAGGTGCCAACAAGCACTATGGCTCGACAGTGCTGCTCGCCGCTTCGACGGTAGAGGCCTTGCGCGGGCGTCCGATCCTTCGCAAGCTAGACCTCGTACAGGTCAAGGGTAAGTACCAGCCGACCTTAGCCTACGAATCCCTCGATCACGTCGACGAGCGGCGGGTTCCGCGGCTCAAAGCGCTGATCGCCGCGTATGAGTCCGGGTTCGATCGCTACCAGCGGCGCGATTGGAGCAACGCGATCGAGCATTTCGGGCAGGCGCTTGAAATCCTGCCGACCGATCAGCCATCACAGATATTCATCGATCGATGCCGTTTCTATGCTGACAATCCGCCTCCGGAAGATTGGAACGGCGTGTGGATCATGGAGGCGAAATAGCGGTCCGACAAAGGAGTTCTGATGAGCGACACCAGGAAGCCGCGCCTCGTCGGTATCAACCATGTCGCGCTGGAAGTCGGCGACATCGATGCAGCACTCGCGTGGTACGCGCAAATTTTCGAGTTCACGCTGCGCGGCCGCAACGAGCGCAGCGCTTTTCTCGACATGGGCGATCAGTTCATCAATTTCGCCAAAGTCGACGGCATCCGGGATGATACTGTCGAGCGCCGCCATATCGGTTTCGTCGTCGACGATCGCTCGTCGGTGAAGGCGCGCGCCGTGGCTGCTGGTGCTACATTGGTCGAGGGCCCGTTCCTCGACTTCCTCGACCCCTGGGGTAACCGCATCGAGGTGGTCGAATACGCCAACATCCAGTTCACCAAAGCGCCGAATGTGCTGCGCGGGATGGGCTTGTCGCTCGACAAGAACGACAGCGCTCGCAAGGAGCTGGCCGAGAAAGGCATGTCCCCGGAATGAGTCGCCGCTTCCAACTGAGCCTGATCGTGCGCGGCCAGCACCCGCCAGGTGACCCTGCCGCCCATCTGGAGGAGGATCTCGACCTCGTGCGCCGTGCCGAGGCGGTTGGCTTTGACGGCATTGTCAAAGGCTCGCATTACAGCGCGCACCCTTTTGAGGCGGTGCAGCAGATTCCGTTTCTGTCCTACTGCGCCGCAATAGCGCCGCGATTGCGCATCATATGCGGCCTTGTTCTCGTCCCATTGCACAAGCCGCTTGACCTGGCCGAGCAATTAGCGACGCTCGACCTTTTGTCAGGCGGGCGGCTGGTGTTCGGCGCCGGTATCGGTTACCGCGACGTAGAATTCAAGGCGTTCGGCGTACCGCGCGGCAAGATGGGGCCGCGTTTTGAAGAATGCATGACAGCGATCCGCCGGCTGTGGACCGAGGATTTTGTCAATATGCAGGGCTCGCATTTCGAGCTCGACCATGCAACATGCCCGATCAAGCCGGTGCAGAAGCCGCACCCGCCAATCTGGATCGGCGCCAACGCCGACGTAGCCGTGAAGCGCGCCGCCCGCATCGGCGATTGCTGGTACATCAACCCGCACAACACGTTGGCCACGATCGAGCGCCAGATGGAGCTCTACAAGCGCGCGCTCGACGAATACGACAAGCCGTTCCCGGACGAGGTACCGATGCGGCGTGAGGTGTTTGTCGCCCCGACTCGTGCCGAGGCGATCCGTCGCGCCCAACCGTATCTCGAGGAAAAATACCGCGCCTATCGAGAATGGGGCCAGGACAAGGTCATGCCTGAGGGCGACGATTTCGACCACGCCTTCAATGAATTGCTGGAAGACCGGTTTCTGCTTGGTTCGGCGACGGAGGTCGCCGATCAGATGATCCGGCTCAACCGGCGTCTTGGCGTCAACCACATCGTTGCGTCGGTCCATTGGCCTGGCATGCCGAACATGGTTGCCCTGGACCAGCTGCAGATCCTGGCCGAGGAAGTCATGCCACAGGTTCGTGCCGCGTTGTGATTTTGCCGCTACGGCTTGCGCGCCTCCGGCGGAGTTCGAAGCCGTTACCGAGACATTGAGGGGAGGCACTGCTGCTTCGGCTCCGCTTCCTCCTCGTGTCTCAATGGGGCTAGACGCGCAAGCCGGGCACCAGGAACATGCCGGCGATCAGCTTGGCGCGGTCGTCGTTGCTGGCGATCAGCCGCGACCGCAAAGCGCGGATCGCCGCACCTGTCGCGGTTTCGTTCCACAGCCAGTCGCCGAGTTGTTGTGCCGACGGTCGGCCAGTCCACTGTGCCGCCTCCAAGACAAAGGCCTTGAGGTCATCGATCGCGAAGCGCAGGCACAATACCGGCGACATATCCGCGACGGGGCTCACGGCGGGGGGCGCACCGCGTAACCAGGCAACGACGTAGTCGCCACACGCGGCCGGCGCCAGCCCGCTCAGTCCGACCGTGCTGCGCCCGCGGGCTACACACGACCGGGCGTAAAATGGCGCCAGCGCCAGCAGTTCGGCCTGCAGCGCGTTGGCAAGCATGTCGCCGGATGGGTTGCCCGGTTGCGGGCTGGCCAGCCCACTCGTGGGCGCCTGCCACGCCGGGTCGGGTCGCTCCCGCGGATCATCGTCCGTGAAATCGTCGAGCAATACCGGGCCATCGCTACGCTCCAGCAGCTTCAGGGCAGTCACCAGTACGCGCTTCTGAAACACCGCGTCGCCCGGTGGCGCCAGCGGCCGACCGAGTTCGAACGGCACCCATAGTGCGCGTGGTGGGCGAGTCTTCTCGGCCTGCGGCCGGATCGACGCAATGGCGACCGTCGCGATGCCTTCTTCCTCGAGATAATGCCCCAGCGCGCTCACGGCGCGCGTGCACAGCGGTCAAACTGGCGGCAGCAGGACGCCCGTTACATTATCGGCGCGCAATTTTGCGGCAACATCGCGAGCGGCAGGCTCCATCTCCTTAGGATCGGTGGCGCCCATGAACGAGTAGTGCGTTGCCGCAACAGACCCGATCACCCGGTCGGCCGCAAGTTCGTTGAGGCGATCGAGCGGGAACACGACGTTCCAATCCTCCTGAAAACCCGTGCGGTCAAAATTAATCGAGATATGGCTGCACAACACGTCGGTAGCCGGTGTTGTCGCAGGAATCACGCGGTAATCCGCCTCGCGCCCACGGAACGGCCGCTCCCCGCGCACAACAAGCCCAGCCGACGACACGATGGCGATGCGCCGCTCTGACAAGCGTGAGCCCTCGACCCAAGGAGTGGTTGTAAAAGCAGGGCATTCGAGCCCCGCATACCGCTCAGCCGTTGCCGCCGGTAATCGTTCGAGCCGCATATCGCCTCCAGCGCGAGATGATGCCGCACCATGCCATGGGTAGGCGACGAGATGTCAACCGCTGGCGTCGCAAGGACGCACAAGATATCGAGGGGAGTTGCTTGACACCCCGATGGTGCCTAGGTAGGAGGTTGCGCCGCGATCAGACGGTCGCGGGGGCGTAGCTCAGTTGGTTAGAGCGCCGGCCTGTCACGCCGGAGGTCGCGGGTTCGAGCCCCGTCGCTCCCGCCAGTCTCTTCGGCGGCAGCCGCTACCGAGAGTCTGGTATGCAGAGCCTCCTGAGCGAGTATCTACCGATTCTGGTGTTCCTGGTGATAGCCGGGGGCATTGCGATGGCAATGGTGATTGCCTCGGTGGTACTCGCGCGGCAAAAGCCGAACTCGGAGAAATTGTCGCCGTACGAATGCGGCTTCGATCCGTTCGAGGATGCGCGGGTCCGGTTCGACGTTCGTTATTATCTCGTGGCAATCCTGTTCATCATCTTTGACCTAGAGGTTGCATTCCTCTTCCCTTGGGCTGTATCGCTAGGCGATATCGGCATGTTCGGGTTCTGGTCGATGATGGTGTTCCTCGGCGTGCTGACCGTTGGGTTCATATACGAATGGCGGAAAGGAGCGCTCGAATGGGAGTGATCGATACACCGCCCAAGCTGTCCCCCACAGGCGCGGCAATCCCACCTGGTCCGCAGCAGGATTTGCTGCTGCGCGCGGCGACCGAAGAAATCCAGGATCGCGGCTTCATCCTGTCATCGGTCGATGCGCTGGTCGGCTGGGCCCGCAGCGGTTCGCTCTGGCCGATGACCTTTGGCCTCGCTTGCTGCGCGGTCGAGATGATGCATAGCGGCGCCAGCCGCTACGATCTCGACCGCTTCGGCGTCGTGTTCCGGCCAAGCCCGCGGCATTCCGATGTGATGATCGTCGCCGGCACATTGTGCAACAAGATGGCGCCGGCCCTGCGCAAGGTGTACGACCAGATGGCCGAGCCGCGCTGGGTCATCTCGATGGGCTCCTGCGCCAATGGCGGCGGCTATTACCATTACTCGTATTCAGTAGTGCGCGGCTGTGACCGGATCGTGCCGGTTGATATCTATGTGCCGGGCTGCCCGCCCACTGCCGAGGCGCTGCTCTACGGCGTGCTGCTGCTGCAGAAGAAGATCAAGCGCTCGCGTCAGTTTGCCCGCTGAGATCAGATGGACGAGAAGCTGAAAGAGCTGGCCGAATACATCACTGCCGCATTGCCCGGCGGCGTCACCGGCAGCGACATCCGGTACAGCGAGCTATGCCTCGCGATCGAGCGCAATGAGATCGTGCGCGTGCTGGCCTTTCTCCGCGATGACCCGAAATGCCGCTTTACGATGCTGGCGGATGTCTGCGGCGCCGATTATCCGGACCGTGCCGAGCGCTTCGACGTCGTCTACAACCTGTTGAGCATCGCGCACAACCAGCGCATCCGCCTCAAGGTCCGTACCGATGAGCAGCAGCCGGTGCCCTCATGTGTTGGCCTTTTCAGTTCGGCTGGCTGGTGGGAGCGCGAGGCGTTCGACCTGTATGGCATCTATTTCAGCGACAATCCCGATCTGCGCCGCATCCTGACCGATTACGGGTTTGATGGGCATCCGCTGCGCAAGGACTTCCCGCTGACCGGTTATGTCGAGCTGCGCTACGACGAGGATCAGAAAAGAGTCGTCTACGAGCCCGTCAAACTGAAACAGGAATTCCGTTACTTCGACTTCCTGTCGCCCTGGGAGGGCATGGAAAAGATTTTGCCGGGTGATGAGAAAGCCACCGCCGTACCCGGTGATGCCGCCAGCGGCGCGCCACAGGGGACTGGCGGATGAGCGATCTCAATCTCGGCACGCCGCCGATGTATGAAACCCCGGCCCATGTCGACAGCGAACTCGAAGGGCCGGCGGCGATCCGCAATTTCACGATGAATTTCGGGCCACAGCACCCCGCCGCGCACGGCGTGATGCGCATGGTGCTCGAGATGGATGGTGAGACGATCGAGCGCGCCGACCCGCATATCGGCCTCTTGCATCGCGGCACCGAGAAGCTCATCGAGTACAAGACGTACCTGCAGGCGATCCCCTATTTCGACCGGCTCGATTACGTGTCGCCGATGTGCCAGGAACACGCCTTCGCGCTGGCCGTGGAAAAGCTGATGGGGATCGAGGCGCCGCCGCGCGGCAAGTACATCCGTGTGTTGTTTGCCGAGATCACCCGCATCCTCAACCATCTGCTGAATATCTGCGCCTTCGGCCTCGATGTCGGCGCGCTGACGCCGTTCCTTTGGGGCTTTGAGGAACGCGAGCGACTGATGGAGTTTTACGACCGCGCCTCGGGCGCCCGATTACACGCCAATTACTTCCGGCCGGGCGGCGTCCATATGGATTTGCCGATTGGCCTCACCGACGACATCGCCGCTTTTTGTGAGACGTTCCCGAAAACTGTCGACGACATCGAAAACCTGCTGACCGAAAATCGCATCTTCAAGCAGCGCACTGTCGATATCGGCATCATCACGGCGAAGGACGCGCTCGACTGGGGCTTTTCCGGTCCCATGATCCGCGGCTCGGGCGTGCCTTGGGATCTGCGGCGGGCGCAGCCCTACGATGTCTATGACCAGGTCGAATTCGACGTTCCGATCGGCAAGAACGGCGATTGCTGGGACCGGTACCTCGTGCGGCTGGAGGAGATGCGGCAATCCCTACGCATCATCAAACAATGCCTGGCGCAGATGCCGCAGGGCCCGGTCAAGATCAACGATCGGAAGGTAGCGCCGCCGCCGCGCGCCGAGATGAAGCGCTCGATGGAAGCGCTGATCCATCATTTCAAGCTCTATACCGAGGGCTATCACGTGCCGGCCGGCGAAACCTACACGGTGGTCGAGGCGCCCAAAGGTGAGTTTGGCGTCTATCTCGTCGCCGACGGCAGCAACCGCCCGTATCGCTGCAAGATCCGCGCGCCCGGCTTTGCCTTCCTGCAGGCCAGCGATTTCATGTCAAAGGGGCACATGCTGGCCGATATGGTCGCGATCATCGGCTCAATGGACATCGTCTTTGGCGAGATCGACCGATGAACAGCGCCCAGGACAATACGCCGTTCGAGCAGCCGGCCTCGTTCGAGTTCACCGCGGAAAACCGCGAGAAGGCGGGTTGGTACATCGCCAAATACCCGCCGGGGCGGCAGCAGAGCGCGGTCATCTCATTGCTTTATCTGGCGCAGACCCAATCCGGCGGCTGGCTGCCGCAGGCCGCGATGCGGCACGTCGGCGATGTGCTCGGGATGGCGCATATCCGCGTCTACGAGGTCGCCACCTTCTACACGATGTTCAATCTGCGGCCGGTCGGGCGCTACTTCCTGCAGGCCTGCACCACGACCCCTTGCTGGCTGCGCGGCTCCGACGAGGTGGTGGCGGCTTGCGAGCGCAAGCTCGGCATCCATATGGGCGGCTCGACCACGGACGGGTTGTTCACCTTGACCGAGGTCGAATGCCTCGGTGCCTGCGTCAACGCGCCGATCCTGCAGGTCAACGACGATTTCTACGAAGACATGGATGGGGCCTTGACCGAGCAGTTGCTTGATGCGTTGCGCGACGGCCGGCCGCCACCCGTTGGATCGATGGCGGGGCGGCCGGACTCGGCGCCGGTTGGCGGCAAGACCAGCCTGACCCAATCGCCGGAGCCGCCGCCCTGGCAAGCGGCGCTGACGGAAAAACCCGAGGAGAAAAAGCCGGAGGCCGGAGAGACACCCCATGCTGGCTGATCGCGACCGGGTGTTCACCAATCTCTATGGCGAGTACGATTGGCGCCTCGCGGGCGCGCGGGCGCGCGGCGACTGGGACGGCACCAGGGAGATCATCCTCAAAGGTCGTGACTGGATCGTTAACGAGGTCAAGGAATCAGGCTTGCGGGGCAGGGGCGGGGCCGGATTCCCGACCGGGCTCAAATGGTCATTCATGCCCAAGGCCAGCGACCGTCCAACCTACCTCGTGGTCAATGCCGACGAGAGCGAGCCCGGTACCTGCAAGGATCGGGATATCCTGCGCAACGACCCGCACAAGCTGATCGAAGGCTGTGTGCTGGCTGGCGTCGGGATGGGCGTGTGTGCCGCTTACATCTATATCCGCGGCGAATTCTACAACGAAGCTCAGCGGGTTCAGGCGGCGATCGAGGAAGCGTACGAAGCCGGGCTGGTGGGCAAGAATGCCTGTGGCTCGGGCTACGATATCGACGTCTACCTGCATCGCGGCGCCGGCGCCTATATCTGCGGCGAGGAAACCGGGCTGCTGGAAAGTCTCGAAGGCAAAAAGGGTCAGCCTCGCCTCAAGCCGCCGTTTCCGGCGGCGGTCGGCCTTTATGGCTGCCCGAGCACGGTCAATAATGTGGAGACGATAGCGACGTCGCCGGCCATCCTGAAGCGCGGCGCCGCGTGGTTTTCGTCGTTCGGCCGGCCGCGCAATACGGGCACCAAAATCTTCTGCATTTCCGGCCATGTGAATCAGCCATGCAATGTCGAGGAGGCGATGAGCATCCCGATGCGCGAACTGATCGAGAAGCATGCCGGCGGGGTGCGAGGCGGCTGGGACAATTTGATGGCCGTCATTCCCGGCGGCTCATCGACCCCGTGCCTGCCAGCTTCGATCTGTGGCGAGGTCTTGATGGATTTCGACGCCCTGGTCGCCGAAAAGACCGGTCTGGGTACCGCCGCGCTGATCGTGATGGATAAATCCACCGATATCATCCGCGCGATCTCGCGCCTGTCAGCCTTCTACAAGCATGAGAGCTGCGGCCAGTGTACACCGTGCCGTGAAGGGCTTGGCTGGGTGTGGCGGGTCATGGAGCGGATGGTCGCCGGTAACGCGACGGCCCCTGAGATCGACATGCTGCAGGAAGTCACCAAGGAGATCGAAGGCCATACGATCTGCGCCCTGGCCGATGGCGCGGTGTGGCCTGTACAGGGGTTGATCCGGCATTTCAAACCGGAAATGCAGCGCCGCATCGAGGAATACCGCACCACCGCCCCTCGTCAGGCCGCGGAGTAGAACCGAGAATGACATCGGGCCAGCCCCTCACCCCGGCCCTCTCCCCGCTCGCGGGGAGAGGGAGAGCAGCGGCGGCTGACGCGCGTAACATTGCCGGATTGAACAGCCGCTGCAGCCGCGTACCCTCGCCCCGCTTGCGGGGAGAGGCACAGGTGAGAGGCATCGCTACCGCCACCAGGGACTTGCCGAATGCCTAAGGTAACCGTCGATGGGCAGGAGTTGGAGGTGCCGAATGGCACCACGATCCTGCAGGCGTGCCAGCAGGCCGGCGCCGAAATCCCGCATTTCTGCTACCACGAGCGCCTTGCGATCGCCGGCAATTGTCGCATGTGCCTGGTCGAGGTCGAGAAATCGCCCAAGCCGGTAGCCTCCTGCGCGATGCCGGTGGCCGAAGGCAATGTGATCCACACGCAATCCGAGCGGGCGAAATCGGCGCGCCATGCGGTGATGGAGATGCTGCTGCTCAATCACCCGCTGGACTGCCCGATCTGCGACCAGGGCGGCGAGTGCGATCTGCAAGATCAGGCAATGGCCTACGGCTTCGATCGCGGACGCTTCCAGGAAAACAAGCGCGCGGTCAAGGACAAGGATTTTGGCCCGCTTGTCGCAACCAGTATGACGCGGTGTATCCATTGCACTCGCTGCATCCGATTCCTGACCGAGATCGGCGGTGTCGAGGAACTCGGCGCAACCGGCCGCGGCGAAGCGATGGAGATTACGACCTACGTCGAGCAGGCGCTCGGCTCCGAGATGTCGGCCAACATCATCGATCTATGCCCGGTCGGCGCCCTGACCTCGAAGCCCTACGCTTTCGTGGCACGCCCCTGGGAGTTGCGCAAAACCGAATCGGCCGACGTGCTCGATGCGGTCGGCAGTAATATCCGCATCGACTCGCGCGGCGCGCAGGTGCTGCGGGTGCTGCCGCGCCTCAATGAAGAGATCAACGAGGAGTGGATTTCCGACAAGACTCGCTTTGCGCATGACGGGCTGACACAGCGCCGTCTCGACCGGCCGTGGATCCGGCGCGGCGGGCGTCTGGTGGCGGCGGATTGGCGCGAAGCGCTCGACCTGATCGCCGACCGCCTGCGCACCGTCCCCGGTGAGCGCGTTGCCGCGATCGCCGGCGATCTGTGCGAAGCGGAGTCGATGTTTGCTTTGCGCGAATTGATGCACGGGCTTGGCTCGAGCAACATCGATTGCCGGCAGGACGGCGCCAAGCTCGGCGGCACCAGCCGCGCTTCCTATCTGTTCAATACGACGATCGCTGGCATCGAAGAGGCCGATGCGGCCCTATTGATTGGCACCAACCCACGCTGGGAAGCACCGATCATCAATGCGCGGCTGCGCAAGCGCTATCTGCGCGGCGGGTTCAAGGTGGCGGCGGTCGGGCCGAAGCTGAACCTAACTTTTCCGGTCGAGGCATTGGGCGAGAGCGGCGTGGCGCTGACCGGGCTTGCTGGCGGCAAACACGATTGGGGCCAGGTGCTGCGCGATGCCAAGGCACCGATGCTGATCCTCGGTTCCGGCGCAATGGCGCGGACCGATGGTGCCTCGGTGCTCGGCACGGCGCGGATCATCGCCGAGAGTTTCGGCATGGTTGGGACTGGCCGCAGCGGCTTCAATGTACTGCACCGGGCTGCATCGCGGGTGGCGGGGCTCGATATGGGTTTTCTGCCGGGTGAGGGTGGCAAGGATACGGGCGGCATCCTTGAAGGCTGCCGCAGCGGCGCGATCGAGGTGCTCTACCTGCTCGGCGCCGATGAGCTTGACCTATCTGATACCGGCTCGGCGTTTGTGATCTACCAGGGTCATCACGGCGATCGCGGCGCGGCACGGGCCGATGTCGTGTTGCCGGGCTGCGCTTACACCGAGAAAGACGGTACTTACGTCAACACCGAAGGCCGCGCCCAATATGGGCGCCGCGCCGTGTTCCCGCCGGGCGAGGCGCGCGAGGACTGGGCAATCATCCGCGCCCTGTCCGGCGCGCTCGGCCGGGCGCTACCCTTTGACTCCTTGCGTGAGCTACGGGCGCAATTGCGCGCTGCGCACAGCAGCTTCGCGCATATTGACGAGATCGTCGCAGCGGAGTGGGGCATGTTCGGTCCGAGCGATGCGCTGACCACAGTGGAGGATACGCCGTTTGTCTATCCGCTGACCGATTTCTATCGTAGCGACCCGATCAGCCGCGCCAGCAAGACGATGCGGGAATGCAGCGAACTGTTTGGCGGCGACCCCGAGACCCAGCCGAGGACCGGCACCCATGGCTGAGAATGCGCCCGGGAACATGCTGGCGAACATGGCTGAGCGGAGTGCCGCGTGAGCGAGTTTTTCAGCACGACGCTCGGCCAGCTGATCCTGACGGTCGTCTACATCCTGATCGTCTGTGTCGGGCTGCTGCTGGCGATCGCCTACTACACCCTCGGTGAGCGCAAGGTCCTCGCTTATGCGCAATTGCGCAAAGGCCCCAATGTCGTTGGCCCGTTCGGGCTGCTGCAGCCGATGGCCGACGGTCTCAAATTGCTGCTCAAAGAAACCATCATACCGAGCGGCGCCAACCGCGTCGTCTTTGTCTTCGCGCCGCTGCTGACCTTTACCTTGGCGCTGGTTGCCTGGGCCGTGATCCCGTTTGATGCTGGCTGGGTCATCTCTAACATCAATGTCGGCATCCTCTACCTGTTTGCGATCAGCTCGCTATCGGTCTACGGCATCATCATGGCGGGCTGGGCCTCGAACTCGCGCTATGCCTTTCTCGGCGCATTGCGTTCGGCGGCGCAGATGGTGTCGTATGAAGTGTCGATCGGGTTCGTGCTGGTCACCGTTCTGCTTCTCGCCGGCTCACTGAATCTCAGCGACATCGTCCTGGCGCAGCAGCACTTCACATGGTTTGTGTTCCCGCTCCTGCCGATGGCGGTGGTGTTCTTCATCTCAGGCCTCGCCGAGACCAACCGCGCGCCGTTTGACCTGCCCGAGGGTGAATCGGAACTGGTGGCCGGGTATTTCGTCGAATACTCGTCGATGACCTTCGCGCTGTTCTATCTCGGCGAATACGGCAACATGATCCTGGTCAGTGGCATGACCGCGATCCTGTTTCTGGGCGGCTGGCTGGCGCCGTTCAATATTCAACCGTTCGACGGCGTGTTGGGCCATCTATGGGGCGTTTTCTGGTTCGTGCTGAAGACGCTGTTTGTAATGTTCTGCATTCTATGGGTGCGCGCCACAGTGCCGCGTTTCCGCTATGACCAGCTGATGAGATTGGGCTGGAAGGTGTTTCTGCCATTTTCATTGGTGTGGCTGGTGCTGACGGCGGGGGTGTTGGCGGCCATGGGCTGGTACCCCACCCATTGAGCCGGTAAGATAAACCGGCGGTTGAGGACAAAGCGATGAATTCTCTGGCGCGCGCCGGGCGCGGGCTGTTGCTGAGCGAGCTGATACGGGGCATGGCGCTTACCTTGCGTTACATGTTCAAGCCCTCGGTTACGGTCAACTACCCCTATGAGAAAGGACCCCTCAGCCCTCGTTTCCGGGGCGAGCACGTGCTGCGTCGATACCCCAACGGCGAGGAGCGTTGCATCGCGTGCAAATTGTGCGAGGCGATCTGCCCCGCCTTGGCAATCACAATTGAGGCCGAGCCGCGCGACGACGGCAGCCGCCGCACGACACGCTACGACATTGACATGACCAAGTGCATCTATTGCGGGTACTGCCAGGAGGCATGCCCGGTCGACGCGATTGTCGAGGGACCGAATTTCGAATTCTCGACCGAAACCCGCGAAGAACTCTTCTATGACAAGGCCAAATTGCTCGCGAATGGCGACCGCTGGGAAGGCGAAATCAGCCGCGCGCTGGCGATCGAGGCCCCGTACCGATGACCCTCGACAGTAAAAACACTGTCGTCCCTGCTCAGACGGGGACCAAACCGCGAGCTGATGAGTTGTCGAACGGTGGGGCCTTGCCTTCGCAGGGACGACACATCTTTTATGCTGCGGCGATTGAGCGGCGGGTGGCGGCATGATCCTGCAGACGATCATGTTTTACCTGTTCGCCGTAGTGGCGATCGCCTCCGGCGTGCTGGTGATATCGGCGCGTAATCCCGTGCATTCGGTGCTGTTCCTGATCCTCGCCTTCTTCAACTCGGCGGGGCTGTTTATCCTGCTTGGTGCCGAGTTCCTGGCGATGATCCTGGTCATCGTCTATGTCGGCGCGGTCGCGGTGCTGTTTCTCTTTGTCGTGATGATGCTGGATATCGATTTCACGCAATTGCGCAGCGGCTTTATGCGTTATCTGCCAATCGGCGCCTTGATCGGTCTAGTGCTGCTCGCGGAGTTGATGCTGTTGTTCGGCAGCTGGATCATCGCCCCGGGGGTCGCCAGCTTGCAGACCGCGCCGATGCCGATGGCCGATGCCGCGATCCATATGACCAACACTCGTGCCCTCGGCGACCTACTCTACACACGCTACCTGTTCGCCTTCCAAGCCGCCGGGTTGATCCTGCTGGTCGCGATGATCGGCGCGATCGTGCTGACCTTGCGGCACCGTGTCGGCGTCCGACGACAGGCAATCCCGGCCCAGCTGGCGCGCACACGCGCCGAGGCGGTGGCACTGGTAAACGTGCCGCTCGGCACCGGCGTCAACCCGGATGGCGTCACGGCCCGCGCGCCGTTGGCAGGAGAGTAAGGTGGCCGTCGGCCTTGCGCATTACCTGACTGTCGCGGCCGTGCTGTTCACACTCGGCGTGTTCGGCATTTTCCTCAATCGCAAGAACGTCATCATAATCATGATGTCGATCGAGCTGATGCTGCTCGCGGTGAACATCAACTTCGTCGCGTTTTCAGCCGTCCTGCATGATCTGGTCGGCCAGATTTTCGCGATGTTCGTGTTGACCGTGGCGGCAGCCGAGGCGGCGATCGGTCTGGCGATTCTGGTCGTCTATTTCCGAAATCGCGGCACCATCGAGGTTGCCGACATCAACATGATGAAAGGCTGACGACGGATGGCGTATCTCGTCGTCTTCCTGCCGCTGCTCGCCGCGGCAATCGCCGGTTTTGGCAATAAGGCGATTGGCGACCGCCCGGCGCAGTTTGTCACCTGCGGCGCGATGCTGCTGTCCTGCGCATTGGGCTGGCTGCTGTTCCGCCTGACAATCCAGCAAGAGGTGCCGCAGGTCCTGCACATCGCCAGCTGGATCGTCTCGGGCGGCGTCGATATCGACTGGGCGTTGCGTCTAGACAGCCTCTCCGCTGTGATGATCATCGTCGTGACGACCGTGTCGTCAATGGTGCACATCTACTCCATCGGCTACATGGCGCATGACCCGAGCATTCCTCGGTTCATGAGCTATCTCAGCATGTTCACCTTCTTCATGCTGATGCTGGTGACGGCCAACAACTTCGTGCAGATGTTTTTTGGCTGGGAAGGGGTGGGCGTTTCGTCCTACCTCCTGATCGGTTTCTGGTACGACCGGCCAACCGCTAACGCCGCCGCGATCAAGGCGTTTGTCGTCAACCGCGTTGGCGATTTCGGCTTTGCACTCGGCATCTTTGCCGTGTTCGTGATCTTCGGCTCGCTCGATTTCGATACCGTGTTCGGCAAAGCGCCCGGGGTCGTCAACACCACGATCAACTTCCTAAGCTGGCAGATACCGTCTCTGACGATCGCCTGTGTGTTGCTGTTTGTCGGCGCGATGGGCAAGTCGGCGCAGCTCGGCCTGCATACCTGGCTGCCGGATGCGATGGAGGGGCCAACCCCGGTTTCGGCGCTGATCCATGCCGCGACGATGGTGACCGCCGGTGTCTTTATGGTTGCGCGTTTGTCGCCGATGTTCGAATACAGCCACACCGCGCTCGGCGTGGTGGGGGTGATCGGCGGCACGACCGCAATCTTTGCCGCAAGTGTCGGCATGGCGCAAAACGACATCAAGCGCGTCATCGCCTATTCGACCTGCTCGCAGCTCGGCTACATGTTCGTCGCCATGGGCTGTGGCGCTTACTCGATCGGCATGTTCCACCTGTTCACCCATGCCTTCTTCAAGGCGCTTTTGTTCCTCGCGGCGGGCTCGGTGATCATCGGCATGCATCACGAGCAGGACATGCGCAAGATGGGCGGCCTGAAGAAGTACATGCCGATCACTTACTGGACCTTCCTGATCGGTTCGCTCGCCCTGATCGGATTCCCCGCGACGTCGGGGTTCTTCTCCAAGGATCTCCTGATCGA
>JAFAYW010000149.1 GCA_019240125.1 Alphaproteobacteria bacterium
GGTATCGGTGATCGTGCCGTTGGCGGATTCCACCGCGAGCTCCGAGAGGCGCTGCAGGATGTTGGCGACGTTGCCCATCGCGCTTTCCGCGGTCTGCGCCAGCGAGATGCCGTCGTTGGCGTTGCGGATCGCGACGGTGTCGCCCTGTACTTCCGCGTCCATCTTCGAGGAGACCGCGAGGCCGGCCGCATCGTCCTCGGCCGAGTTGATGCGCTTGCCGGTCGACAGGCGCTGCATCGCCGTCTGCAGCATCGCGTTCGCGCTGTTGCTCGCGTTCGCGGCGACGAGCGCCGAAACGTTCGTGTTGATAACGGTCATTGCAAAAATTCCTTCCCCACCCGAGACGGCAACTGCCGAAGGTCCAGCATCGCCATGGCCCCGATAACGGCGCGGATTGAGCCTCCTTTACACAGTTTAGAATTACCATTTTGTCATAGTACGTGATTTCTATTGTGACGTACCATCCCACAACATAGCGATCCGTACAGTAAATATAATTACTACTCCAGGGCCTCACGACGATCGTCTGGGCACGACAATAACTTATTGGTAAAGTATAATATTACTAAATACTTTGAGAATGCAGAGATATGTAGGTGATAAGATGATGTTATTGATCTATCTGTCTCAACCTAATGCATGCAGCTACGTGTGGCGCGAGCTGGGTCCTTGCATACTCTACTAGGATATACCGCTTTCGAGATAGTATTACAGGCACCGTGGTAGCTAGAGGACCGCAAGCGATTTGCATCAATGCAGCTCAAACCAAGGCATTGCTCGATGCTCGAATGCTTCGCCCGCAGATATCCATGATGCAGCGGCTGATGCCTGCCCGAAGACGATCAGAAACTCCGCATAGATGCAGTCCGGAACAGACTGCGCCGTTGGCAAATGCACTGTCGATGATCGCTAAAGGGTGTTCTAAGAGCGGTGGCGGGCACCACTTGGCCGGAGGGGCGCGGCCCCGGTGTCGCAAGATTGCATTGCGTCCGGGGCCAGCGAGGCCTCGTGTTGGCCGCTGACAGTTTTCGTCAATCAGCGTTCAGCCTGCGACGCTTACCCGCCGTGCAAACAGCAAAGGGGCGGCAGATGCGCGGGTTGCGGTGGGTGCACTATTTGAGGTGTGGAGCGGCGAGCGTGGCGACGGTGGCGGGCTTGTCGCCGGCGCATGCCGATCCGCTCACGATCACGACTGCAACCACCACGCCGCTCCGCACGAGCGACGCGGCCAACGGCAGCGCAGGCGATATAACCGTCGCCTCAGGCGGGTCCGTGATCACCGGATCCGGCAATACGATTACGATTGATACAAGCAACAATGTCGACGTCCAGGGTAGCGTCCAATCAAGCCTTGCCTACGCGACCACCGCGATCTTCGCCGATCCGACCGCCTCAATTGCGACCACGATCACCGAGAATGGCGGCATAGACGTCACCGGCTCCGGTGGATCGGGCAACTATGGAATTCGTATCATCGGTGCGCCGGTTACGGGTAGCATTATCGAAGGTACATCAGGCTCGATCAGCGTACTTGGCGATGACAGCTACGGCGTCTCAATCGAAGAACCATGGACAGGCAACATCGCGCTACGCGCTGTCAGCGTCACCGGCACTAACTCGGTAGCTGTCTCTACGACGGCGCCGCTCGCGGGTAGTCTATCGCTCTATGGCATCAACTCGGCATCGGGATCAAACGGGATTGGCCTCTACGTCGGCGGAGCCGTCGCGGGCAGCGTCGACAATGAAGGCAGCATCGTCGCAGGCTCTACGGCGACGACGAACAGCACCGGCCAGGCTGTCCCCGCTGTGCATGGCACGGCTGCGGCATGGATCGCTAATTCAATCGACAGCGGCTTTCTCAACGACCGCTACTATGTCGACTCAAGCGGCAACACGGTTGCGCCCGCCTCTGTCGATACCGCCACTGATACGCTCGTCACCGGGACGCTCGTGGGCGACGCCGGCGCGACCGGCCTGCTCGTGGCGCCCAACGCTGCGGCGCCGACGGATATCGCGATTGGTCAGGTCGGCGCCAGCGGCACCAATCAAGATTATGGCATCGTCAACCTGGGAGCAATCACGAGCAACGGATTGCTCGACGGTACCAGTGCGACCGCTGTCAACATCAGCGGCATCAGCGTCAGCGGCACTGACTACCGCGTCTCAGTTGCGGGCGGGTTAATCTCGCAAGCCAATGCCAGCATCGACGCCAACGCCATCGACGCGGCGGCCACCGCGATATCAATCGGCCCATCAGCAATTGTTCCTGCAATTGTCAACCAGGGTACGATCACGGCGAATACGACGATTTCCGGTAGCGGGCCTGGAGGCGCTGCCTACGGCATCAATGTCCTTGCGGGCGGCAACGTATCGAGCGTCACCAATTCCGGCACGATGACCGTCACTTCTTCTGGATCGAATAACAGCGCCTATGGCATTCTTGACCAGAGCGGTGCTCTGACCACGGTCACTAACAGCGGAACGATCACCGCAACCGCCGCCAGCGGAGCGACCGCGCGCGCGATCGATCTCGCAACGGGTACCGCGGCCGAGGCAGTTACCAACAGCGGCGCGATCACCGGTGACATCGTCTTCGGTTCGGGCGGCGGCAGCTATACGAGCAATTCGGGAACGCTTTCCGGTACGCTTTATTATGGCGCTGGCAACGATGCGCTCGATCTTACCGGAACGACGAGCTTCGCCACGCCGATCGTCATCGCGTCTGGCGGAGCGCTCGCGGTGATGCTTGCAGATACGGCTAAGCTCGATCTCACACGCAGCACAATCGCGCTCAATTCGTTGAACGCGGGCGGGAGTTCGGTGCTACGTCTCGGTATCGGCGGCAACGTTGAAGCGCTGCAGATCTTGGGCGGGGCAAGCTTCACGAGCGCAAGTACCGTCTCACTGTTTGTCGAGGGCACGCCTGCTTCGGGCAGCGCATCGGTGCTGCACGCCGCGGGCGGTCTCACCACTGATCATGCCGCGAGCCTGCTCGACGCGAGCTCTGTCCCTTTTCTTTATTCGCTCGGTGGCTATAGCGTCACCGGCAACGACATTCTGGTCACGCTCGATCAGAAGAGCGCGGCGCAACTCGGTATCTCCAGCGGACTCGCGCCGCTCTACACCGCCTCGCTGGCGGCGCTCGGCGGCAATGGCGGTGCGGCTTTCGAAGCCCTCGCTAACCTGCCGAGTCAGGCCGCAGTGCTGGCCGCCTATCGTCAAATCGAGCCGGTGAGCTTCGGGTCCGCGATCGCACGCATTACCGAGATTACGCATGATGGCGCCGCTGGCATGATAAGCGGGCGCGTCGATACGCTGTTGGCGACGCGCTACTCGACAGGCTTTGATGCTCCTCGCGAAGGCTTCTGGGCACAAGAATATGGCCAGCTCTTCAGTCATCGTGACGCACAGGACGATCCCGGCTTTCGCGGCACCGTCTACGGCTTCGGGTTCGGCACCGACCGGTGGGTCGCGTCACAGCTGCTCGTGGGGGTAATGACTGCGTTCGGCTGGGCGGACACGAAGATCAACGGCCTCAGCGCCTATCAGACCGACCCGCTGCGGCAGGACGATCAGCGTTTCGACCTCTATGCGGCGTGGCGCCACGGGCCACTCTTCGCAAAATTTGACGGTGGGGTCGCCCATGATCAGTTCGGCAGCACAAGCGACGTCACCGTGGGTACTGTCAGCAGCACCAAATCGGCAAAGTGGAGCGGTTATCAACTTTCGGGCGAAGCGACGATTGGCGGTCGTTTCTCAGTCGGTCGTTTCTGGCTGCAGCCGAGCGACTCAACAACCTATATCCGGCTCCACGAGGGCGGCTATCGGGAAAATGGCGGCGGCGATTACGATCTTGCGGTCGCGGCGCGCAACACCACGCTTGAGAGCACCACGCCGCGTCTCGGTGTCGGCTATGGCGCACCGATGGGCGACGGGCGCTTCTTCGTGCAGGCTGACGGCGGCTACCTCCTTGAGCTGAAGCGGCGACTGCCCGAGCTTAACGCCGCATTTCTCGTCGGCGGTCCGGCCTTCTCGCTCGCGACCGAGGAGCTCAGTAGCCATGAAATTCTTGCTGGCGCATCGGCCGGCTACGAAGCCGACAACTGGACCTTCCGACTTAACCTCGACCACCGCCAAGAGACGGGCTTCCACGATAACGGTGTCACGGGGACGCTCCGTTTCGCAATCTGACGCTCCTTCATCGGCTGTTCGCTTGTGAGGAGGAGGCAACCCTCTCCGCCGATGGAAGCGTGACCACGCGCGGCAGCTGAATTGGGTCGTCCACAGGCTGTCAGCCATCTCACAGGGGCGTCGTGCAAAGCTGCGGGTTCTGCACATTTCCGGCGTCTTACGAGTGGAACCGATGATGCAACTGGATCTGCTCTTCACATTCAATTTGATCCTAGTGGGTATCATCACCGTTTTGCTGACAGCCGCATTCAACCGCGCCTAGATCGATTAGATCAACACAATTTGAGCGAAGTGTTCGACCGGGCACTCCTTGCGCCCCTCGGCGAGCACAGCCGCACGGCTGATCAAAACCGGATCTGCTGGTGCTGCTCTGCGGGTTAGGGCGGGCCAGGGCGTCTTATGGGAGAGGAACCTATTTCCTTATGCCTTCATATCAAATATCTCTTTCGATGAAGGATCATACAGCGATCCCTCGTTCATCACCTGAGTTCCGCAGCGGCTCTGCGCGGCGCATCGCAATTTTGTTCCAAGATTTCGCCGACGGTGGGACGGAACGCTCAATGATCCGGCTCGCCAATAATTGGTCCCAGGCTCGCGATGTTCATATTCTCTGCGGGTCCGCAGAAGGTCCTAGTCGCGCGCTGGTGGCGCCGGATGTGACCGTCCATGAGATGCGTCCAGCAATCGCTCGCTCGCCACTCTCCCGCATCCGACTTGGCAAAGCCATAGCGAAGCACCTGCCGAGCATCGAACCCGACGTGATTGTCGGGCCCGGCAATCATCTTTTGCCTGTTATCGCCACGCTGGGGGAAACGCGAGCGCCGATCGTCTGCAAGCTTAGCAATCCCCTTGACCTTCCGGCCGAATATCGTGTGCCCCGCGGCCTCCTGCGCTGGGCGACGGCACGAGCTTGTCGTTCAGTCAACGCCCTGATCGCAATGAGCCCCGCCCTAGCCGCAGAGGCGGCTAAGATCGCACATGCCAAAGAAATTCGCGTTGTAGCAGAACCAATTGATGTGCGCCCAGGCTTATTCAAAAAGACTGGCGAGAAGCAAGCAATTCGGATCTTGTACGCTGGACGTCTCGTGCGACAAAAAAGTGTCGCAGCTGTAATAACCGCAATGACGGCAATGCCCGCCGACACGGAACTTAATATCGCGGGCGATGGGCCCGACTTCAACAATTTAAAGGCGCTTGCGAAACGACTTCGGGTTGCAAGCCGCACCCGCTTTCTTGGGCGGGTGGACTGCGTGAAGTCGGTCTTATCCGACGCAGACCTGCTTGTGCTGCCTTCGCTCTATGAGGGCTATCCGGCCGTTCTGGTGGAAGCGATCACCGCAGGCGTTCCGGTTGTAACGACAGCCTGCTCGCCGGCTATCTCAGAGATCTTGTGTCATTCGTCTTTTGGGATCGTCAGTCGGCAATACGAGCTTGCCGCCTCGATAATGCGCGCAGCCGATCTTAGGGTTGATGTCTCGGCTAGTGCTGCGCTCGCTCAGCGTCACAATATCAACACAAGCGCCAGCAGCTGGTTGAGGACTCTTGATGAGATCGCAGGGCGCATCCTCGAAGAGACATAGCTTCGCCAAGGCATGACTGGCGCGGCAAAAAGTCACGGTTTGAAATGCGGCGGGTTAGCCATCGCGCTTTCCGTGAGCCCCTTCCTGGTTGGCGCACGCACCAGTCAATTTGCTTCATCGCCCGCACCGAATGGACCGGAAACGTGGCTGAGCGAGCTTCGCGACGCAGTTTATCTGAGACGGACGAGAGGCGCGGAGGTACGTTTGGATCATTGATGCCGCTACCTGTCCCCTTGACAAGGCTCATTGTGATACCGAGTTCGGCATAGGACGCGACTGACCATCAAGTAGCCTAAAGTCGAGGATCATGGCGTGGCGGAGAAATTACCTACTGCTCGTCTGAGACGAGGTCTTGATGATATTAACATCAACCCCCTAATCTCTGCCGCGTATGTATATATAACTTCGTATGGTGCTGGCGGCCGACCTCGAAAGCGCGCGATAACTGTCAGAACTTCGCAATCTTCGCGGAATATTGGCTGATGATGGACACCCATGGCTCCTCAAAGAATGTGTCGCGATCGTCCCGCGTCTGCAACATGCGGAGGCCGAGCATGGGCATCAGCCAGGCATCGGCAAACATGCCGGAAAGAAGCCGCTTCCGCCCCGCGACAACGTCCGGTATGTGCAGCACACCGCGATCGGCAAGCGCGTAGAGCGCGTCCTCGACGATGAGGGCGAGGCGGGTCGTGCGCCCTAGGAACACTCTCTCGATGATCTCGGGGAAGCGATCGCTTTCACTGATGATGACTTTCAGCAGCCTCAGAACGTCCGCCTCCAAGGTGAAGTCGAGCAGATCGCGAAACAGCGCCCTCAGGAAGGCGAGTTCCTCGCCGTGCGGTGGCTCTGACGCGTGGCGTTGGACGAACTGGCCGAATTTCCAACGGATCACCGCGTAGAAGAGGTTCGCCTTGGTTTCGTAACGCCGATAAATCGTCCGCTTGTTGACGTCGGCCGCGGAGGCGATCGCGTCGAACGAGCTTGCCGCGAAGCCTCTAGCAATGAAGCACCCGTAGCCGGCGTCGATCACGCGCTGGCCGAGCGCTGCCGCTTCTTCCGACGAGGGGCGTCCGGTGAGGCGCGGCCGTCGATCCGGATCTGTCATGTTGTGGCATTGTCCAC
>JAFAYW010000168.1 GCA_019240125.1 Alphaproteobacteria bacterium
CTGACGCTTATCCGCCCTACGATGATAACGCGGTGGAGAGGGCGCGCCGGCCAGCGGCGGCTCAGCGCGCCTCGTGGGTCACGGTCAGCGGCAGGTCGAGGGCTACCATGTCGTGGATGATCTTTGGGGTGATGCGGCCGCGCTCGCCGCGTTCGAGACGGATGAGGCCGTAGCCTTCCATCGTTCGCAGCGTGCGCGACAAGTTTGATTTGGCCTTGCCGGTGAGCCGCGCCAGTTCGTCGAGTGAGCCGGGGGCTCATTCGGCGATCACTCGCAGCAATTCGCGGTTGCCGGCCGACAGCACCTTGGCGAACGACTCGGTTGAGGTGAACCACACCTTGGGCTCGCCGGCCGCGACGCGACGCTCGCCGCGCGTCACCTGCATCGTGCGCGCGCTCATCTCCTCGTAGCTCGCGATGCCGACCTTCAGCGTCGTCATGGGATCGCTCCTCTCCCCCGCAACACTGTATCCACTACCGCCTACTTTCTGTCATTGCGGGGAGCCGTAGGCGACGCGGCAATCTCGGGCGGGGTGAGTGGGGTGGTCCGCTGCCTCAGTGTGAGGATCGCTCGTCGCGGGTGAGGTTATCGAGGTAGGCGGCGATTGCCTGTGCGTCTTTGGCGGAGCAGGCGAGGTAGGCGTCGGGGCGGGCGAGCCACAGGCCGGATTTGGCGAGGGGTGGGCGGATTTCGGGTTCGATGATCGTCGCGAAGCGGCGCGTCAGGTCGCGGGCGGCGTCGGTCGGCTCGGCGAAGAGGGTGAAGCGAGGGGTGTCGCCGGCGCCGATCGGGGGTTGGCCTGGGGCGGGGGATACGCGCTCGCCGGGTCTGGGGCCGCCGCTGGCGCCGTGGGGGCCGTTGAGCGGGCTGTGCGGGTAGGCGATCGCGATCTCGGTCATCCGGTCGATCACCGCGTGCTGCACCGGCGCCAGGCCGAGCGCCAGATGCGCCGCGACATTGCGGAGCGTTTGCGCCACCGGGTTGTGCAGGGTGCCGATCTCGGTGATGCGATCGGCGGCCTTCAGAACCTGTTCGCCGACCGCGCTGCGTTCCGGGCTGACGCTGTCGAGCAGTTTGTCGCCGGCCGGGCCGGACACGACGCCGCGCACCACCATTGCCAGTTTCCAGGCGAGGTTGAAGGCGTCCTGCATGCCGGTATTCATGCCCTGGCCGCCCGCCGGGCTGTGCACATGCGCCGCATCGCCGAGCAGAAAGGCACGTCCGTGACGGTAATCGGACACTTTGCGGCCGTTGATGCGAAAGCCGGACAGCCAGACCGGGTCGGAGGCCCTCAGATTGGGTGGGCCGCGCCGGTCGAGGATCGCCTGCACTTCGTCGAGAGTCGGTGTCGCCGGGTGCTCGCCGCCGTTCGGCGGCAGGTCGGCGATCACGCGATAGCGGCCCGGCGAGATTGGAAAAACCACTAGAATCCCCTCGCGGTGCCAGTAGATCGCGATCTCAGTATCGGGGAACGGATAGCCCTGCATGTGGACATCCGCGAGCATGAAGTCGGCGCCCATCGTCACGCCGGTAAACGGCGCCTGCAGCCCGTGGCGCACCGCGCTGTGGGCGCCGTCGCAGCCGATCAGCCAATCGACCGCGACCTGTTCCTCGCGTCCCTCCGGGTGCCGCAGCACGGCATCCCCGCCATCCGCGCGCATCGTGAACCCGGTCAATTCGACCTGCCGTTCGATCGCGACACCCAGCTCGCTCAACCGCTCTTCGAGCACCCGCTCGGTCTCGGATTGCGGCAGCATCAGCGCGAAATTGTAGGGGCTTTCGACATCGTCCATCGCGACATGGCCGATCGTCTTGTCGCCGGCGACGAAATTGACCGCGTGAGCCTTGAAGCCGGCATCGATAAAGCGCTTGGCCCCGCTGCCGCGATCGAACAGTTCGAGGGTGCGGCTCCACACCACCAATGCCTTGGATTTGTCGGTGCGCTGCGGCGTCTTGTCGATGATGCGCAGCGGCACCTGGTAGCGCGCCAGCTCGCTGGCAAGCGTCATCCCGACCGGGCCGGCGCCGACGATTAAGACGGGGGTTGTCGCTCTGGGGTTCGTCATGGGTCATCCCTCGCTGCTTCGCGACGACGCGTGGCACCTACCCGGTCAACGCCATGAGCCGGCGGTCGGCGTGGAAAAAGTCGCCGGCCGGCGCTGGCGCTTATCCGCCCCGCTTGATCATCTCCCCGGTCTGAACAGCGGGGGAGGGGAGGAGGTAAGCGCCCCCCGAGTGCGCCTTATTTCCCGAGCCCTTTCGGGTGCCAGCCGAGCCAGTCGCACACGGCGCGCCCCATGACCAGTTCGAGGTCCTTGCCCTTCAGCCACGGCAGTTCCTCGGTGAACATTGTCACGCATTCGCGGTAGCTGCACGGCATGCGTGTGATGTCGGTGCCCCAGAAGCAGCGCTGCGGCCCGAAGGCATCGACGATCTGCTTGATGTATGGATGGATGTTGCGGAACGGGTAGGCCTCGCTCGAATAACTCGGCGCGCCTGACAATTTCACCGCGACATTCGGGTACTTCGCCAGCGCCAGCATGTCGTCGATATCGGCGAACGCCGCCGCGTCGGTCGTGCCGGTGCCGCCGCCGGCGCGGCCGTGATGATCGATGTGCAGTTTCAGCCCGGGATAGCGCTCGGCGATCTTGCCGAAGGCCGCCATATACCCGCCCGCCAGCAACCCGACCGGCAGTTTCTCCTCCTGGCACGCGGCCCAGAACCAGTCGAGGCTGCCATCGCTCCACCAGACCTTCTGGCTCGGCTGGTTGAAGGTGAAGCGGAAGCCGATCATGCCGGGCCGTTCACGCCAATGCTTGACGATATCGTGCTTGTTCGGCGCATTGAGATCAAAATGCCCCAGGATGCAGAACTTGTCGGGGTGTGCCTTGACCGCCTCGACGGCCTGCACATTGACCGCCTCGCCGAGCGTGCTTGGCGGATGCAGCACCGCGGCATCCACTCCGGCCGCGGCCATCTCCTTCAGAGCGTCATCGACATCATAGGTCGGGATCTGCCGATGATGCGCCGACATCTTGGCATTTTCCCAGATGTGGATTTGTGAATCGACGATAAACATGTCCGTTTCCTCCCAACGTGTACGGCGCTAGGCCCCATTGAAGGCGTGGCTCAAATCGGCGGCTGTTTGATGAAGATCGTCGGAACCCAGGGCGGCGGCCAGCCCTCGATACGAGCGCGGCGATGGCGCTCGGCATCGCTGTCTGCCGTCTCGGCCGTCGCGCCCTCATGAGGCGTCACGCCGTCCCGCTCCTGGCGCAATTGTTCGATCCGCGCGCGGATCGTCGCAAAATCGTCGGCGGCACGGGGACGGCTCACCGCATGACCCTCCGGAAATGACACCCGGCAGTGAAGCCGAACCGCGCAGCAGGGTCAACGCCGCGGCCAGCGGCACACGGATTGCTGCCGCAACCCGACGAGCGCTTAATGCGCCGACATGCCGCGAGGTCACCCGATGGATGTTGCCTTCCTGACGATCGCCGAATTGGGAAAGCTGTACCGGCAGCGCGAATTGTCGCCGGTCGAGGTGACCAAGGCATTGCTCGACCGCATCGCCAGGCATGACGCGAAATTGCGCAGCTTTCTCCTGGTCACTGAAGGCGTCGCCCTTGCCGAGGCGGCCGAGGCCGAGCGCGCCCAGATGGCCGGCGCCCTGCGCGGGCCGATGCATGGCATTCCCTACGCTCTCAAAGACATCATCGAGACCGCCGGCATCCGCACCACCGGCCACTCCAAGCTGCGGCAGGATTACGTGCCGGCGGCCGACGCGGATATTGTGACTCGCCTCAAGGCGGCGGGTGGTGTGCTGATGGGCAAGCTCGCAACCTGGGAATTCGCGCTCGGCGGCCCGTCTTTCGACTTGCCCTGGCCGCCGGCACGCAACCCGTGGAACACCGACCACCTGCCCGGCGGCTCGTCGAGCGGAGCTGGGGCATCGGTGGCGGCCGGGTTTGTGCCGGGCGCGGTCGGCACCGACACTGGCGGCTCGGTACGCGGGCCGGCGGCATTCTGCGGGCTCGCCGGCATCAAGCCGAGCTATGGCCGCATCAGCCGCCGCGGCGTCTTCCCCAACACCTTCTCGATGGACCATTGCGGGCCGTTGACGCGCAGCGCCGAGGACATCGCGCTGTTTCTGCAATCCATCGCCGGCTACGATCCCCAGGATCCCGGCAGCGAGAACCTGCCGGTGCCTGATTATGCCGCCGAACTTGCGGGCGGCATTAAAGGCATGCGACTTGGCCTTGTAGAGGGTTGGCACACCGATCCGGGCGCCCACCCGGATCTCGCGGCGGCAATCGGCGAGGCGGTCGGCGTATTGCGCGATCTGGGCGCAGAGATCGTGCCGGTGCGGCTGTCGAGCCTGCGCGATTACACCGATTGCAAGACGACAATTTCGAGCGTCGAGCTCTATTCGATTCATGAGCACGATCTCAAGACGCGGCCGCAGGATTTCGGTCGTATCCTGCGCAACCGCGTCTTGCCCGGGGCGCTGATTACCGGCCAGGACTACATGGCGGCGCTTCGTTGGCGCAGCGAATTGGCGCGCGAGCAGGCGACGGCCTTGCAGCAGGTCGACGCCTTCATCACCGCCGGTGCGCTGACCGTGGCGGATCGCGCCAACCCCGAGGCGCCCGACCGGTTCGCGCAGACGCCGAGCATCACAATGCCGTTCAGCGTCGCCGGCACTCCGGCGATCGCCATTCCCTGCGGCTTCAGCCAGGCCGAGAGACTGCCGCTGTCGCTGCAGATCGCCGCCGCGCCGTTCGACGAAGCCCGCGTGTTGCGCATCGCCCATGCCTATCAGCAGGTGACGACGTGGCACCGCCGCCACCCGACCCTGGCCTGACCCATTCTGTTGCTCGCCCTGTTGATAATTGATGCCCGGAGCCTGCCATGACCGATCGCGCCGATCACACCCACCTGCCGCCTTCGACCGACGCGGAAATTCGCGGCATGATCCGGCGCGCCGGTCTCAACCTGTCGGAGGAATTGATGCAGCAATTCATCGCCGCCTGGCCCGGATACGAAGCGATGATCCGCCGGCTGCCCCGCGACCGCGCCTACACGGCCGAGCCGGCGCACATCTTCCAACCGACCCGCCTCCTGCCGTAGCTTTTCCCGGCCGCAGTGCTGGTTGCGACCAGTCGGCCGCCTCGCCGGTGTCGAAATCAACCGCGCGGTCTTAGTACTGCTCGTGGTAAGAGCCCGGCTCCATGTCAAATAGGGAGTGGCGATGAGCAGCGCGGGCAACAAGATCACGGTGCATCGCAAAGGCAGCGGACCGGCGCTGGTATTGTTGCATTGCCTGGGTGTCGATCACCGGCTTTGGGATATCGCGGCCGCTGGACTGGAACGCGACTTCACCCTGATCACTTATGATTTCCCCGGCCACGGCGACCGCGCGGTTCCGACAACCGGCTACGGCATCGCCGAACTCTCGGCGGAACTGGCTGGCGTGCTCGACCAGGAGAGCATCACGCGATGTCACCTCGGCGGCATCTCGCTCGGTGGATTGGTGGCGCAGCATTTCGCGGCAACGCATCCCGATCGGGTCGACCATGTGATGCTCCTCGACACCACCGCGCGCTATACCGATGAGATGCGCCAGATGTGGGTCGTGAGGGCCAGGCAGGCGCGCGAGCAAGGAGTCGCGTCATTGCTCGATAACCTGCTGCCGGTCTGGTTCACGCCCGAGTTCGTCGCGAGCAACGCGCCCGCCGTGCGCTATGTGCGCGACCGTTTTGCCGCCGATTCGGGTGAGGGGTACGCCCTGGCGTGCGCGGCGCTTGGGGCCGCGGATCTGCGCCCGATCGTGCCGCGCATCACCGCGCCGACGCTGATCGTGTGCGGCGACCAGGAAAGCGACGCCTTTCAGGATGCGGCGCGCTGGCTTGAGTCCCATATCGACGGCGCGCGACTGGAATGGCTGTCGCCGGCGCGTCACGCCTCGGTTCTGCAGCAGCCGGAGGCTTTTGCGCTCGTCGCTCGCGGGTTTCTCACGATGGCCGAGCGGTAGGCGGCTGGTGCAACAATCGGCAATAAACTTTGATTTGAGTGAGCTTTAACGCGAGAGCTAGGTTTCCCGACGTGTTGTAACATCAAGCGTGGCGGCATGTTGGGGACTGTGGGGGTAGCATCGCAACGGACGCTGGGGGGCGTTGTCGGTTGCAAAGGTATCGGGCTGCACAGCGGTCAACCGGCGGTGCTCCGGGTTCACCCGGCGCCAGCCGATACCGGGATCGTGTTTATCCGTACCGATCTCGGTGTCAGAATTCGAGCCAGCTGGGAATGCTCGCTCGAATCGCCACTATGCACGCTTCTGTCGAATGGCCATGGTGTCCAGATCGGCACGACGGAGCATCTGATGGCGGCGCTCGCGGGCTGTCAGGTTGATAATGCCGTTGTGGAAATTGATGGCCCGGAAGTGCCGATCATGGATGGCAGCGCGGCGCCGTTTGTCGCGATGCTGGAACGTGGCGGCTTTGTTGAGCAGGACGCGGCACGGGTCGGCATAAAGATTCTGAAGCCGGTCAGCGTCAGCGATAAGGGTGCCAGCGCCGCGCTGTTGCCCGATCATGGGTTTTCGATGAGCTTTGAGATCGATTTCGACAGCCCGCTGATCCGCCGGCAGGATCTGTCGGTGTCGTTCGAGGCCGACACGCTGAAGACCGAACTGGCGGCGGCCCGCAGCTTTGGCAAATTCGAGGATTGGCCGCGCCTCAAGGCGGCTGGTCTGGCACGCGGCGCCTCGCTCGAAAACGCCGTGGTGATCAGCGGCAACCGGGTTCTGAACAATGGCGGGTTGCGCTTTCGCGACGAGTTCGTGCGTCACAAGATGCTCGACGCGGTCGGCGATCTCTACCTTGCGGGCGGTCCCATCATCGGGCACTTCAGCGGCATACGATCCGGGCACGCATTGACCCGTCGGCTTCTTGGGGCGTTGTTCGCCGATCCGCGCGCGTGGTGCCACACCACCTGCATCGAAGACGGGCCGGTGGCCACGATAAGCCGCCGCGTGGCCCGCGAGGTCGCGGTCGCCTGACGCGTCGCTGGCGGCGCATTTTGGTGCATTCCGTGGTATAAGCGCCGCGGAAGAGCGTGGCCGGAGCCTAGGAAACAATGCGGGTATCTTTTCTGTCGACGCGGCTGGCCGCCGTCGCGCTGTTGTTTGCCCTCGCGGCCTGCGGCGACTCAAAGAACCAAGCGTATGTCGAGAAGCCGGTAGACGATCTCTACAACAAGGCGATGGATGCGCTGGTCGACGAAGATTATACGGCCGCCGCGAAGACCTTTGACGAAGTCGAGAGCCAGCATCCCTACTCGGTGTGGGCGACAAAAAGCCAGCTGATGCAGGTCTACGCTGACTATCAGAACGGCAAATACGACGACGCGATTATCGCCGCCGACCGGTTTATTCAGCTGCATCCGGGCAATCGCGATGTTGCGTATGCCTATTACCTGAAGGCAATCTGTTACTACATGCAGATCGTCGATGTCGGTCGCGACCAGAAATTGACGCAGTTGGCGCTGAAGTCGCTGGATGATGTCGTCAAACGCTTTCCCGACAGCAAATACGCGCGCGACGCCAAGCTTAAGCTCGACTTCACCCGCGACCATCTCGCCGGCAAGGAGATGGAGATCGGCCGTTATTACCTGCACCAAGGCCAGTACCTGGCAGCGGTGAACCGCTTTAAGCGGGTGATCGACGAGTATCAGACCACGACGCACGTGCCTGAGGCACTTGAACGCATCGTGGAGTGCGATCTGTCGCTCGGCCTCAACAATGAGGCTAAGGAAAACGCCGCGGTGCTGGGCTACAACTATCCCGGAAGCCGCTGGTATCAGGACGCCTATGCTCTACTGACGGGCGGTTCGATGCCGGCTGCCGCCAGCGAAGGCTGGTTCAGCCGCTTCTTCTGAGGATTACAAAAACTTAACTTCGGCTGGCGGCGTCACTGCTCTATGTGACCGCGTCTTCTGTCATCGCCTGCAGTTCCGGGGCGCGGTGGCCGGTCAACCGGGCTTGGGAGCATCGGCGGCTGGCCGCCGGAAAAACCGGGGAGGTCTTTGGGCATGTTGCGGCGGCTCTTCGCTGTCTCGTTTTTTTCATTTGTCATACTGGCGCCCGTGCTGGGCGGCGGCCTGGGCGGAACCGCCAACGCGGCCGACAACCCGCCGGCCATTTCCGGCGTCTTCCTGACCACGAAGTATCCGACCATGACGGCGCGCGCCGGCGAGACCGCGACCGTCGATCTTTCGGTGCACAACTATCATCTGCCGCCGCAGATTCTCGCCCTGAGCGTGCCGCAGACCGCAAGTGGGTGGAAGGCCACCATCCTGGGCGGTGGTCAGCCGGTCGGCGCGATTGAGGTTGGCCCCGACAGCGAGGAGCGGCTGCAGTTGCGGCTTGAGCCGCCGCAAGGCGTCGGGCATGGCGACTATGCCTTCACCGTTGAGGCGAAGAGCGCCCAGACCGACGAGAAATTGCCGGTGACGGTGCTGATCGGCGAGGAGGTCCCGGCCAAGCTCAAATTGACGACAAATTTCCCCAATCTGCGGGGTACGCCGACGACCTCGTTCAAGTACCGGGTGACGATCAACAACGATAGCGGCCGCGACGCGACGGTAAATCTGAGCGCCGACGCGCCAAAGAATTTCCAGGTCGGCTTTACCGAAGCCTATGGCAGCCAGCAGCTCACCAGCATCCCGATCGAGGCGGGCAAGTCGAAGGATGTCGAGGCTTCGCTGACGATCCCGCGCGAAACCACCGCCGGTGATTACAAACTGACATTGCACGCCAAGACCGATGCGGCCGGCGCCGACCTGCCGGTCAGCCTGACGCTCGTCGGCCAACCGCGCCTCGCGGTATCGGGCGAGGGCGGCCGGCTCAGCGGCGACGCCTATGCCGGCAAGGACAGCGAATTGACCATTGTGCTGCGCAACGATGGCACCGAGGCGGCGCGCGACATCGAACTCAGCGCGACGACTCCGGAAGGCTGGAAGTCGAGCTTTGATCCAAAACAGGTGCAGCAGCTCCCGGCCGGCGGCACCCAGAACGTCAAGGTCACGCTGACCCCCTCCGATAAAGCGATCGCTGGCGACTACCAGGCGACGATCCGCGCCAGCGGCGCCGGCGGCCTGTCGGAATCGGCCAACTTCCGCATCACGGTGCTGACCTCGACACTGTGGGGGTCGATCGGCATCGCGATTATCGCGATCGCCCTGCTGGTCGTCGTGTTTTCCGTCGCTCGCTTCGGCCGGCGTTAGGAGCTGCGCATGGCAGGCGAGGCGGTGATCCGCGCCGAGCAGCTGACCAAGCAGTACGGCGCCAAAACCGCGGTCGACCACATCGATCTCGACGTCAGCCCAGGCGAGATCGTTGGCATCCTCGGGCCTAACGGCTCGGGCAAGACGACAACGATCCTGATGCTGCTGGGGCTCACCGAGCCCACCAGCGGGCGCGCGGTCGTCGCCGGGTTCGATCCGTTGCGCGACCCGCTCGAGGTCAAGCGCCGGGTCGGCTATCTGCCGGATCAGGTCGGGTTCTACGAGAGCCTCTCGGCACGCGACAATCTCACCTATACCGGCCGCCTCGCCGGTTTGTCGCGGCGCGAGATCGACACGCGCTTCACCGAGGCGCTCGCCCGCGTCGGACTGTCGGATGTCGAGCGGGCGCGGGTCGGCACATTCTCGCAGGGCATGAAGCAGCGGCTCGGCCTTGCTGAAGTGCTGATGAAGCGGCCGACTGTGGCGATCCTCGACGAGCCGACCACCGCGCTTGACCCGCATTCGACGCAGGAATTCCTAGCGATGATTCGCGGCCTGAAGGCCGACGGCACGGCGGTGTTGCTGTCATCGCACCATCTCGACCAGGTGCAGAGCGTGTGCGACCGCGTGGCGCTGTTCAACCAAGGTCGCATCGCGCTCAACGGCAGCGTCACCGAACTAGCGGGCCGCGTGCTTGGCGGCGGGCATGTCATCGATGTCGAGGCGGTCGGCCCCGACATGGCAAACCGGATCGCCTCGATTCCTGGCGTGGTGCGAGTGCAGCCGCTCGGCGGCAACCGCCACCGCATCGATTGCCAAAGCGACCTGCGCGCCGAAATCGCCCGGCGGCTGGCGCCCGAAGTCGAGCTGCTCGGCATTCACTTCGCCGCGCCCAGCCTCAATGAAGTCTATAACCGCTATTTCGAGGAGGCGCTCCGTGCCGCCGAATAATGGCGTCGTCAATGCCGCCCCCCCCGTGCGGCGGCGCGGTTCCCCGTGGACAGGGCTCGGTGCCGTCGTCGCGAAGGAGACCGCCGACCACCTCTCCAGCGCCCGCATGCGCATCCTCGAGGCGCTGGTTTTCCTGACCGCCATCGCCGCCGCCTACCAGGCGATCCAAACGATTCGCGCGACGTTGGGCGAAAGCCCGTTTCTATTCCTGCGCCTGTTGACCTTGTCGCAGGACCCGCTGCCCTCGTTTATTGCGCTGCTCGGCTTTCTGATCCCGCTGGTCGCGATTGCCCTGACGTTTGATGCAATCAACGGCGAATTCAACCGGCGCACGATGAGCCGCATCCTGGCGCAGCCCATCTATCGCGACGCTTTATTGCTCGGCAAGTTCTTCGGCGCCTTGTTGTCGCTGACAATCGGCCTCGTTGCCCTATGGCTGCTAGTGCTGGGGCTTGGCCTCCTGCTTCTGGGGGTGCCGCCAAGCACCGAGGAAACCATGCGCATGCTGGGTTTCCTGATCGCGACGATCGCCTATGGCGGGGTCTGGCTGGCTCTGGCGTTGCTGTTTTCGGTGATTTTCCGCGCCCCGGCGACGGCGGCTCTGGCGGCGCTTGGCGTGTGGCTGCTCTTTGCCTTGTTCTGGTCTGTGCTGACCCCATTGCTGGCGAATCTGATCGCCGGACCACCCGACAGCATGTTCGGCCCGCGCATCGAGTTCGTGGAGACGCAGCAGATTATCGATCGTCTCTCCCCCAATACGCTCTATGCCGAAACCGCGCTCGCCTTGCTGCACCCGGCAACCCGCGCGCTCGGCCCAGTATTGATCAGCCAGTTGCAGGGCGCGTTGCTCGGCGCGCCGTTGCCGGCGACGCAGAGCTTTATCCTGATCTGGCCGCAATTGACCGGCCTGATCGCCAGCGTGATCGTGATATTCGCGATCGCCTATATCGTCTTCCAGCGCCAGGAAATCCGCGCCTGACGCAACCCGCCTGTGCCGCGACGCGGCAGAGGCTTGTGGTATGATGCGCCGGCATGTTGCTCGGCCTTACCATTCGCGATGTCGTGCTGATCGACCGGCTGGCGCTGGCGTTCCGGCCCGGTCTGTGCGTGCTGACCGGCGAAACCGGCGCCGGCAAGTCCATCCTGCTGGATGCGCTGGGGCTGGCGCTCGGGCGCCGCGCCGATGCCGGGTTGGTGCGGCCGGGCGCCGAGCAGGCCAGCGTCACCGCCGAATTCGCGATCAGCCACAACCACCCAGCCGCGGTGATCCTGCGCGCGGCCGGTATCGCCGAGGGCGACCTCGCGGGCACCCTGGTGGTGCGGCGCCAGGTGGCGGCCGACGGCCGCAGCCGCGCCTTTGTCAACGATGAGCCGGCAAGCGTTGGCCTGCTGCGCGAACTCGGCGATACCCTGGTCGAGATTCAAGGCCAATTCGAGCAGCGCGGCCTGTTAGACCCGGCGAATCACCGCGCCGTGCTCGACGCATTGACCGGCGAGGCTACGACGTCAGCGCTAACGGCGGCATGGCACGCCTGGCGCGAAGCGCGCGACGCGGCCGCCACGGCGGCGCAGCGCCTCGCGGCGAGCCGGGAAGAGGAGGATTTGCTGCGGCACAACGCGGCCGAGCTCGACGCGCTCGCGCCGGAAGGCGACGAGGAGGAGCGGCTCGGGGCGCGACGCGCGCTACTGCAGAACGCTGAGCGCCTTGGCGAATCGATTAACGAGGCCATCGCCGAACTTGATGGCGAAAGCGGCGCGCAGCGCGCGCTGGCGCGTGCACTGCGCCGCCTCGAACGGGCCCGAGATCGGGCGCAGGGCATGCTCGACGGCGCCGTGGCGGCGGCCGAGCGCGCCGCCACCGAGACGGGCGAGGCGCTGGAAGCGCTGAGCGCGGCGGGTCACGCGCTCGAACTCGATCCCCGCGCCCTGGAACAGGTTGAGGAGCGCCTGTTCGCGTTGCGCGCCCTGGCACGCAAGCACGATGTCGCGGTCGCCGATCTGCCGCGCCTGCGCGCGGCGATCGCCGATCGCCTCATTGCCATCGACACTGGAGTCGACAGCGTCGCCGTGCTGGAAAAGGCCGCCACCGACGCCCGCGCCGAGTACGTAACTGCCGCCGAGGCCGTGTCACAAGCGCGGCAGCGGGCTGCGCAGCGGCTCGACACCGCCGTCGCCGCCGAGCTGAAGCCGTTGCGCCTGGAAAAGGCGCGGTTCCGCACCGTGCTGACTGCACTCGGCGAAGCCGAGTGGGGCGAGCACGGCATGGAGAGGATCCATTTCGAGGTCTCGACCAATCCCGGGGCACCGTTCGGCCCGCTTGCCCGTATCGCCTCGGGCGGTGAGTTGTCGCGCTTCATGCTGGCGTTGAAATTGGTGCTGGCCGGCACCTCGTCGGTACCAACCTTGATCTTCGACGAGGTCGACAGCGGCATCGGCGGCGCGGTCGCCTCGGCGGTCGGCGAGCGGCTGCAGCGGCTTGGCGCCGGATTGCAACTCCTGGTCGTGACCCATTCGCCACAAGTCGCGGCGCGCGGCGCGCATCACTGGCGCGTCGCCAAGCAGCAGGCGCAGCGCGCCACGGTAACCCGCGTCGAAGAACTGGATGCCGACACACGGCAGGAGGAGATCGCCCGGATGCTATCGGGCAGTACCGTGACGGCCGAGGCGCGCGCCGCCGCCGCCAGCCTGATCGCCGGAGCCAGGACGTGAAGAACAAGAAAGCAGCCGAAGAAGCCGCCTTGCCGATCGAAGATTTGTCCCAAGAGGAAGCCGCTGCCGAGCTGGCAAGGCTCGCCGCCGAGATCGCGCATCACGATCAGCTTTATCACGGCAAGGACGCGCCGGAGATTTCCGATGCGGAATACGACGCGTTGCGCCGCCGCAACCAGGACATCGAAACCCGCTTCCCCGAGCTGATCCGTTCCGATAGTCCGTCGCGCAGTGTCGGGGCTATGCCTGCCTCCGGCTTTGCCAAGGTCGCGCATAGCGTGCCGATGCTATCGCTGGAAAACGCCTTTGCCGAAGAGGATGTGCAGGATTTCTTTGCCGGAATCGTGCGTTTTTTGCGTCGACCCGGCCAACCCGCTGGCACCGACGATTGGGTCATCGATGTGATGGCCGAACCTAAGATCGACGGCCTGTCCGCCTCACTGCGCTACGAAACGGGGCGGCTGGTGCTCGGTGCGACGCGCGGCGACGGCGTCACCGGGGAGGATATCACCGCCAACATCCGCACCTTGAAAAGCGTGCCAACCAAGCTCGCTGGCAAGGGGTGGCCGGATGTGCTGGAGGTGCGCGGCGAGGTTTATCTCGAACGCGAGGGCTTTTTCGCGATCAATGCCGAGCGCGAGGCCGCCGGCGAGCCGCTTTATGCCAATCCTCGCAATGTCGCGGCCGGCTCGCTGCGTCAGCTCGACCCGGCGATCACTAAGAGCCGCCCGCTCAAATTCTTCGCCTATGCCTGGGGCGAAACGAGTGCGCCGTTTGCTAAGACTCATGAGGAGGCATTGTCGCGATTTCGCGAGTGGGGATTCACCGTCAACCCGCATTCGCGCCACTGCGTCGGCATCGAGGCGGTGTTCGAATATTACCGGGAGATCGGCACCGAGCGGGTCGAGCTCCCGTATGACATCGACGGCGTCGTCTACAAGGTCAACGATCTCGCGACGCAGGCGCGGCTTGGCATGGTCAGCCGCGCTCCGCGCTGGGCGCTTGCCCATAAATTCCCGGCGCAGCAAGCGCAGACCATCCTCAACGACATCCTGATCTCGGTCGGCCGCATGGGACAATTGACGCCGGTCGCGGTGCTGGAGCCGATCACGGTAGGCGGGGTCGTCGTGCAGCGCGCCACCTTGCACAACGAAGACGAAATAGCCCGCAAGGACATCCGCATCGGCGATACGGTCATCGTGCAACGCGCCGGTGACGTGATCCCGCAGATCGTGGGTGTCGTCGAGGAGCGACGGCCGAAAGACGCGAAATCCTATGAATTTCCCGACCACTGCCCGATCTGCGGCAGCCTGGCGGTGCGCGAGGAGGGGATGGTCGCGAAGCGCTGTACCGGCGGCTTGATCTGCGCCGCACAGGCGGTCGAGCGGCTTAAGCATTTCGTATCCCGCAACTGCTTCGACATTGAGGGGATGGGCAGCAAGCACATCGCTGAGTTCTGGGAAGACAAATTGATCCGCGGCCCTGGAGACATCTTCCGGCTCAAGGCTGACGACATCGTCAAACGCGAAGGCTGGGGCGCGGTCAGCGCCAACAAGCTGATCGCGGCGATCGACGAGCGGCGCAATATCGCGTTCGACCGCTTTATCAACGCGCTCGGTATCCCGCAGGTCGGGCAGGCAACCGCGCGCCTGCTCGCGCGACACTATCGCTCGCTGAAGAACTGGCGCGCGGAGATGGAAGCGGCGCAGGACCAGGAAAATCCGGCGGCGGCGCATCTGCTCGACGTGCACGGCATCGGCAAGGACATGGCGACCGATATCGTTGGGTTTTTCGCCGAGCCGCATAACCGCGAGATCCTCGACGATCTCGCGGGCGAGCTCAACGTGCAGGATTACGCCGCGCCGACGCGGCGCACGACCTCGCCGTTCAGCGGCAAGACGATTGTCTTCACCGGCAGTCTGGAATCGATGAGCCGTTCCGAGGCCAAGGCGCGCGCCGAGGCGCTCGGCGCCAATGTCGCCAGCTCGGTGTCGTCGAAAACCGACTATGTCGTGATCGGCGCCGAGGCCGGGTCAAAGGCCAAGCGCGCCGCCGAGCTTGGTGTCGCCACGCTGACGGAAACCGATTGGCTCGAGCTCGCCGGCATCTCCGCGGCCGCCGGCTGACCTTCGGGGGCAAGGGTGCGGCCGGATAATCTGCTCGACCGGTTCGAGATCAGCCCGGGCGCCGTCGCGCTGCCGCCGGACGCGCCGCCGGAACCGGTGCTGTCATCGGGACCGGTGCTGGTGGAATTCGACGATCCCGGCACAAACGACAGTGCTCAGTTCGTCCTCAAGCAGACGGCCCCACCCCCGGCGCCCGGCACCAATGAGCGCCAGCGATTGCCATTGTCACCCCTGCGCCGTGGTCTGTCCTCCGCGTCGTGGGTTCTGGCGATCACGGTGTATTTTCTGACGCTGCTGGTGTTGTTGCCGTGGGAATACGAACCGCCCCTGACCCCGCCGCCGATCCCGGTGCAGCTGGTGCTGGAGCAACCGCCACCTCCACCACCGCCTCCGCCGCCATCCCCGCCGTCCAAGCCAGAGCCGAAACCCAATATGCCGAACCTGGCATCGGTGGATATTGGTGGTCCGTCAGGCAAGCGCGACCAACCCCAGACAAAACCCGAGCCGGAAACCACACAGCCAGAGGAAAAAAAATCAGAGGAAAAGCAGGTCGCCGCCGCGGCATCGGCGGTGCCGCCGACACCGGCACCGCCGCCTCCGACGCCGCCGCCTCCGACGCCGCCGCCTCCGACGCCGCCCAAGAGCATCACGCTGACCTCGGCACTGCCGAAGCCGACAATGGACGCGGCGCCGCCGCTGCCGGAACCCGATACCGAGCCGCCGCAAACCCTCGACCTGTCACCTTCGCGGCCGAAGCAATCGGTCAGCGCGCGCGCGCCGTTCAACCCGCGCCCCACCGCCCACGAGGCACAGTTTCCGGGGCCTGCGGCGAGCCGCGACGAGTATCTAGCCTATTGCGCTGAATTGATCAGCCGCTACACCAGCACGATACCGGGGTCGCTGCTGTCGGGACGGAGCGGGATGACCGTGCTGACCCTGATCGTCCTCGACAACGGCACGATATCCCAAGTCCGCATCATGCGCTCCTCGGGCTACCCGGATATCGACAGTAAAGTGCGAGAGATGGTGGCGGCGGTCCATCGTTTTCCACCGCTGCCGCAATGGTACCAGTCCGGCAGCATGCCGCTCGAATACGACTTCCCGTTCCCGCAATATCACTGATGCGGCACGTTTTACCGCGAGCGTGTATCCTGATGCGGGGATTGACTCAGTAACCTGTGCGGCGAACGGATTGACAGTGTGGCCGGACGATCAGTCTGACGAGGTCGACTTCGATCTGGCGGAAATCTCTGCACCGGACAGCCATACGGCTGAGCCGCTGCTCGCGACTGGCCCCTATTTCATCGATTTCGATGATGTTGTCCTTCTGGATCCGGCACGCGGTGCCTCTGAACCTGAGGAAATCGAGGAACTGCTCGAGCCGCCACCCCGCGTCAGGCCGTTTGGACTGGCCGGGTCATTTGGCATGCATGCATTGCCGTTGCTACTGCTACTGACACTGACGGCGAGCGCGGTGCCGCCGCTGGGCGGAGCGGTTCCGGTTCAGCTTGTGCTCGAGCAACCAACCACCGAAAGCCCGACAAGCGAGGCCGAAGCCGCACCGATGGCGGCGGTCCAGGACCAGCCCGCGGAACCTCCCGCCGCACCCCCGCAACCCAGCGATATTCCGCCCCCGGTGCCGACGGCCGCCACGCCGCCGCCACCACCACCACCAGTCGCTACGCCAACGCCGGTTCCCTCTCCTCCACCGCCGCCGCTGAAAATCGCCAAACCGGCCCGCGCGGCTGTCACCAGACCCAAGGCTGCCCCACCGAAACCAGAGGCAAGGCTCGCCGCAAGTACGGTGGTGGAAACCAAGCCGGCGCAAACCGCGCCGGCCGCCACGCCGGCGCACCAGAGCTCGACCGGACAGTACCTGTCATATCTGGTGACACTGACACGCCGGCATCTCGATCTGCTGCCAGCCGACCTTGTCGGCAATCGCCGCGGCAAAACCGTGATCGCGGTACGCGTCGAGGATGACGGGACGATCACCCATACCCGGATCGCGGCAAGCTCGAACTATCCCGATATCGACGCCAGGATCGAGCAGATGGTCGTTGCGGTCGGGCACTTCCCACCCCTGCCGGAGCAGCTGCGCGGGCAAAGTATCGAGCTCGACCTCAACCTGAATTTCCCCGATGTCTTCAGGCCGTGATCCGGAGAAATCCCGGGATGCTGGCGCGATGCTGGCAGCACCGTGCCAGTCTGGTAAGATCAGCCCGGAGCAAGAAGTGTCACCCGTGAGGAGACTGGGATGCTCGGACGCTGGGGCTGGTGCACGGCGATAATCTTGGTGGCGGGTCTCGGTACATCGTCGCTTGCACGCGCCGATATCAGCCTGTTCAGCTCGTACTATGATAATATCGCGCGGGCGGCGGGCAAGGACGATGCCGCCAAGGTTCAGCAACTGGTCACGTCCGGCAATAAACTCAACGAGTTCGATGATGACGGCCGCACCGGGCTGCAGGTGGCGGCCATCAACGGCAACATGCAGATCGCCGCGATCCTGATCCGCGCTGGCGCCAACCTCAATATCAGAGACAAGCTCGGCAACGCGGCGCTGCATTATGCGGCTGATCGCAACCACGCCGAGATGGTCGAATTGCTGCTCGACTCGGGCGCCGCCGTCGATCAGGAAAACCGCAATGGCATGACGCCGCTGATGCTGGCTGCAAGCCGCGGCAACGTCCAGGAAGTGCAGAACCTGTTGGCCAAGGGTGCCGACCCGCGCAAGGCTGATTACACCGGACGCGACGCACTCGGCTGGGCGCAGGAGAGCCATCGGCCGTCGGTCGTTCAGACCTTGCAGCGCGCCCAGGCCCGACGCTGAGGTTTCGGCGAACGGTCAGCCCAGCCGAGGCCGGGCGCCTCCCAGTACGGGCAGCTTGTTGGCGAGAAAGACCACCGCGAAGGTGATCAGCAACAGCGTGATCCCCAACACCGAGATGGCGCCGAGATCCCCGCTCTCGTTAAGATCGTAAATGATGACCGACACCACCTTGGTATTGGCGGTGGTCAGCATGATTGTCGCTGATAATTCGCGGATCACACCGATAAAGATAAAGCACCATGTGGCGACGACACTGGCGCGCAATAGCGGCGCTGTGATTTGCCACAGCGATTTAAGCCGGGTCGCTCCGAAGATGCGGCTGGCTTCTTCCAGTTCCGGATGCAATCCGCGAAACGCTGCCTGAACCTGCTGATATCCGGCCGGCAGCTCGATCGTCACGAAGGCGAGCAGCAGGATCCACAGCGTGCCGTAAAGCACAACTGGCGGCCGCGTGTAGCTGAGGAACAGGCCGACCCCCAATACGATGCCCGGGATTGCGACGGGCGCCGTCGCGAGCAGGCCCAGCAACTGGTGTCCCGCCACCAGGCGGCGGCTGGTGACATAGCCGACGACAAGCGCGATCGCGGTACCCGCCGTCGCTGACAGCACGCCGAGGATCACGGTGTTGATGAGCGCCTGCTGCGTCTGCGAATAATCGACGAAGACAAAGCGCAGATTGTGCCAGCTCAACGTCGCGAGGCTGAGCGGGTCGGAGGGCGTGCGCACCAGCGCCGTCTTCAACAGCGCCGCGTAGGGCAACAGGATCGGCAATGACAACATCGCCATCGCAAAACCAAAGGCCGGCCATCGCCATGAGCGCAGCGGAATGCGGCGCGGCGGGCTCGAGCGGCCGCCGACTACCGTATAACCGCGCCGGCCGAGTAGGAGTTGCTGGCCACGCAGCAACAGCATCGTCAGCAGCAGCAGCGGCATCGCCGCCGCCGCCGCGAGATGCGGTTCCGGCGGATACTGGAACAATGCCCAGATTTTGGTGGTAATGACGTGAAACCCGGCCGGCAATGCGAGGATCGCCGGCACGCCGAACTGCGTCAGGGCCTGCACGAAAGCGACCAGCCCGCCCGCCATTAAGGCCGGCAAGACCATCGGCAGGGTCACATACCGAAAGGTGCGATGCCGCGTCGCGCCGAGGATGGCGGAGGCGTCCTCGAGATCGCCCGGAATGTTGTCAAAGGCGTTCGCCAGCAGCACGAATACATAGGGGAAGCTGTAGCAGGCCATCACAAACACGACCCCGGTCGTGTTGTAGATGTCGAACAGGTGATCGTATTCACCGGCGCCGGTGACGAAACGATAAAGGCCGTTGAGCAAGCCGCTGTTCGGCGCCGCCAGCAACTCCCAGGCGATGGCACCGAGAAATGGCGGGGTGACAAAAGAGGCCGTAACCAGCGTCCGTATCATCCGGCGTGCCGGCAGGTCGGTGCGGGCCACCAGCCAGGCAAGCGGCAGCGCCGCAGCGGCGGAAGCGGCCGCGACACTCGCGGCGATCTCCAAGGCCGTGACATAGGGCTCGACAAACGTCGGATCGCGCGCCAACCGGACAAAATTGTCCAGCGTCGGAACGCCATCCTTGTCGCTGACCGCGTACCACAGCAGCCAGCCCAGCGGCAGCAGAACCAGGACGCATAAGACGAGCGTGAGCAGCACCAGCACCGGCACGGACAGATCGATATGCCGCATCGGCCGCGCCGGCACGGCCTCGACAGCGAGCGTCATGCGCTGGCTCGCGAGGTGCCATGCGGGTAGATGCCGTGCTGTGGGTAGCCGGTCACCGGAACAACGCCCATCTCATCATGTTGGCTAGGTAGCATCAAAACCGTACTGACTGGGAAAACAATGCTCACTCGCGTCGCTCTATTGGGGGTCGTTCTGGTCGGCGGCATCACGTTTGGAGCCTCAGCCCAGCAGCCCTACGCACCCTATTCGTATAGCGCTCAGGCACAGCCGCTGCCTCCGTCCTACAGTTACGACCCTTATACCAGCGGCCTTGGTCCCTGCCCGCAGCGCTATCGCGGCGATCCGCAATGCCGGTACACGATATCGCCGACCTACGGTCAGCCGGATTTCTGGCCGAACCATTAGGTGGCAGTCTAAAGTCTGTGGTGAGTCGCGGCGCCCAAAGTGGTGGCTTTTAAAGGCGGCCGCAGCGTGATTTCCATATATTCACAAAGGCATGCAGAACGCGCCATTGCGCTGGCCTCGAACGCGCTCAGTTGCCCATGAAATAAGCTTGGCTTTGTCAGGCTGCACATCCAAGATGCAGGTGACCGGGCACTCGAAGGCTCGGCAACAGGCGTACTTCGCGTTCAAGTGGAGATGCCTGAACTATCGATGAACAGGAGGCCACAATGCGTAAACGCGTATTGCTATGCGTCTGTGCGTTCGCGATCGCCACCCCGGCTCTCGCAGACCAGCTCGACGGAAAGGTCGGCTCAATCGACCGCTCGGGAAAGACGTTCACCTTCGGCGCGCAATGGCTGAGCGCCACGGCGACGTACAAGACGACGCCGACAACTGTCTTCATCAGCGGAGCGACGCCAACCACCTTTGACGCCGTCAAGATAGGCCACCCGGTGCAGGTCGATTACCATGTGGTGGGTCCGGACTCGATCGCTGACCGCGTCATCATCAAGTAGCAGCCGCCGCGAGGAAAGGGTTCGGTACGGCCGGACCCTTTCTTCGCATGGGAGCTAAAGGCCGAACGCTTCGGCATACTTCTTCTTGATGTCGGTTTCCTGATCGACCATCGCCGCGGCGTCGGATGGCCAGGTCTTGATCTCGCCGAGTGGCTTGACGCCGTCATGCGGCTTCACATCCGGGTGAAATGACCGCAGCCACGCCGTGTCGCTCATGATCTGCTGGCCATCCTTCGAGAACAGGAACAGCGTGAACAGCTTAGCGGCATTAGGGTGCGGTGCATCGACAAAGATGCCGGCACCGCCCGGGATCGTCGGGGTACCTTCCGTCGGATAGACGATCTCCAGCGGCGCGCCTGACGCCTTCATCTGATTGACCAGATATTCGCCGCCATCGACCATCACCGGGCGCTCGCCCTGCGCCACCTTCTTTGGCGGCTCGGTGCCGGACTGCACCTGCATGATGTGCTGCTTGCCGAGCTTTTGCAGGTAATCCCAGCCGAGATTTTTTTCCATCTCATAGGTCACTGTCATGATCGTGCCGCTATAGCCGGGATGCGCCTTGACCAGTTTGCCTGACCATTTCGGATCCAGCAGATCGGCGAAGCTTTTTGGTGCGTCCTCGGCCTTGACCATGCGGGTGTTGTAGACGATCGGCGACAGGTTGAAGCGAACCGTGGCGAACATACCGTCGGCGTCGCGCTGTGCCGCCGGCCAGTGATCAGCGACATCCTTGGGCACGAACGGCGCGAGCCAATTCTGCCGCTTCCACAGGATAAAAGAGCCCATGTCGGAAGCCTCGGCGGCGTCGACATTGTGAATGCCACTGCCGCGTTCCTGCTCGATGCGCTGGAAATTACGCTCGGCGCCGTTGCGCTCGACCTGCACGCTGATGCCGGGATAAGCGTCCTCAAACGCCTTCGCCAGCTTCTGCGCGGTCAGCAACTCGATCGAGGTGTACCAGACGAGCTTGCCTTCCTTTTTCGCGGCGGCAGTCAGCTCGGGCGTGATCGCGGTTGGCGCCGGGGCGGCGGCCAGCGCTGCGGGAACGGCAAACAGAAAGGCGCAAAGCGACAATCCCCAGGACATCTTCATTCTTGGTTTCCTCATTGGGTGCCCGCGAACCGCGGCGACCCGTGTGTTGCAAATCGCGGCTACGCGACGAGCGCGCGGCAATGTTCGGGCGGGAAGGATAATCGCACGCTGTCGCCGACCGGGATATTGACCTGCATGGGGGTGATGACACGCACCTGCTGGTCATCGGCGAGGCTCACGAGGTAGTCGCGCTGAGCGCCAAGATACGCCTGGCGCAACACGCGGCCCATCGCAGCATTGGGTGCGACCGGGTCATCTCCGGCGGCAGCGATCCCGACATCGTGCGGACGGATCGACACCGCGATATCGCCTGACGCGGCGGTGTCGCCGGCGCCGCAACGCAGCGATATCGCGCCGCAATCGGCAATTCCGGCCCCATCGGCACGGCCGCGCAGAATGTTGGTGCCGCCGATAAATCGGGCAACAAACTCGGAGCAGGGTTGCTGATAAATGTCTTCGGGTGACCCGACCTGCTCCACCCGCCCGTGATTCATCACGACGATCGTATCGGCGGTGGTCATCGCCTCGGACTGGTCGTGCGTGACATAGATTGTCGTGTATTTGTAGGCGTCGTGCAGGCGGCGGATCTCGAAGCGCATCTCCTCACGCAGATTGGCGTCGAGGTTGGACAGCGGTTCGTCGAGCAGCAATGTCTCGGGCTCAACCACCAGGGCTCGCGCCAGGGCGACACGCTGCTGCTGGCCGCCCGACAATTCGTGCGGGTAGCGCTCAGCGAGGTTGCCGAGATGCGCGACGTCGAGCATCACCTTGACGCGCTTGTCGCGGTCGGCGCGATCGAGTTTGCGCAGTTTGAGGCCGTAGCCGACATTGTCGGCGATCGTCATGTGCGGCCACAGCGCATAGCTCTGAAAGATCATCGACATGCGCCGCCGCTCCGGCGGCAGGCTGCGGCCGGGCTCCGATACGATCCGGCCTCCGACCTTGATGGTGCCGCCATCGGGGTCGGCAAAGCCGGCGACAAGGCGCAGCGTCGTGGTCTTGCCGCAGCCGGAGGGGCCGAGCAGGCACACCAGAGAGCCGTGCGGGATAGTGAGGGTGAGGCCGTCCAGCGCGATCGCCTCACCAAATCTTTTTGTCAGCGCCTCAAGCTCGACAACCGCCATCGCCCGGTATCAACTCACCCCGTTCTGCTTGAACCACGCCAGCATACGCGCCCACGCGTCTTTCGCGTCGTCTGGACGGTAGCTCGGCCGGTAGTCGGCGTTGAAGCCGTGCGGTGCATCCGGGTAAATCTTGAACTCGCAGGTCTTGCCGGCGGCCTTACAGGCCTCCTGGCGCTTCTCGATCGTGTCTTTGGGAATGCTTTGATCCTGCCCGCCGTGAAGCGCGAGCACCGGGCATTTGAGCTGCGCGATCACGTCGATCGGGTTTTGCGGGATGATCTCGCTCTTCTGCCGATCGGGGCCATACCAGGATACCGCCGCCTTCAGCGCGGGGTTGTGCGCCGCGTACATCCAGGTGGCAAAGCCACCCCAGCAAAAGCCGGTGATGCCGAGCTTTGCGGCGTCGGCCTTGCCGCTCTCCTTGGCATAAGCCACCGTCGCATCGAGGTCGCTCATCACCTCGGCGGTCGGCACCTTACTGACGATGTCGGCGAGAAGCTTGGCGGTGTCGGTGTATTTCGATGGGTCGCCCTGCCGCGCGTAAAGCGACGGTGCGATGGCGAAAAAGCCGAGCTTGGCGAGGCGGCGGCACACATCCTTGATGTGCTCGTGCACGCCGAAGACTTCCTGCACCACCAGAACGGTCGGGAACGGCCCGCCGGTTGCCGGCATCGCGCGGTACGCGGGAATTTCACCGTCGCTGGTCTTAACCTTGACCTCGCCGGCGGTGAGGCCGCTACCGTCGGTGGTGATGGTCTGCGCCGAGACCGGCCCGGCCGATAGCGCGAACCCGCTGACCAACGTGGTCACGAGTACGCCGCGCCGCGAAAAGCTGGTGCGCGGCACCATCGTCAACAGTTCGGGCGCGATCCCATCCATGCGAAATCCCTCAATCGGTTGAACGTCGGCCCGCAGGATAGGGACAATCTCAGCCGCGCAGAACCCGCTCGCGCGAACGTGAGGGAGCGGCTAACCCGCCTTGCGCTCCGCCGCACCTTCGATGCGGCGCTTCAGCCGCCGCATCTCGGGCAGCAACTTGCCGTCCGGCATCTCCTTCAGATAGGCGTCGATGCCACCCTTGAACTCGATCGTGCGGATCGCATTGGTCGACAGGCGCAGCCGCACGGAGCCCAGCGCGTCGGACAGGACCGAGATGGTCTGCAGGTTCGGAATGAACCGGCGCTTGGTCTTGATGTTAGAGTGGCTGACATTGTGCCCGACCAAGACACCTTTGCCGGAAATGGGGCATTTGCGGGCCATTGCCGCACCTCGCCTGCGTATACGGTGATGAGAAGCCGGTGTTTCTAGGCCGGCCGGACGGCAAGGTCAAGCCGCAACACCAACCTCTCCCGCGGTGCGGGAGAGGGGCTTTCCGAAGTCGCGGCTCTCGCAGGTCAGGTCGGGTGGCGGAAGCGCGTCACCAGACCGGCGGACGCCTTGACGTGATCCTTGAGCGCCGTGGTCAAATCCTCGCGGGTCAACCCGGGTTGGAGCGCTTTCGGGTCGAGATCGGTGGCGATCAGCACAAAGGTGTAATGGTGCCAGTCGGTGCCCGGTGGCGTGCCCGGCCCGGTATAGGTGGCGACACCCATCGTGCTCTTGCCGCCGACATATTTTTCCGAGGGCTGGCTGATCTCGCCCTCGGCAAACCCCTTCACATCCGTCGGAATTCCATAGATGACCATATGGTTGACCCCGGCCGGCGCGCGTCCCTCGGGGTCGATCAGGAGCAGCGCATAGCTCTTGGTGCCGTCGGGAGCGCCAGACCAGGCGAGCGGCGGCGACACATTCTCGCCGACGCAATTCGGGCTGCGCTGTTTGTCGCCGCAGGCATTTTTCGTGGCCAGGGTGCCGTTATCCTGGATCGCCGACGAGGTCAGCGTCAGGACATCCGCCGCCCTGGCCGCTCCGGCCACGCCGCTGGAAAGCGCCAGCCCGATGGCTGTCGCCGCAAGCAGATACCGCATTGTTTCCTCCCAATCTTTGTTTGTGATTACTCGGCCGCCATCGAAGCGGCGAACGGCGCCGGCTCGGCCCGCTCGGTCCGCTGCATCGGCGCCGGCCACCAGCGGTCTTCCCATTCCGAAAAGAGCGGCTGCAATCGCGGCAACACCTTATCGGCAAAGAGCTTCGTATTGTACTTGGCCAAGTCCTTACCCATGCTGCCGAACTGCAACAGCAGCATCAGATGCCCGACATTGAGCGCGGTGGCGACCTCGGTCAGCTGCTCGACC
>JAFAYW010000248.1 GCA_019240125.1 Alphaproteobacteria bacterium
GGCCAATCCGATTCGCTCCAGCACTGCCGCCGCCGGAAGCAGGACGCTGTTCGCCCGCAGATGGGCGAGCATCGCCAGGACGATGGGTTCGCCGCGATCCGTGGCCCATGCCGCGTCCGTGCCGACCCGGAGACATGAGCTGCTGCCGGTTTGGTGGACATGCGGTTTAGCTCATGGCCTCGATCCGCTCGAACTCCATAGGGCTGAGGTAGCCGATGGTCGAGTGCCGTCGCTGCGGATTGTAGAAGCGCTCGATGTAGTCAAACACGTCGGCCCGCGCCTGGTCGCGCGTGCGGTAGATTTTCCGGGCTGTTCGTTCGGTTTTCAGCGAGGAGAAGAAGCTCTCCATTGCGGCGTTGTCCCAGACATTGCCGGATCGGCTCATGCTGCACGTCACGCCGTGATCCGCCATGAGCTTCTGAAATTGCTCGCTGCTATATTGGCTACCACGGTCAGAATGGTGCAACAGCGCATCCGGCTTGCCCCGCTGCCAGATCGCCATCACCAGGGCATCGGTTACCAGTTGCGTTGTCATCGCGGCTTGCATCGACCAGCCAATCACGCGGCGTGAAAACAGATCAATCACGGCGGCCACATAGAGCCAACCTTCGGCTGTCCAGAGATAGGTGAAGTCTGCGACCCACTTCTGGTTCGGCGCTGTGGCGGCAAACTCTCGGTTCAACACGTTCGCCGCTACCGCTTCCTTCGCCCGTTCGCCTTTGTCCGGCGGCAAGCCACGTCGACGAGGCCGGGCGCGAAGGGCTTGGCTGCGCATCAGCCGCTCCACCCGATGCAATCCGCACGACGCACCCTCAGCCAGCACATCATGCCAGACCCGGCGGGCTCCATAGGTTCGGTCGCTAGCAACGAAGCTGGCCCGTATTCGGTTCGCTAAGGTCTCGTCCGCCAGGGCACGCTCACTCGGCGGCCTGCTGAGCCAGGCATGAAAGCCGCTGCGTGAGACACCGAGCGCCTCACAGAGCCAACGGATCGGCCAGATCCCTCGGTGCTTTGCAATGAAGCCGAATTTCATATCGCCTCCCTGGCAAAGTAGGCCGCGGCTTTTTTTAGGATATCACGCTCCGCCTTCAGCTTTGCAACTTCACGGCGCAGCTGGCTGATCTCCAACTGCTCTGGCTTCACTTGGCCGTTGCCAGGAAACGCTTGCTGCGGATCTGTCCCTTCTTCTCGTAGCCACCTTCGCAGCACACTCTCTACCACGTCCAGGTCCCGAGATACCTGAGCAACCGAAACTCCACGTTCCTTGATCAGCTTGACCGCCTCGAGCTTGTACTCGCGGCTGAATTTTCGGCGTTGCATTCCCGACCTCCGATCCGGTGGAAAACCTTAACTCGGTGTCCACCAAACCGGCAGCAGCTCAGGCGGGGCCGCACACAGGTAGGGTCGGCCCTAAGTTTGTGCTGCACATGGGGAAGGCGACGGGCGCGAGACGGTTACCGCCGATAAGTCCGCAGGCGGAATCGTTTCCGCTACCTTGATGAAATTCTCGACCCGAATCCAAGATTGCTGCATCCTGCCCTGTGATGCAGCGATTCGCGCTGTATCGGTTTGTTAACATTCTGGAGAAAGCAAGACCCAGAAAAGCAAAACCCGCCACGAAGGGCGGGTCTTAGGTCGGCAAAGATTTTCGGTGGTAGTCGGTGCTCGCAACCCCGACTCTCCCAAAATCGAGGCCCACCGTCAAGCGAAAACCATGTTTTCGCTAACGGGCGGTTTGTGCCGATTTCCGGCCCCTTCCGAGCGGGTTTGCTGTCGCAACCCGAAGGGAAATGTCATGCCTGAAACTACCCGATTGCCGAATCATCTGCGGCCCCGCCGCGAGAAGGTGTTCGGTGCCGCACGCGGCATACCGCTCGACGGCAACGCCAAGGCCCGCATCATGGTCTATGCACGGGCGTATAACGCCAAACACCGCCAGCCCGGCCAGCACCGAGGCCCCCTCACCCGCGCCATCATGGAGGTGCTTGAGGCGCTGTTATGGCACTTCCACAACAGCAAGAGCGGGTTGTGTTTCCCGGCCTACGAGGCGATTGCCGTCAAGGCGGAATGCTGCCGGGATACGGTTTATGAGGCGATCAAGGCACTTGAGGACGCCAACATACTGACATGGGTTAACCGTATCTGGCGCGAGCAGGTGCGCGAGCGCGACCTGTTCGGCAAATGGGTGACGAACTGGCGCATCATTCGCACCAGCAACGCCTACCTGTTCCGAGATCCCCTGCCCTGCGCCGAAGGTCGGGAAGGAACTAAGTCGGAAAATCCCGCTGGAACCCTGAATCAAGATATTTCAGTAAATAAGAAAGAGGCCCCTGCCCCAACCGACACCCTCACAGACATGGACAAAGGGCTATTGAAGGCACTGCACAGCCTCGGAACGGCTATCGCCGACCGTGAAGGCGTCGCCGTAACATAGCGGAGCGCGCCAAGAGGCGCGCAACTATCATTCCAGGTGGGGACGCTCACGCTCCCCACACCCCTAGTGGGGATATTTACACAAGGAAATTGGTCAGGGTTATTGACCAACCGGGAAAGCATGCATCGCGTTTCACGGATTGGTAGAGCGGCGCGCACTGTGGCGCACACGCAGGATCACCACTTCATCACCGATTACGCGGTAACGGATAATGTAGGGACTGACCGAGACCAGCTCCCGCATGCCCGTGCCACGCACGGGTCGGCCACGATGTGGGAAATTCACCAGGCTATCACCGGCGGCAAACAACGCTTCAGCCATATGCGCCGCAGCCAGTGGGTTGAAAGTGAAAATGTAATCGTATGCGTTCGTTATCCCGTCTAGCGCAGGCTCAGTCCAGACAACACGCATGGGCTAGGCACGAGGTGGCGGGACTCTTTCGCCCTTAGCCAGTTTCATTAGCCACTCCCGCACTCGCTCGTGAGGAACAACACGGCCAGCCTTATAAGCCGCCTCTGCCTCGGCATCGAGGCGGGCTTCATGCGCTGCGTCAGGCTCCATATCAAAAATCGACTTGGCTTCAGGATCAGCCATTCACATCCTCCTAGAGCTTTGAACTATAGCACAATTCAGGAAACTCGCAGCAGGTAAACGGCACCCCTCCCCTAACCCATTGTCCCTACACGCCCGGAAAGCCTCAAGGCCGCCGCTAAAAGCGGCCCCTGAAGGGCTTCGGGCCTTGACCCTTTCCATGCGCTCCGAGGGGTTCAGATTGCAGGCGACGGGACGAAGAACGGCGGTTTTCGGCTCCGAACAAAGAACGGCCGCAAGTCTCGGTAACTTGTTACCAAGGGAACAAGTTACCGAGATATGTTGATAACATTATTACAATCTGCATTAATAGCTTGTGAATTTTTGGGCGATAGGTAACAAGGTGACTCCGTATCAAACCATTTAATCCACAAGTTACCTAATCACCTAGAAAGCAAGATACCAAGTTACCTTGTTACCAAATCAGCGAGGAATGCATGAGCCGAACCAGAACACTTGCCATCATCAGCGAGAAGGGCGGAGCCGGGAAAACCATCATTTCGGTCAACCTCGCCGTCGCCGCCGAAGCCCACGGACTGGCAACCGCCATTTTCGACCTCGATCCGCGCGGCAATTCGACGGTCTGGGGAGACAACCGGCCGGAGAAAATTCCGGCTGTCGTGCCAGCTCAGTCGCCACGTCTGCCACGCCTGCTCGACCAGGCGCGGGAAAACGGCACCGATCTTGTGATTATCGACACGCCCGGCAATGCACCTGACATCGGAGCCGCCGCCGCCGCCCAGGCCGACGCTGTTCTCATCCCATGTCGCCCCGTCGGGCCTGACCTTATCTCCATCGCGGTATCGGTGAAACTGGCCCACGCATCCGGCAAACCCACCTTCGTTGTCATCAACGCGGCTCCGGCGCAGGGCGCTGAGACCGCCGAAGCCATAGCCACGATTAGAGCGGCGGGCGTCGAAGTGTGCCCTATCGTCCTACAAGCCCGGAAACCGTTCGCGAGCCGCTTTCACGAAGGGCTTTCCGCGCCGGATTTCGATCCCAGGGGCAAAGCATCGGCGGAAATCAAAGAGTTACTGTTGTGGGTTTGTGACAAAGTTGGCATGTTACCAAGGGAACAAGTTACCGAGTTAACAAAACAACCGGCATAGGTGTGAGTTATGGCAGCCCGCAAGCCATTGAGCTTCGATCTCGATAAAGCCGATCCTGTTCCGCAGCCCGCGAACGCACCGGCTTCAGTAACCTCACCACCCGCCAAGGCAAAGCCGGTAGAGGAAGCGCGGCAACAAGTTGGCGCTCGCATCAGCGCCAAGACCTACCGCCAACTGAAATCCCGCGCCGCTTTGGAAGGTCGCAAGGTGCAGGATTTGGTTGAGCTGGCCGTTGAACGCTATCTGGCGGAACCGACCAGCCAAGAAGCAGCGCCGGAGTAGGGCGCTACACAAACGAAAGGCCCGCTGATGCAGAACCAGCGGGCCTCCATTTCCTTGACGGTCATCGCCTTCCCAGGCTGCACCGTGCGACCATTGTAATCGCGAATCAGTGCCGCGTGAATCCCAAAAATCCGCTGTCATTTCCTTGTTCAAATATCCCGGGAGAGCGCGAGAGGGCTGGCCCTCTCGCATGGCAAAGTGCCACGGCTTAATTTGAGGCAGCTTTCCGCGACATCCAGTTAGCCATCAGACCGCTTCGTTCGTTGGTAGGAGCCGCTGACACAGGCTGAACGGGCTGCACCGGCTGAACAGTTTGAACGGGTTGAGCAGCCGGAGCGAATTGAGCTTTGGCGGCTTCTCTGGCAGCGATTTGAGCAGCTTTTCCTTCGGCAATGAGGGTGTCGGCTTCGTGTGACGGGAGCAGGGCACGAAATAGGGGTCACCAGACGATTTGTTCAAAACTGCACGCTAAGCAGCCAAGGGCTGGAACATAGAACGAACCTCGCGTAGCGGCCGAAAGGGCGCGGCCGGGTTCGCCGCGGTCCAGACGTAATCTCCGGTCAGTCCGATATGCTCCCACCCGAGCGGGGCGACATGGGCCAGCAGATCGTCGGGCACCGCCGCTCCCTGCGCGCGCAACTGGCGGACGGCACGGTCGAGATAGACCGTGTTCCAGTGAACGATGGCGGCGGTGATGAGGCTCAGGCCCGACGCGCGGAAACTTTGGTTTTCGAAGGTGCGGTCTCGAATTTCTCCTTGTCGATGGAAGAACACCGCACGGCGCAATGCGTTACTTGCCTCGCCCTTGTTGAGACCGGCATGGCTGCGTTGGCGCAGCGCCGGATCGGATAACCATTGCAAGGTAAACAACGTGCGCTCGATCCGGCCGAGCGCACGGAGCGCGCGCGACAGGACGTTGCCAGCACCGGCGGCCGCCAGCTTGCGCAGGATGACGGACGGAACGACCGCGCCGGTCTCGATCGAGGCCTTGAGCCGCATGAGTTCTGTCCATTGCGCGAGGATTGCCACCGTATCGATCGTGTCACCGATCAACGGCGCGAGCAACGGCCAGGTGGCGGGCTTCTCGACCGTGTAGAGCTTGCGGTCCTTCAGATCCTTGATCCGGGGGGCAAACCGGTAGCCCAACAGATGGCAGAGGCCGAACACGTGATCCGTCGCACCGGCGGTGTCGGTATAGTGCTCGACGATGCGCAGATCGGTTTGGTGGGCGTGATGGTGCAAACCGTCGAGCACGTAAGGCGCTTCGCTCATCGTCGCCGAAATGACCCGCGTGTAGAATGGTCCGTAATGGCCGGACACATGCGTGTAGAGCACCGCGCCGGGGTCGATGCCGTATTTGGCATTGACGGAGCCGCCCGCGCCCGCGCGACCTCCGGCTCGGAAATACTGTCCGTCTGACGACGATGTCGTCCCGTCATCCCAGATCGCTGCCATCGGATGCATGTGGTGCGCGTTGACGATGGTGGCGCGGGCGGCGACGTAGTTGTCGTCGCCGATGTGCCATTGCGCCACGTTGACGAGGTGATGGTAACCGAGACCGCGCGATGCGTCGGCCATGCGGGCGAGGCCCAGATTGGTGCCGTCGGCAAGCACTGCCGCCAACAGCGTGGGTTTGTCGGCGGCTGGATTGCCGGTGCGCAGATGCACGAATCGGTCGGCGAATCCGGTCCACCCGTCGACATCGCTCAGGACCTCGGTGATCCGGGCCCGAGGCAGCATTCCGTTCAACCGCAGGGCCAGATCGCGGGCGGCCTCTGGGACGGAGGGCGGTGTGCGGGCGATGTAAAGCGTGCCGTCCTCGATCTCGACGCCGTCGAGTTCTCCGCGCCCGGCGCGCTCGGCCACGAAGGTCAGGCGCTCATGCAGCGCCGCCGTGCGGCTGGTGACGTAACGTCCGGGATCAGGCTCGCCGTCGATGCCGGTGTCGCGCCCGGCTTCGGCGGGCAGCAGGTAATCCTCGAACGCCCGATAGTCCCGGCTACCAACGACCCAGATGTTGCTGCCCCTCAGACGTTCGCGCAGCGTGGCCAGCACCGCCGTTTCGTATAGACGCCGGTCCGGCACGTTATTCGCGAAGATCAGCTTGCGCCATTGCGGCGGCAAGAACGACGACGGCGGGCGCTTTGGCAGAACGCGGGTGCCGTCGCGATCCATTGCCCGGAGTAGCTCAACGGCGGCGAGCACCGGATCATTCGGCGTGTTCGACCGGAAGTCGAACGCCGCGAGAAAGCGAGGGCTGAACCGACGCAGGACGCTGTAACGCTCGGCCGCCGTGACGAGGATGTCCTGATCCGCCATGTCGGCCACGACCCCGATGACGGGAAGCACGCCATCGAGTTGCTTCATGCCGATCTCGCGTTCGACGACGGTGACGCCGTCCTCTCCGGCTTCCTTCGCGTGGCGGAGCGCGGCGATGGTGCGGCGGAACAGGATCAGCGCCCTGGCGACGTCGCGCCGCGTCGCCTGGAAGCGTCGCTCGTCCCGATTCCGCGCCCGGCTGAACAAGGTGCCCATGTATTTCTCGAACATCGCGAGCGTCGCGTCGGACAGCCTGGTTTCCAGGCTTGCTGCCTGAACCGCAAGGATCGCCGTCCGCCGCGCCGGTTCGAGATCGGCGATGTGCTGGACGGTCATGATCGCCCCCTCGTCGATCAACCGAGCGAAGCGGGCGGCGTGGATTCGTCCGGCGCGCGAAGGGTCCATTCCCAACCCGCGCGCATATTCGAGACGATCCAACAGCGCGACGATGTTGGAGGGCGCGGGCGACTCCGAATAATCCCGCAGCCAGGCGAAGCGGGAACGGCGCAACTCGGGATCGACCGTGAGCAACCCCACGAGGGTATCTCGTTCCGTGTCGGACAGCCCAACTGCGAGCGTCTCGAAGATCTTCTTTCGCGCCCGTGCACGAGCGGCCAATCCGATTCGCTCCAGCACTGCCGCCGCCGGAAGCAGGACGCTGTTCGCCCGCAGATGGGCGAGCATCGCCAGGACGATGGGTTCGCCGCGATCCGTGGCCCATGCCGCGTCCGTGCCGACCCGGAGACA
>JAFAYW010000005.1 GCA_019240125.1 Alphaproteobacteria bacterium
CCTAGTCCCGATAGTCGCAGGTTCTCGATCGCGGTATCCACCAAATCCGCGGCACGGTGCACGTGCTTCGCGCCGATCGTTTTTTCGCGGATTTCGAGACCTTGCAGGATCTTCCGCTGCAATGCCGGCCCGAGCCCCTTGACACTCTTCAGCCGATCTTCACGGACCGCGGTCTCAAGTTCTTCAAGTGTGGAAATGCCGAGTTCACGGTGCAGGATGTCGATCTTTTCGGGCTTAAGGCCGGGGATAGTGAGCATGTCGAGCACGCTTTCCGGCACGTCCTGGCGCAGCCGCTCCAGCAAAGGGTGCGTGCCGGTGCAGTGCAACGCTGTGACGACATCCGCGATAACCGTGCCGATGCCGGGTATCTGCTGAAGCCGTCCTTCATCGACGACCACGCCAAGTGGCTCGGTTAAAGCGGCGATGTGCTCTGCGGCACGCACATAGGCCCGAGACCGGAAATAACTGTCGCCGCCGATCAGCGCCGTACGGCGGCCAAGTTCGACAAGGAGCTTGGCTACAGCAGCCGCGTCCAGTTTTGCCATACCAGATATTTGGGCAGTGTGCCGCCGAAGTGAAATGCCCCCGATTAAGAGCGGCTTCAAGCCGACATGCACGAACCTGACGACCTGGGCGATCCATCGAGGTTCGGCGCCGCCCTAGAGACCGCAGGCTGGGTCTAGAGCCGGGAACTCTGATTTAAAGCCCCGAGGCAGACCCTGTGCGTTATCGATTAGCGCCAGGTAAAAGGCGCGGCATTCGCGCGCTTAACCGAAGGTCGCACTGTATAGTGTCAGGCCGAGCGCAGTGCTTTCAAGTTCGACAAAGTGCTCGCCGTAACTATCGCTGTCGAGCAGCGTATATAGCGTCGGCAACCCGACCTCGATGATCCGCTCCGCACCCTCATCTACGCGGAAACGCACCGGCAGCGGCTGCGGGGCACCCGCCACCAGATGAAACTTCGCCGCTGAGAAGCGCACGCGGAGTTTCCCCGAATTGGACCTAAGCGTCAGGGGCTCGGCCGCGCGTGCCCATGTGCCTTCCAGCTGGTATTCGTTCAGCCTTGGAACCGTCGAATCGACTATGGCATACGTCGCCTCGCCATTGCGCGGAGACTGGCGGCGGTCCTGGGGTGTGCCGTGCAATGAGCCGAAATAGAACTCGGGGGTAATCACTCTCGACAGATCGGCGTCCTCGGACTGAGCCCCAGGGGCGAGACCAAGCTGTGCTCGTATCGCATCTTCTATCACCGCCGAGTAGCCCTCCCCGTCACGTTGCAGGCGAAGGCGGCCGTCCCTGCCGAACAGGTAGAAAGACGGCCAGAACGCGTTGGAGAAGGCGTTCCAGGTCCTGAATTCGTTATCCTGCGCCACCGGAAACACGACGCCGAGCACACGCAGCTGGTCTTCGATGTAGGCGCGCGTGCGCTCGAACGAAAACTCCGGGGTATGGACCCCGACAATCTGCAAACCCTGCGGACGATATTGGGAGTGCCAGCGCTTGACGTATGGCAACGTGCGCCGCCAGTTTATGCAGGTATACGTGCCAAATTCGACAAGTAAGGGGCTGCCGCGCAGGCCGGCAACCGATAAGGGCTCGCTGTTAAACCAGCTATCGACGCCGACAAACTCCGGCCCCGGGAGGCGGGCATACGCGTGCCCCGCCGCGATCAGGCCGCTCCCGACTGTCGCCGGCAGCATGAGGCTGGAGAGAAACGAGCGGCGATTAAGCATCCGAACCTCCGCCGGATAGTGGATCATCGTACCTCAATGATCTTGCAGCCCCGCCTGAAGAATGCTGACATCTTGGTCCACGGTGCCGCCGCTCACGCCAACCCCGGCGATCAGCTGCCCTTCACAGGTGAGCGGCGCCCCGCCGCCCATTGCACAATAATCGCCTTGCGCCATCAGCGCGAATAAGGGCTGGCCGGGCTGCACAAGCGGCAGGAGATCGATCGTTCGTACCCCCACGACCGCCGCGGTATACGCTTTCCGCTCGGAGAGCTCGATCGCAAAGAGCGGTGCTCCGTTCATGCAGTGCTTGAGGACGATGTTGCCATGGCGGTCGATTACGCAGACGGTGATGGGCACGTCAGCGCGAGACGCCTCGCCCTCGATGCGGTCCGCAACATTCTTCGCTAAAGCAAGTAGGTCCATGACACATGTTCCTTAGTTCAGATAAGACGGGTTTGGCTTGACTGGTACCGTCGCGCGCCCGTGAGTGCTTAGCCGCCGAGACGCCCCACATAGGAGCCGAGGCGGTCTTCTGCGTCTCCTGGCCGATGAAAGCCCTGTTCCAGCAACGCCTTGATGCGGTCCTGTGCGACAGGCCGACCGATGGAAGCGATGCAGGTGTCCCACCCGGCCGCGATTTCGACGTCCGAGGGCAGGCTGGCTGCGTTGACAAGGCGCTTCGTATTCGCGATCGCCCATTTGTCGAATGAAGCAATGCGGGTCGCGATCGCATCGACAAAGCCATCAAGCTCGGCGTCCGGCACCGACCGGTTCACGTATCCATAGGCTTGAGCCAGATCACCTCTGACATCGTCCGAAGTGAGGAGCACTTCCAGAGCGCGCGACCTGCCCATGATCCGCGGCAGACGCGCCATTGGGCCACCGCCTGCTACCAGACCAACCCCAACTTCCCACTGGGATAACACGGCATTTTCCCGGCTCGCGAAGCTCATGTCGCAGGCCAAGACGATCTCACTACCATTCCCTGTCGCCCGCCCCCGGATCGAGGCAATCGTCACTACCGGCGCACGTGTCAGACGGACGAGGATGTCCGGCCACGCCTCAAGTCCGGTAGGCCCCTGTGGTATGCTGGTCAGATCGCTCAAACTGGCGTGAAAGTCGCTGTGGTTCAGGAAGAAGCCGGCGACAGCGCTGTCGAACACCACGACCTTGACGTGCTCGTCGGTCTCTATGGCTTGCACGATATCCCGGAATTCGCGAACGAATTCTGGGCCCATCACGTTTATGGGCGGATTATTGAAGGTAATTCGCCAGTACGCCGGGGATGATCGAGTTACCTGGATCCGGGCCGTCCTGGGTGTCGCGCACATTGAAACCTCCTCGGCACCCGTAATCGGGGTACCTGGAAGTTAAGTGTCGCTCCGGACGACTGACATTGCACGATGGTATCGGCGAGACATAAGCATTGGCGACACCTTGGTGTAATCGCCATCGCTTTGCCCTCACCCCAGCTTGCGCGGCGCAACTCGCACTTGCGCCAGGGACTACTAGACCTCACAAGTGTCGGAGAGATGCGGAATGGAAATAGTATTCAGAGGCGGCCTTGCCAACTTCCTGAGCCATGGCCTCAGCGTATCGCAGCGCCGAGAGTACGCGGCGGTGCTGGCAGCGATTAACGAAGGCGAGCGCCATCTGGAGAGGCTGCGCACTCAGCTTGCTACCCTCGACAGATCCCCTTCAATGCAGGAA
>JAFAYW010000029.1 GCA_019240125.1 Alphaproteobacteria bacterium
AAACGCCATCAGGCTCCAGCGTAAGACGCCCCCAACACCACCCAGTACCATCAGCCCGGTCGGCCCGAGCCGACGAACCAGCGCCGCGCTGTACCAAAACAGCACGATCTCGGCTACCACCCCCTCGGCCCATAGGACGCCGATCACGCTGTTCGGAAAACCAGCTTGCCGCCAGATCAGGGTGCCGAAGCCATAATAGAGTTGATGGCTCGATTGCAGTGCCGCGGCGCTGATGACGAAGAGCCAGAACCGCCGGTCAATAGCAAACCGCCCGAGCGCGGCCCAACCCGCCTGCTTTCGGGCGCCGCCAATGCTCGTGGGTACCGCGATGCAAGCCACCAGCAACAACAGGGACGCGAGTAGTACAAGCGTCAGTATCTGGTTGCCTCCCGGCGGTCCTCCCGACAAGGGCCGCTGCCGACTGACGCGACAATGAAGCTGATCGAGCCCCACACGCGGACCCGACCGTAATCGAGACCATGGCTGCGCACCGCCGCCAAGGTTACGCTGTCGCCGAGCGGCATCAAGGCCGATTGCGCCATGCCGGCAACCAGGTTCAGGGCCAGGATCGCGCCAAACCCGGCAATTGGCCACAACCCGGCATAACAGGCGCACGCCGAACCGGCGAGCGCCACCATGACGGCGCGTCGTCTGCCGAGCCGGTCACATAGAGCGCCGATGGGTGGAGTCGCGAAGACCTTCGCCCAAATGGCGGCAGCAAACACCGCTGCGATCTGACTGGCGCCAAGCCCGCGGCCGGCGAGCCACAGTGGCCAGAACGGCAGCTGAACTCCCACCACCAGAAAACTCGCTGCGTAAAACCCAGCGAGCCGTATGCGAAGAGGCAGGCCGGTTGTCGGCAAGGTGCGACCCAACATCGTTATGTCGGTAAACCTGAGTTATTACCTCGACGCCGCGCGACTCGATGCTTATGTCGCCCTGGTGCTGGTAAATCTTAACCAGGTTAGCGCGCTCGTGTCGGTTGTTATCATCGACATGGTGCTGGCCGGCGACAACGCGATCGTTGTAGGGATGGCGGCCGCCGGCTTGCCGGAGCGGCATCGCCGCCTCGTGATCGCCAGCGGAATCGCCGCCGCGACGGTGCTGCGCATTGCCTTCGCCGCGGTCACGATGCATCTGCTCGAGGTCATAGGACTGACCTTCGCCGGCGGCGTGTTGCTGCTATGGGTCTCGTGGAAGATGTATCGCGAGCTGTGCGAGGCCAAGCAGGCTGCGGCGGTGCCAGCGAACGGCGCGCCGCTGCCACCCCGGCGCCGCGACAAGGGCGCCTTGCAGGCGCTTGGGATGATTGTTCTCGCCGATTGCTCGATGTCGCTAGACAACGTGATCGCTGTCGCCGGGGTGGCGCGTACCCAGTCCGATCCGTGGATATTGGTGATCGGGCTGGTGCTGTCGGTCGCGCTGATGGGTATCGCTTCCACCTTTATCGCGCGGCTGCTTGAGCGCCTGTTCTGGATATCCTGGGTGGGGCTCGGCATCGTGACATTTGTCGCGTTGCGCATGATCTGGGACGGTTCGGCTCAGATCATCCATCAGGGCGCCGGCTTGCAGTAGTCACGCCGCGGCCCGGTATCAGCCGAGGTCGAGCCCCCAGTGTTCCTCGACGAGGTGGTGCCCAAAACAGTGCATGGCTTCGGTTCCGACGATCCGGAAACCCGCCGCCGCGTAAAGGTTCCGGGCCGTCGTCAGCACACTGAAGGTCGACAGCACGATACGCCGGTAACCGCGGACCCGGGCAAAGTCGAGGCACGCGCCAATCAGCCGCCCGCCCAGACCATGGCCGCGCACGCTCGGCTCGACCAACAACAGACGCAGGCGCGCGACCTCTGCGCTGTCTCGGGCCAGGGCGATCGAGCCGACGGGCTCGCCATCCTGCTCGGCGATCCAGCAGCGCTCGCGCGCGGGGTCGAACCGATCGAGCAACCGCGCGACGATCGTCGCGACCATCGCCTCGAACCGCGCGTCCCAGCCATATTCCGCCGCATAGATCGCACCATGCCGGCTGATCACCCAGCCCATATCGCCGGGCCGGTGCAACCGCAGCGCGATCTCGGCGTCGGAAATCCGTCCCGCGAGCAGCCGCTCGATGCGCCGCATCGCGGCGAGCAATATTGTCTGATCCGTCTCGCTGAGGGGTTGCAACAGGCAGGCGATCTGGTGTCTCGATTGCTCGTCGAGCGGTGCAAAAGCGTTGGCGCCGGCAGCGGTCAGCGCGAGGCTGGAGCGGCGGCGGTCGGCCGGATCGGCGACGCGGCGCAGCAAACCGCGCCGCGCAAACCCCTTGAGGATGCGGCTGAGATAACCGGCATCGAGCCGCAGATCGCGGGCAATTTCCGTCGCGGTGGGGCGGGTACGATGCGCCAGCTCATAGAGCACCCGCGCTTCCGCCAAAGAGAACGGGCTGTCCAACAGCCCTTCATCTAAGACACCGATGGTCTGCGTATATAAGCGGTTGAAGCGCCGCATCTCGGCAATGCGTGGTTCAGGCACGGTCTGATGCATCCCCTATCTCAACCTGATAGTTGACAAAGTCAAGTATTTGTATCACGCACGTTGGCTGGAGGTGCCGTCAAAGGCGTGGCGCGGGCGCGGTGGAGCGGCTAGTAATTTCCCGTCTGAAACCGCCGATTTCCGGATGCCGATTTGAATCAGCCAGCCTCTACACACGCCTTGCCCGCTGCAGTCGGCGACACGCTGGCGATGCTCGGCAGCGCCGATTACGTCGCCGACCGTAGCCTTGCGACGGCAGTGCACCTGTCGTTGCACCTCGGGCGGCCGCTGTTCCTCGAGGGGGAAGCCGGGGTCGGCAAGACCGAGATCGCCAAGGTTCTGGCGACCGCGTTAAAGCGCCGGCTCATCCGCCTGCAATGCTATGAGGGGCTTGACGTCTCCTCGGCCGTCTATGAGTGGGATTACGCG